>CAYJID010000022.1:0-18680 GCA_964370135.1 uncultured Akkermansia sp. | reverse complement strand
GCTTGTGCGCCGCGCGGAGAAAGGCGCGTGAGATGATCGCATGGCACTTGGCGGCTGTGAGTTTGACTTGTTCGAAGAGCATGTTGGCTGGCATATTCTAGGCATCTTTGAGCCTTACTTCAAGATTTATCTAGGGCAGGAGGAGTAAAATCTAGCAAAACTTGACAGCGAGGGCAAAAAATGTTCTCCTATCTAGCATTATGAAGCAAGAGTCGATGATGGATGACACGGTGAGCGCGATTCAGTCGCTACTCTGCGCAGATGATGGAACCATGCCTGTGAGCGAGCGCCTTGCAGAGGCAAAGCACGCCTATGAGCGCGCTCATGCGGACGCCTTGCAGCGGGAGTATTCGCATGACGCGGTGGGGGATTATGTTGATTTCCTCGTTCATTATACCACCTTTTTGCGCGACTACGCCTTTTATGATGACGCACTGGAGCTCCATCTCCTCCTCGTACGTCATTGCGAGCAGCTGCATGGTGTGCAGCATACGGCGACTGCTGCCGCGTACAACGATATAGGGCTACTCTATACGGATCTAGGCGACTATGGGCAGGCTATAGACTACCTCACTCGTGCACGCAGCCTACGCGGCGAGCTGCTCGGGGAGGAGCATCCCGATACGGTGCTCCTTGATAATAATCTGGGCTTGGTGTACACTTATCAAGCTGAGTACGAGCGCGCGCTGGAGTACCACAGTAGAGCTCTCTCCCTGCGTGAGAAAACGCTGGGCGTGAAGCATCTCGATACAGGTATTTCTTACAACAATCTAGGCCTCGTCTATGACATGCAAGGCGACTACGCGCGAGCCTTGGAATACTATGAGAAGGGGCTAGCTATCGAAGAGCGTGTGCATGGAGTCGAGCATGAGGATACCGCTATATCCTACAACAACATTGGCTTTGTCTACGCCTCGCTGGGGGAGGATGCGCGTGCGCTGGAGTACTATACTAAGGCACTCTCGATCAAAGAAAAAACGCTGGGGCTGGAGCATCCCTCGACGGCGACCTCGTACAACAATATAGGCGGCGTCTATGAGTCGATGGACGATCTGGAGCGTACTCTGGAGTACTATGGCAAGGCATTGAAAATACGTGTAAAACTACTCGGCGAGGAGCATCCCGACACGGCCTCCTCTTACCTCAATATGGGGGGCGTCTATGAATCCCAAGGCGACGTGGCGCACGCCTTGGAATACGACCAGAAGGCTCTGGCGATCTACGAGAAAAAGCTCGGAGAGCAGCATCCCATGACGCGCGATTGTGTCGAGATCATCAACGAAATCCGCGCTTCGCTCACGCCGTAGGGGAACACGATTGATCAGCTATTCCTCCAGCTTCGAGCAGAGGGGGCAGCTCTCGACCCAGTGGTCGGGGGCGACCTCGCGCCAAGCGGGGCGCTGGGTGAGGGTATCCAGCGGGCGACCGAGGCGTTGGCAGAAGCGGCAGCCGGCGACGAGCTCGGCGAGCGGCGCGATCTGTCCTGCGATAGTGGGCAGCTCGCTCTTGGGCGCGTGCTGATCGCTCGGGATGCAGGCGAGCAGCGCGCGCGTGTAGGCGTGTCTGGGCTGCTCAAAGATGTCCTTGACAGGTCCCAGCTCGACGATGCGTCCTGCGTACATGACGGCGACGCGGTCGCAGGTCTGAGCGATGATGCCGAGCTCGTGGGAGATGAGCAGGCAGGCGGCATGGAGCTCTCGCTGGAGCTCCTTGATGAGGCGCAGGATCTGGTGCTGGACAGTCACGTCGAGCGCGGTGGTCGCCTCGTCGGAGATGAGGAGGCGCGGCTGGCTGGCGAGAGCCATGGCGATGATGACGCGCTGGCGCATGCCGCCTGAGAGCTCGTGGGGGAAGCGCGCGAGGCAGCTTTCGGCACCGGGGATGCGGACCTGCTTGAGCAGCTGGATGGCCTTTTCTTGGGCGAGCTGCTGGGACGTGGGCTCGCGGAGCTGGATGGCCTCGATGAGTTGATCGCCGATGCGGTGGACGGGGTTGAGCGCATTCATAGGCTCTTGGAAGATGAATCCCATGCCGTGGCTGCGCAGCTCGCGGAGCTCGCGCGGGCTCATCTGGACGACATCGCGACCGTCGAAGAGGATACTGCCGCCGAGGATGGAGCCTGCGGGCTGGGGGAGGAGGCGTGCGAGGCTCATGGCGGTGACACTCTTGCCTGAGCCACTCTCGCCGACGAGGCCGAGGCATTCGCCGGCGGCGAGGGTGAAGCTGACGCCGTCGACGGCAACGAGCTCGTGCTGCGGGCTGCTGCGGAAGGCGATGCGGAGGTCTTGGACTTGGAGGAGGGGGGCAGACATAAAGAAAATTTATTTAGGTGGGTTCATTCATTCTTGATCATCTTTATTTGGAGGGAAAAGACAAAGTCTTTTTCAACCAAATGAAGATACATGCCACCGACCTCAGCGTGCGAAGTCTGTCAAGATAAAATCCGTATAAATAGCAAGCGGCGCGAAGCGACGTGCAGCGGTTTATGCCGGATTTTGCCTTGACTGACGAAGCGCGCTGAGGTACGCAAGCGGTGGTTGCGCAACAGCGGTCTGCGTACCTGATTATGCCGCGGCTATCAGGTCGGGAGTATGTACTTCCTTTTGTTGAATGAAAAATGGGATTTTTCACTCAGTAAAAGGAAGGTTTATGTTTGAGAGTTCTGAGCAGGCAACGGGATGACGTATTCCTTCTCCTCGCCCGCCTCCTGTGCCTGTCGCGCCTTGAGGATGCGCTCTTTTTCCTGCGTGTCTATCCAGAAGAGCATGCTGTTCATCGGATTGAGGAAGCGAGGAGGACAGAAAATACAGCCTTCTTCCTCCGGCCACTTCATCCACGCCCATTGGGCAAAGCGCCAGTAGGTGGTCGACCACGCCGAGATCCATGAGCCATGATCATGCACGAGCTGCTGGATGCGGTGGTGTGCGGCGATGGAGGCTTCTTTGCTGCTCGCCTGCTCCGCCGCAGCGATAGCGGCATCCAGCTCGGGATCCGCGATGGCGGTGATATTGTTCGTATGCGCGAGTGGCTCGCCTGCCTCACTGTAGGCGTAGCGCGAGTGCAGGTAGCCCTCAGCCTCGGGGATGGGAGGCGCGAGCGCCCAGGAGAAGATGCCCGCTTGTAGCCCCTTCTCCCGTATGCGCATGAAGAAAAGCGTATCATCCATCTGCTCCGTGCGCAGCTCCAGCCCGCAGCGTCGCGCTTCCTGGCGCAGCTGGGTGAGGATCTTGTCGTAGAGCTCGTCCTTGCGCGAGCTGATGGTGAGCACGAGGCGCGTGCCGTCTTCCTGCTGGAGGATGCCGTCACTCCCCTCACGCGTGTAGCCCGCCTTCGCAAAGTAGTCGCGCGCGAGCTGGGGGTCGAATTCCCTCGGCTTCAGCGTCGGGTTCGTGTACTCGCCATAGCCTGAGAAGTACGAGCCCTGCCGCGTGAAGTCCCCGCGTAGCACGGTGTCGATGGCGGCCTGCACATGCAGGCTGTGCTGGATGCCGAGGCGCATGTGGCGGTCGCGCAGCAGGGGGTGCGAGCTGTTCAGATGGATGCCAAAGGCGTTGCGCGGCCAGATGTTGCTAAAGTGGACGCGCTGGATGTAGCCATGGTGTACCTCGGGTATCTCCAGATTCTCATACCAGTCCTCCGCCTCACGTGAGCTGAAGGTGTCGAGCTGCCCGAGGCGGAAGAGCTCGCGCGCCTTGATGAGCTCATTGACAAAGCTATAGGTGATCATCTCCACATTGCAGCTGTAGCGCGTGTAGCGTCGCTCGCGCGCCCACCAGTCCTCCACCGCGCGCAGCCGCAGCTGACGCCCCGCGATGTTGCCCGAGGCGTCGAGCTCGTACGCGCCCGTAGTCGGCGGGCGTCGCCACTGGTAGCGTGTCTGGTAGTCGGGGCCGAACTCGGCGTAGAAGCGCGTGCTGCTCAGCGGCAGCATGGCATCGTAGACGGCCATGGGGCGCGCCTGCTTGAGCTTGACGGAGAAAATATGGTCGCTGTAGATGGTGATCTGCTCCACGCGCTGGAGGTAGAAGCTGCGGGCAAAGGGATCGGAGCTAAAGGAGGAGCTGCGCAGGTAGAGAGCCGTCAGTAGGTCTTGGCTGCGCACAGGCTCGCCGTCTGAGTAGCGCGCGGCCGCATCGAGGCGGTAGTACACGGTATCGCCCTCGGGGGAGAGAGCCCACGCGGCGGCGGTGCCTGGGATGATGTTGCCCGTGGCGGGGTGGAGGCGCACGAGGGGGAGGTCGACGAGGTCGTAGAGGTAGCTGCGCACGGCGTGATTGCTCCCGATGCCGAACTCACGCACATTGGGCGGGTAGGAGCGCAGGATGGCCATGCGAAGGTGCCCGCCGCGTTGCGCCTTGGGGCTGCCAAGCTCGGGCTCGCCGCTCCCGTCCTGCCAGTCGAGCTGCGCGGGCAGAGCACAGGTCTCCTCAAATCGAATGTAGGGCTCATCGGCGGTGCTATTTTCCCTATTCCAGTTATTGATAAATCCTTGGAATCCCTGCGGCGCGCGCCAGCGTCGGGCATAGTTGGGCAGCTCGCTCTGCTCCTCAGTGCTGAAGGCGGCGGGCAGCTCCTCGTAGCGCGGCGCGCTCCACGCCGCCCCCTGAGACGCGGTCTCGGTGCGGGAGTCACAGCTGACGAGGGGCAGCAGGCAGCAGCTGCCGAGTAGCCCGTGGATGA
This sequence comes from uncultured Akkermansia sp., assembly GCA_964370135.1. Lineage (GTDB taxonomy): Bacteria > Verrucomicrobiota > Verrucomicrobiia > Verrucomicrobiales > Akkermansiaceae > Akkermansia. The sequence goes on along the minus strand of CAYJID010000022.1, from coordinate 14,000 downwards.
GGGGGAGGATGCGCATGGCAGGAGAGGGGTTATTGGTAAAAGCTATGCTTGCGTGGGTCGAAGGCCTCGCGTACGGCCTCGCCGACAAAGCTGATGAGCAGCAGCAGGATGACGAGCGCGCCAAAGGCCGCGCTCGCGACCCAAGGTGCGTTGAGCTTGCCCAGCCCGTCATTGAGCAGGCGTCCCCAGCTCGCGTAGCTGTCGGGGAGGCCAAAGCCGAGGTAGTCCATGGAGGCGAGCGAGAGCACGACGAGCGCGACGCTGAAGGGGATGAGCGTGACGATGATGGGTGTGAGGCTGGGCAGGATGTGGCGGCGCAGGATGTGCAGCGGCCCTGCACCCATGAGCTGGGAGGCGGCGACGTAGTCGCGGCTCTTTTCCTTCATCGTGGTGGTGCGGATGACGTAGGTCATCTGCATCCAGCCAAAGGCGACGAGCAGCAGCAGGATGAGCAGCATGCCGCGCATCTCCGAGGGGACGAAGTCGACGACGACCATGACGACGAAGAGGAAGGGCAGCTGGGCGACGACCTCGATGAGTCGCTGTGTGATGAGGTCAAAGCTCCCGCCGATGTAGCCCATGAGCATGCCGACGCTCACGCCGATGAGGTAGACGAGGGGGAGGTAGAGGAGGATGGCTTTGATATTCACCTGCAAGCCCGCGAAGAGGTAGGCGACGATGTCGATGCCTTGGCTATTCGTCCCCAGCCAGTGGCCGCCGACGAGCGGTGGGGTGGGGGGGTAGTAGAGCTTGACGAGTTTTTTTTCCTCTCCTGTCTCTGTATGGGGCTGGAGGTAGTCGGTGAGTGTGCCCTCTCCTGTGTAGCGCTCCGTGACGAGGGTGCCCGCTTTGTACTCGGCGTAGTAGACCTCGCGTCGCTCGGGCGACCAGCCCTGCGCGCTGCCGTCCTTGCGCCCCTTGCGGTAGCGGTAGCGTAGCTGCGTCTGTCCCGTGGGGTAGAGGAGGGCGGCTTGGCCGTTGTAGGCTTCGAGCTCTCCCTCATGCTCTTCGTAGAGTACGCCGTCGCGCAGGGTGAGCGCCTGTGAGGGCGGCACGCCTCGGTACTGGGCGGGGGAGTGGGGGATGGGCGGCATGATGATCCAGTCGAGCTTGCTTGCGGCTCCCTGATCATGGTTCTGCTCTTTGCTGAGGGCGAGCTCGAGATAATCCGCCTCGGCGAGGGCGTGGTGCCCCGTCTGGCCAAAGTCCTCGCCGTGGTAGATGGCGCGGGTGAAGGCGGGGAAATAGAGCTCACCGCCATAGCTGAGCACGAGCGCGCGCTGCCCGACGAGGCACTGGTCGAGTCCTGCGAGCAGCAGGATGATGCCGAGCAGCAGCAGCGAGTAGTAGCCGCGCTTGAGGCTTTTGAATCGCTGCCATTTCTCCTGCCACTCTGTGGCGCGCGCCTTGGGCTGGCGAAGCAGCAGCCACAGGGCGAGTCCGAGGAGCAGCAGCTGGCAGAGCCAGCCAAACCAGTAGATCGTCGTGCCACCATATTCCCACTGAAGGAGGCTCAGCTCACGGCTCGCGGTGAAGGCCCACGAGAGCGTGGGTAGCAGCCAGCCGCAGAGCTCGCCTAGGGAGGCGAGCAGGACGGCGAGCAGCAGCAGCAGGGCGATGAGGCGGCGTGGGGGCATTGTCTGATGAAAAAGAAAAAACTAAGAAGAGGCGCCAAAGCGGATGCGCGGGTCGATGAGTGCCACGCAGATGTCGGCGATGAGGTTGCCTACGACGATGATGAGCGAGCTGAGCATGAGCGTGCCCATGATGAGTGAGTAGTCCTTGTCGAGCAGGGCTTGGTAGCTGAGCATGCCAAAGCCTTGGATGTCAAAGATGCGCTCGATGAGCACGGAGCCGCCGAAGATCACGCCGATGATGCTACCGAGCGTGGAGACGATGGGGATGATGGAGTTGCGCAGCGCGTGGCGGTAGACGGCGCGGTGGAAGGAGCAGCCCTTTGCGATGGCGGTGCGCATGTAGTCGGCGGAGAGGTTCTCCATGAGGTTGTTTTTCATCATCATGGTGTTCATGGCGAAGGTGGAGATCACGTAGCAGCTCAGCGGCAGCACGGTGTGCCACGCGAGATCAAGGATCTGCTCCTGCCAGCTCATGCTCTCAAAGTCGTCGCTGGTCAGCCCGTAGATGGGGAACCACTCCAGCCTCGCGCCGAGGTAGACGAGCAGGATAGCCCCTAGGGCGAATCCAGGGATGGCGTAGCCGATAAAGATGAGCCCCGAGCTGAGGTGGTCGAACCATGACTTGTGCCAGATGGCCTTGAGCACGCCTAGCGGCAGGCTGATGCCGTAGCTGACGAGAGCCCCGAGCAGTCCGAGGTAGAGCGTGGCGGGGAGACGCTCCATCATCATGTCCCAGACGGGGGTGTTGTATTTGTAAGAATTGCCAAAGGAGCCCTGCAGCAGTCCGTCAAAGGAGAGCTGGTAGGCGCGTACCTGCCACGCGGGGATTTCGTCGGTAGGGGGACTGCCGCGCCTCTGGGCGCGTGCCGCGAGCTGCTCGGGGGTGAGTAGCTCGATGTGCCAGCCCTCCTCGCGCAGTGTGTCCTCGTGGAGGTAGTGGGCGGTCATCCCCTGCCGCTGGATCTCGACGATGTGGAGCGGCGCGCTGGCGGAGGCTTGGAGGGTGAGGTAGGCTTTGTGATCCTCGGTGAAGCTCGCCTTGGTGATGGCGTGCTCGCGGGGGAGCAGCCCGAGCCACTGGAGATAGGCTTTCCACGTGGGCTCGTGGAGGTTGAACATCTCTTCGAGTTTTTCGCGCTCCTCGTCATTCATCTGCGTCTGAAGGCTACTCTGGCTACCTGATTCGCCGTCGAGGGCGGCGATGGCTTGCTGCTGAAGCATTTGCTCAATGGGTCCTCCTGGGACGAGCCGTGTCAGGCAAAAGACGAGGCAGCTCACGCCGAGTAGCGTGAGGGGGATGAGCAGGAGACGTTTGAGGAGATACGAGCGCACGACTCATACATCATAGGATCTTTTTCTATACTTGGCAAGCTATAAATGATACGAAAAAACAACACCGTTTGATTTTTCATCAAACGGCGTTGCGGGGATTTGGAATCGAAGCGGAGCGGGGATTCTCATGCCACAGGCATCGTCCCGATGCTCCATGCTAAGATCTCACGTCACGAGGTCCTCTGCCAGAGCCAGACCCAGAGCTGGGGCGTGGGCTGGGCTTGTGGTTATTGCTTGGTTTACTAGAGCTGGGTCTGTAACTGGGTCTGTAACTGGGTCTATTGTTGGAGCCTGCATTGGGCTTGTAGTTTGGCCTATTGTTGTTGGGTCTGTAATTGGGCCTATTATTGGATCCCGCGTTGGGTTTGTAGTTTGGCCTATTGTTGGGTCTGTAATTAGGCTTGTAGTTTGGTCTATGATTGTTGGGTCTGTAGTTGACGTTGTTGTTGATGATCGTCGTGTTGTGATGCTTGTTGACACGCTTGGGAGGGCGTACATGCGGACGATGATGCTTGGGATAGCGTGGGGGAGAGCTGTAGCGCTTCACGTAGCTAGGATAGCGCCATGAGCCACGATAGTAGGGCGCAAAGCCCCAGTTGGGTACGAGGCAGGCGGCCGTCAGGGCAGTAGTGGCAAAGATCGCAGCACCTGCTGCTGTGTAACCATAGACGGGACGACCGTAGGAGTAGCCGTAGATGGGGATACCAGCTGAGTCATAGGTGCCAGAGACCCATGCCGAGCTCGAGTCGACGTAGCCCGAGGAGCCATAGTAAGAGCCAGAGCTATAATAGTAGGGATCCATGAGACAGGAACTCAGCAGTCCTGTGGATAGGAGGACGCCAGTGAGTTGGGTGATTTTCTTTTTCATAACGAGATTGAGAGGTGATTCTCTATTCAATACTATACTAAGGCATCACGCGTCAGAGTGCAAGAAAAAAACTCCATCTATTAGAATATAAGTTCTTTAGGAGCTTTGATTGTCAGCTGCATGGAGGCTTATTCGTCATCAGTAAGGGCGCGACAACAGTCAAGCAAAAGAATGACTCCTCCTCAGAGAATGAAGCGATAGGGGGTGCAGTTCTCAGGGATGGGGATGTCGGAGAAGTCTCTTGCTGTAATCAGGCTGATGAGAGCGCGTAGCGTGATGCCATGGCTGACGATGGCAAGCCGCTGCGAGGTGTGCTCACGGCGTAGCATGGTGAGAAAATCCTCGGCGCGCGCGAGGACGGAGGCGATGGGCTCTGCCCCGTCGAACTCATCGCCAAAGTAGAGATGGTCGGGGAGCTTCTTGCGCTCATAGGGACCAAAGCTGCGCTCCCTGAGGCGCAGATCCTTGCGCTGGATGAGCCCGTCGTGCTGGGCAAAGAGGAGCTCTGCCGTGTGCACGGCGCGCGTGAGGTCACTGGTGTAGAGATAGTCGAGCCGCTCGTCATGCAGCCGCTCAGCGAGAGCCTCTGCCTGAGCGATGCCCAGCGGGCTGAGCGTGCCCTCACTCTGACCTTGGCAGACGTGAGCGATGTTTTCTAGGGTTTGACCGTGGCGGATGAGGAGGAGATACATGGCGAAAGGCGCGTTGTAGCAAGCCGAAAAGAAAAAGTCAAGGTATTTGACGCAACGGCTCTCTCGTGCATTTGAATGACATATAAGCTACTCGATGCCAAGTATTCACCTTGACTTGTAGTACAAAATAACCTATTTTACTCCTACTGATCCTGACTATTATGTTCGTTCTTTTTCGATTGCTCACATCCAAATATCTCTGGGCGGGGCTAGTCCTCATCGCGGCAGGCTTTCTGCTCTATGGCTTTTATATCAATTACGAGAGGAGCTCTTCCTCTCAGGTGCGGGCAAGTGAGCTGCTCGACACGCTCGCGTCGCAAAATCCGGCCGCGCATCGGCGCATGCAGGCTCTCGCCTCACAGTATGGAGCCGCAGCGGTGAACTCTGGCAGCGTCTTTTATGAAGAACTCTACCAGCAGTCCGCCTTTGATGCGCTCGCGCGCGATCTCGCCCCAGGCAGCACGACTGCTGATAGTGTCGTGCAGCTCGCCTCGCTCTCCCTAGCGGGGCGAGGGCTGCTGAGTCACGATGCGCAGAATTACCTCTCCCTGCTCGCCGCGCGCTGTGCAGACGCGGGGCTCTCGGCTGCGCAGCGCCAGATCATGGAGGCCTACACGGCTCAGTTCATACGCGATCAGCAGCGCGCTCAGAGTGAGGGGGGCAGGACATGGGAGGCTGTCTGTCAGCATCCCTTCTCCATAGAGATCTACCGCACACTGCGTCTCGATGAGCGCACGGAGTCGCCGCGCGCATGGGAGTATTATCGAGAGCGCGCCGCATGGCTAGGCGATGCCCTGCTGATGCTCTCACTCTATGATGTACAAGATATGGAGCACGATGAGACTCACTCGCTGCTCCCCCAAGTCGTCACAAAGGACTACATCGAGCTCTGCGAGCGCTACCCCTCCATGGCAGCCTACACGGAGGCTCTCGTGAAGCGATGGCAGAGCGAGTCTCGGATAGAGACCACGACCGCGAAGAGCAAAGAGATCATCCCCTCTGAGGAGCTCGTGGCACACATCCCGCTGATATATGCGATGTACCGTGATTATGGCGACGCGATCGAATCTATCCAGACCCAGACGCAAGCCCCGCCCTCGGAATGCGTCGATGTGCTGCTCGCCAACATCGAACTCTACGAGAAGGCACAACACGTCGGGGGCGAGAGCCGCTTTATCCAAGACGTCGTCTCGCTCTACAAAAAGGATAAAAATGTCTGGGTACTCATCGGCATGGAGTCCAACGCGCTGCTCATCTACCAACTCCACCGGGAGAAGGCCCGCGACATCCTCGCGCAGTACTCCCCTGATGGGATCACTCATCTGATTATCAACGCATCTCGCGATGAGCTCTCAGCGATTAATCCTCAGTCCGTCCATAATGGCATCGAGGCGGTCGCGCGCTACAAAGAGATCGCGCTCTATGTGCTGGAGAAGTATGGCTCGGATCATCGCTTTGAGCAGGTGCTGGCGCGGGATTTTCGCGCGATTGCCTACCTCGCTCTACATGAAGAGGAGGGGATGAATCATCTCTCCAGCGAGGATTGGCGAGGCTATCTAGACAAGGAGCTCACCGGTGAGGGCGAGCCCAAGCAGGGGCACTGGCTGGAGTATTTCCCCGGAGGGGCGCTGTATAGGATGGCGGAGAATATCCAGCAGGGCTACCCCCTGAGCTGGGATGAGCTCGGCTGGGCAGGAGTCGAGGTCGCAGAGATAGGCTTTGCCGTCGCCTCCTTTGGCTCATCGACCGTAGTGACGACAGCTGGCAAGAGTGCTGTCAAGGTCTCGGTCAAGTCGACCGCGAAGACTGGCTCCCATGCGCTGCATCGCGCCGCCCTGCGTGGTCGCACGCGCACCGAGGCCGCTCATGGATTTGAGCGAGCCTTGAGCCTGAGAGGCACATCGCGCCTGATGGCGGGCAAGCTGCTGAGCAGCGCGCGAGGAGGGACCTCGGCCGTATGGCGCATCGGCAGACTCACCTTCCGCCCTATAGTCTTTATCGCGCGAGGCCTGTCCATCGCATGGCGAGTGCTGCCCCCGTCTATGCAGCGTCCGCTCTTCCGCCTCAGCGCACTCTCTCTGGTGAGTGTCGAGCTGTACTACCGCACGTGGCCGCACCGAGGCGCGATTATGGAGGGCTTTTCTCAGAGCTTGGCACGCGCGACGAGTGACGTGATAGCAGGGAGCATCCCCATGCTCAAGGAGGGCTTGGTAGAGGGGACAGGGGGCTTTCTCGAGCTGCTGCACTCTGAGGGACTCTATATCATAGGGATTTTCCTCTTTGCCCTGTTCGCTCTGTATCTGTTCTTCAAAATCGTGCTTCAGGCGCGCTTTAGCAAAAAAACTATCTAATCAACCACCCTCGACACCGATGTCCGACCCCTACAAAATCTGCTTTCTGGGCGACACACAGGTGGGCAAGACCACCTTCCTCGCCGCCCTCTACCGCACGCGCACCGAGCTCATCCACTTTGAAGCACCCTTCGATGATGAGCTCAAGTCGGGCAGCCTGCTTGATAGCTACGCGGAGAGCATCATCTCGGGCAGCAAAGCCCCCTCCACGACGAGCGTGCGCCGCTTTCGAGGCAGGATAGTCTGGCGGCGTGATGAGAGATTGAGCATCGAGTTCATCGACATCCCCGGTGAGCTCTTTCATCAGGGCTACATGCGCTCAGATGGCGAGCTACTCGAGCAGATGCGCCCCTTTATCAACGAGTGCGACTATATATACTATTTCTTTGACCAGCAGCTGATGCAGAGCTCGGAGACACTCTTTGTCCCCCTCATCCATCTCCTACAGGACTACTATCAACAACGTGCTCAGCAAGCCGCCCTCTGCCTCGTGCTGACAAAGCTCGATGAGAGCCCCGACTACATGGGAGATGAGGGAGGGGCGCGTCTGCTAGATGACCTCGAGCAGCAGTATAGCCATGAGCTCGCGAGCATGCGCCACTACGCCACCCTCCACCTGAGTCGCGTGAGCTCCTATGGGCAGCCTGACGGAGCATTGGGGCTGGCACCAGACGCCTTTCTCGATCTATTCAGCCCCCTGCGAGATCTCGCGCAGAACAAGCGTCGCTCGGCGCGTCTGCTGTGTTTATTCCTCATAAGCGCCTTGGTAGGAGTGGCTGTATGGCTGCTGCTGCTGTTCGATGAGAGTGAGCAGCAGATGGTGCGCGCCCGAGGAGTATCACAGACAGGCTGGCATGAGACCTATGAGAACAGAGAGATCTATGTCCGCGACCAGCTCAGCAAGCTCGCGCTAGAGCCGCTGACGGATAACAGTGTGCAGCGTATACGCGCGGAGTATGACGCGCTCATCGCCCAGCAGCCAGACTTTCGCTCACGCATCCTCGAGCAGTGGGTGCAGAGTACAGAAGCGTACAAAGCGAGCCTCGAGGCGCGCCTCCTCGACATCGTCACCCAGCTGCGCAGCCTGCAATCGAAGGAAAAATGGGATGAGTACGAGCAGCTTGTCAAGGTCTATCAATACAGCCTCTCCTCCAGCCTGCCCGACACACTCGCGGTCACCTATGAGCAGATCTTTGGCAAGGAAAAGATAGATAGCATCCTCGCGCACAACTATAGGGGTGACCCCTACGAGTACACGCGTGCCCGCGAGCATGCCATACGCGCCTACATCAACACAGAGCCAAAGAGCCTGAGCGCGAGGCAGAGAGTCGAGGTGGAGCGTGCGCTGCAGCTCGCCTCCGACTTCCTCAGTGATCGCCACTACAGCGTGGAGATCGAGAGCAAGGGGCTGAGCTCAAGCTATGACCTCTATTATAAGTTGCAAATAGGCAATGATGCGAACCCCAAAGACACCAACACCTCAAAGGTGTATCAAAACAGTATGAGCGCGAGAAGCTCCCGTATGAGGTTTCGCTGGAGCATCGCCCATCGGGTGAAGGTGACCCTGCTGCATGAGACCTTCTTTTATGGCGATGATGACGATCTGCTCGCCGATATTTGGCGTGATAGCAGCATGTCATCTGTCTCCCTATCGCTCTTTGCCTGCAAAGAATGGCAGCAAAAGAGCTATGCATTTCAATCCAATGCGAGCCACGTACGCTTTCGCTTCAAGCTCAGGGATGATCAGGGGAGACTGATCAGTGCCGAGGACTTCGAACTGGTGGTCACCTACGTGCTGAGCAACGAATTCTGGCAACAACTACGAGAAACATTATAATAACCGAGAATGAAACAACTAAAAATCCCCTGCCAAGTCTATGGCAAGCAGCTAGGCGCCGCACGCCGTCGCAGCAGCTACCACGTGATCGTCTGCGCAGCTGAGCTAGATGAATACCAAGCGCGCATCACCCAGGAGCTCAATTTCCAATGGCTCTGCCTCCCCTCGCGTCAGCAGGAGCCATATCGGGATGTCTGGTATTTTCTCGTTCTAGACGAGCAGCGCGGCCTGCTCTGCCACTTCCAAGACGCGGGATTTGATCCTCGCCCGCATGTGCTACGCCGCACCGTAGGGCTGCTGCAGCGCGCGCAGCACGCAGACTTTCTTGCGCAGCTGCAGCGCAGCAATCCCTCACAGCTGAGCGGTGACGTGAGTCCTGAGGGCACATGGAGCGTGCATATAGAGGAGACCGAGGGTGTTGAGGGGAGGGCTAGCGCGCGCGAGTCCTTTGACTGGCGCACCTCATTGCTCCAAGCAGGCAGCCCTGAGACCTATTCGCTCACACGTCTCCGAGAGAGCTCCACCTCATCGACGCGCCAGACAGGGCGTATCATGCGCGCCATCACGAGCATCTTCACCAGCCCGACTCTGAGACCTTATCTGCCCCATATCCTCTGCCTCATCATCGGCATCCTGCTGAGCCTCTTTTTGATCCCCAGCGGCTCAGATGCCCCCTCCGCTCCTACAGACGCCGCAGCTTCTGCTTCTAGAGCTGTGGCGCTGCACGGGCACGATGACGGGCACATCAGCCGCGAGCTTGCGCGACTCAGCCAGCGGGTAGGGCAGCTGCATGCCCTACAGAGCGCGCTGGGAGATATGCACGATGCGACGCAGCGTGATGTTGAGAGCTTCTACCGCGAGTATCGCGAGCATCTCAGCCCTGGGCAGAGACGGCAGGTGGAGGCGCTGAAGGAGACGCTTCCCTCTCAGCGTTCTAACTAAGCAAATCCATAAAATCGCTTCACGAGGCAGACTTTGAGAAATTAGAAGCTCCCTAAATATTGAATCACTGCTGCGGCGTACGAGCCGCAGGATTGACAAGTGCGCCTATCCTCGCTAGAATAATTCCCGTTATGACCTCCGCAAAACCTCTTCGTCTCGCTGTCCTCGGATCGGGCTCTGGCTCGAATGCTCAATCCATCATAGACGCCATACGTGCAGGGCAGCTCCATGCTGAGGTCGTGATCATCCTCTCAGACATCGAGAGCGCGACGATCTTTGATCGCGCGGCGCGCTGTGGTATCCCTGCTCAGCTTATTGACTGCCATGGATTCAAGAACAAATTCCCCGAGGAGGCTCAGCAGGCACTCGCGGAGAAGCTACGCGCGCTGGAGATTGATTTTATCTGCCTTGCAGGCTTCATGCGCTTGGTAAAGGCACCCTTGCTCGATGCCTTCCCAAATAGGATTTTGAATATCCACCCCTCATTGCTGCCCGCCTTTCCTGGGATAGCCGCGTGGAAGCAAGCCCTTGCTGCGGGCGCATCGCAGGCAGGCTGCACCGTGCACTACGTGGATGCGGGGATGGACACAGGCGAGATCCTGATGCAGGCCTATGTGCCTGTGCTCGCCGATGATACCGATGCGAGCCTGCATGCGCGCATCCAGGTGCAGGAGCATATCCTCTATCCTGCCGCGATCAGGTCAGCGGCCGCGCGGCAGGGACGGCACGCCTAGGCGCGCCCGTAGACGCATCCCCTAGCTCGCACTGGGCACAGGGGCAGGGGCAGGGGCTGGCGCCTCGCGCATGTCCTTGATCGCCGCGCGGGCGCAGGCCTGCAGCTGCTTGGACTCGGCACTGGGTAGTGCGATGCGTCTGCCCTTGAGTTCGAACTTTGTCGTGAGCTTACTGGCGGGACGCTGGTAGATGACGGCATAGAGGACGGCGGCGGCGAGGTAGCTACCGCGTAGATTCGGATGAGAGCCATCGCCCAGATGGAGCTCCTGCTTCTTGGCACGCTCGGGCTTGCTCAGCCAGAGTCGCCACGCCTCGCCGACAGGCGCGATGCTGCACCCGTGCAGGGCCGCCGCCTTCGCGTAGGTCGCGCTGAGTCCATCCTGCATCTCCGTGGCGAATCCCGTGTGCTCGAGGCGTCCCCATGTCTGGTAGAGCACGACGCGGGTCTTTGCCTGATCCTTCTGCTTGCTTTTCTCTAGCAGCGAGCACCATTGGCGCACCCCCTCGATGCTCTCCTCGGGGGAGTAGACTGGCAGCTGGCTCTGGTCTTGGAGGATGATGACATCGTATTTGCCTTGGCGGACATGCTGTTTGATCTTCGCGGCCTTCTCATCGTGATAGAGCCCTTGCAGCGTCGCTCCGCCAGCGAGCCAGGTGTCGACGTCAGTCTTGATCCCCTTGCGCCGCGCCATCTGCTGCACGAGGCTCGGCAGCTCATTGTAGAAGGTGTAGCTATTGCCCACAAAGAGCACGGAGTAGCTTTTTTTCGCCTCCTGCGCGTAGGCGGGGACGAGGAAGCTGATGCAGAGCAGCAGTAGCAGAGAGAGAAGCGGATGACGAGATGACTGGATCATGATGTTGCTAGCATACGCCCACAGGCGCGGTATGACAAGCTAGAATTTCTTTCTGCTTGTCCTACGATGGTGGATTTGATATGCTTAAGTGGATTTATAACTTGTGATGAAAATTTTTTCCCTTATTCCTATTATCGGTAGTTTAGCCTGTTTTCTCTCGGCGGAGCATCTGACTCTCAAGGATGGTTCGCTGCTGCGAGATGCTGTTGTCTCTCGCAAGGGGATTGATCATGTGATCATCCGCTACGACGGAGGTGTCAAGCGCGTCGACTACGACGAGCTCACCATAGATCTTCAAGACCGCTTTGGCATGACGCCCAAGGAGGTGAGAGCGCGCCTCGCCGCTCAGGAGGCAAGGCAACAGGCCGCCCTCGATCGCGAGGAGCGCGACCAGCAGCGGCATCTCCAGCTGCTCAAAGACGCGCAGCAGCTGCCACGCTATGTCACCGATGGTGATGTGAGACGCCTCTTTCTCTACTACGGCGATCTGAGCACTGTCGCCGCCGAGTACCTCGCCGCCGAGTGGAATCGCCGCGAGGCTCTGCGTCTCAACCTCGATGACGAGGCGAAGAAGTACGCGGAATATGCCGCGCTCGTGCGCTCCACCTTCCAAAAGGAAAAAGCCGCAGCCCTGCGCGCCGAATCCAAGCAAGAGAGCCAGACGGCCAAGCTGCGCGAGCTGCAACAAGAGCTCAAGCTCGCCAAGCAGCGCGAGGCAGAGTGGAAGAAGCAAGAAAAAAAATACCAAGAAAAGCTCGAAGAATACGAGGAGGAGTACCGCGACCTGCTGCGCGACTACGAGCGTGAGCGCAATGCCAACCGCATCCGCTTCACCCCCGGGGTACCCGTCTACATCCCACCGCGTGGGCGTAATACAGGGGCGGGACGCACGATTGTGTTATGAGCTTGCGCGATAGCTAATTATTTGCTAATGTGTACATATGACATCTCTCTCCCCCATCTATATCCAAGGGCTACAATATTTTTTTGGACAACTCGGTGACGCTAGCGCACAGGAGCAGACGCGCATCGACTACAAGAGCGCCTTTGACTGCTTTCGCCAAGCCTATCATGAGGGAGATCTCAACGCGGGCTGGATGCTGGCGCGCTGCTACGCCTATGGCTACGGCGTGCCGCAGGACTGCGATCACGTGCTGCGCATCGCGCGTCAGCTGGCAGAGCGCGGCTATGCAGGAGCGGGATTCTACCTCGCCCTCGCCTATGAGAATGGCTGGGGCGTGGATATGGACCTGGCACGCGTGGACGATATTGTCAAGGAATACCTCCCCCTCTGTATAGATGCAGAGGGGGAGGTGGGACTGGATGAGTCCATACGCCAAGAATGCCTCATGCTGCTCACGCCCACCGACGAGATGGAGCCACGGGAGCAGGAGGAGTTCTACCGCCGTTTTGCCCAGCAATCACGCTTCCCGACGCGCTACGCCGTACTCGCGGAGTACCTCATGCTGCTCGATGCGGACAAGCATCAAGACGAGGCTCTCGACCTCCTCGAAGAGGGCTGTGAGGCACATGATCCGACAGCCATGGTGGCCATGGGGAGGATCCTCTCCCAAGAAGACCACCCCTACGCCATCTACAAACCTGAGATAGGCAGAAAGCTCCTCATCAGCAGCGGTCAGGGCTACGTCACACTCGCGCATCTCGCGCAGCTCCAAGGAGATGACAAGATGCGCAACCACCTCCTCGACCTCTACATCCAGCAGGCGCGCTACGGCTTCTCTCTGATGAGACGCGAGGGAGAGCTGGACTGCACCGTCCACTGCGTGCCCGCGATGTGGCTAGGCATTATCAAGGTATTTGACCATCGAGTGACGCGCACACTGATAGACAATAATGCGATGGCGCACTGCGTCGAGCAGGCACGTCCACGCCTGCTTATCAAAGGTATCGAGCGCGGTGTCGAGCTCACCGTACGTGTGCGCAGCGCGATAGATGAGCTCGACAAGAGCTTCACACTGCTGCCCGCGTCGGATGAATTGCTCATCGACCTCGTCGCCGAGCATGGCATCATCTGGTCAGAGGATCTCGATGTCGAGCTGAGCAGCAAGTCGGGCAGTACGCGCATGCTCATTAGCGCGCTCGCACTCTCGGTGGCGCAGCCCTTTACCTCACCGCCCTTCGTCCTGACGTGGCGCAAGCGTTTTCTGCGAGGCTATGCCCTGCAGATCGTGCCACTCAAGCAGGATGTGGAGCAGCTCAAGGTACATCTAGCAGAGGATAGCTCATCTGAGATGGTCTCCATCGCTGAGGCTGATTCTGTGGAGATGGGGCAGGAGTTCTTCCGAGGTGGGGCAAAGCTGCATATGGGGCAGCCCTTTGTGATCACGCATCGCGGGCATGCCCCCTTCATCGGCGTCATTGCACCTCCACCGCGCGGTCCGCAGGTCTTTGAGCTCGGAGACGCGCTCAAGCTGATTAACAAGCTCATGCGCTAAGATACGACTGAGCACGCGGTGTCAGAAGTGTCGCAGCCTAGCTTTTTGCTCGCCCAGAAGCCCCTTAAGGGGGCTTCTATTTTCTCGCGAGGTAAGATTTTGAGATGATTTTCAAGTTGGATTTCTTTCGAATTGATGGCTCAGAGTGACCTCTGAGACGAAAATTCGGGAGAAATCCAGCTGAAAAGCGCTCAAAAGCTGCCTCGTGGCGCGAGTTTCGCGATTTGCTTATTTAGAATGACGAGAATTTAGTCAATTATATTGTGCTTAATATAGAAAAAAGTTAGATTTTTATA
>CAYJID010000021.1:0-19330 GCA_964370135.1 uncultured Akkermansia sp. | reverse complement strand
TGCCTCGTGAAGCGATTTTCTGAATTTTCTTATTTAGAATGACGAGAATTTAGAAACCCCCTTTACATGATGGGGACCTTGCAAAATTAGTTTTCAGAAATTGCAGATTTCGAAAACGAGCGACACAGCACGTCTTTTGCCGCATTTTGGCGGCTTTTTGGGCTTGCATAGCGAGCTATGCAAGCCCAAACGCCGCAAATAAGCGTGATTTAGCAGCTGATCGCTTTATTTCGGTGGTGTCATCATTCGCCTTTTACTGGCTCAGTGGGTGGTGGCTCTATGTCCACTGCAAAATCGGGGATGAGATCGGGGTAGAGTGGCTTAAGCTTCTTGAGTTCCGTCTGATACTCTTTCACTTTCAGGAGTATGGGTACATCGATAAATTTTCCTTTTCGAAATGTCGTGTCTATCATTGCTAGGGCTATCTCGCCCTGTTCGCTGATTCCACTGCGCAGCTCGCCCGTGTAGCTTGCGCGGTAGATTAAATCCCTCGTGTAGGTATCATGCGAGAAGCGATCTCCTTTCTTGTACTCCCCTTGGCAGGGATGAAGTAGCTCAAACTTGCGCAGAGACCGATAACTGCCAGAGAGGCGACCATAGAGGCGGCTATTGGGGCTGTCCTCGCGATTCTCTACGACTATCTGTACATTCCTCTCCAGTATGCGTACGAAGCCCACATTCGCCTCGGGGCAGGTGATGAGAAAACGTATGAGTACAGCCTCGGGACTGAGGGAGAGGGGGCTTTTCCGATCTATCTGTGCCTTTTTCACGATCTGAAAGGCTGCGCTCACCTTCTCATCCTGACTAGCTGCTAGCTCTTCTGATGTATGATAATCGCCCAATTCTAGCTTCTGACCAGCAGAGAGCAGTCTCTGGCAAAGAATCTCTGCGAGATCCTTATCTCCACAACGCACCGCGAAGCCGAGTGGTGTGACAAAATGCGTGTCGACACCCATGTACTCATAGACCTTCATCGCTATCTGATCCATAGGTGCGCGGCAAGCGTGTGAGAGTAACTCAGCCTGATTTCTAATCTTATAAACGTCTTCTCCCTTTGCGTCTTCGTCGCTTATTATAAATGCTTGAATGTGGTCGACGAAGGGCGGCAGCTCTTCGCCGCGTCCTTGAATGGATTTCAGTTTACCGTCAGCGTACTGATAGGGGGTGCGGCTCCATGCGCCCCTTGCGTGCTGAATCCATTCTTTCTGCAATCGCCTGTAGGTATCTATGGCCGCCTGTCTATTAGCACTCGAAACTTTATCATCCTCTCCCACAATTGCACCAGGTGTGTCTTCGATGAATGAATCCACTGGATATGCCCCATTCATAATGAGATGCTCCACCATCTCGGCATCACCGCACCACATCGCGATGCTCAGAGGAGCGCAAGCGGTACCATGCTCGAATTCCCTATCATTCACTCCGCGCCCATGCTCACGGCTGATGAGGTCGAAGATCATCTGTCTCGCATTTTCCTTCGTCATCCCAAAGGTTTTGAAGCGCCTGTAATCCTCTTCCATGATGCAGAGCTCGTAGTAGTCAGTCATCGCCGTGATGAGCTTACTCTGACCTGGGTTAATGGATTCATTAGATCCAGCTAGTCGTGTCGCGCCATCTGCCCAGCATGTGCCAGAGCTAGAGGTCAGAATGAGAGCACTCAGGCTCAGCGCGAGGAGGGTGGTGTTTTTCATAAAATATGATAGATTAGTATTAAAATTCAGTATAGGTGGGCTCAAGTATCTAGTATTAATTGTATAACATGAAAATGTAATCTCTGCAACTCAATTACTCTAACAAGTTGGAAGCGTGCATAAGGATATTGTTCATAGTAGTTATGAAGATCAGTGACGACATTTATCACCATGGAACCATTTCTCCGTCACGGAAGAAAACACCCGTTGCCCCGCCCTTGGGCAGAGTCGCGGCTCCTACAATACTTCTAGCTCCCTTTTCCACGGGACGGCCTCCTGAGTCACCCATATCCGTAGCTGTCCAGCCAGGGCAGACGGCATTCACCATGATACCCGCGGGCTTGAGCTGTGCTGCAAGCATCATTGTCAAGGCATTGAGGGCTACTTTCGAGAGGGCATAAGCAGGTGTTTCGCCAGAGAATCCCTGCCCGATGCTGCCTGCGCCACTGCTGACATTGACGATTCGGGCGTGTGAACTACCTTGGAGAAGGGGAAGAAGGGCAAGCACCAGACGCCACGCCCCGTACGCATTGGTGTCCATCGCTTCTTGTACGATGTTCATATCGACATTCAATGCGTTTTGCCATGTGTCATAATGGATGGCTGCATTGTTGATGAGCACATCCAGATGCCCCCATGTAGAAGTCAGCAGGCTTGATATACGCTCAATACTTTCAGTATCCGTGATATCAAGCTGTGCGGGAATGAGTCCTGTTAGCCCTAATTCATAAGCGGCTTGCTTCCTTTCCTAGACCTCGATTCGCACCCGTGACAAGGGCAATGCCATTGTTGATAGATGCCGATTCAGACATATTTATATGAAGTAGTTGCTGCTGGGCGGTTTTTACTGTTAGCATATTCTTTTGCATCAAGCTCTACCTGCTCCCTTGCTGAATGGTACGCCTCATTCCTCGTCTTCGCGTATCTTGACGAGGAGTGTATCGAAGCTCATTTCTGATACCTCTTCCCCTGTGAAATGGGCAATCAGGATGGTGCGCCCGCAGCAGCTCTCTTCCCCGTGAACATCAATCTCGATGCGCTCTCCTGGGAAAGCAATACAGATGGTGATCACATGAGGTTGCGTGCTCAGCAGATAGAAGTGCGTGTTGGTACGCTTCAGCTCCTCGATGATCTCATACACGGTGGGGTTCTCTGACATCCAATTCATTCCATCACCCTAGCACAGCGAGGTTCTGTCGTCAATATTTTACCAGCATCTGAAAATAAAATTACCGCCATCTCTGGGAGATGGCGGTAAAAGATCATTTGCTTGAAACCTCAGCCAGCAGCTGCCAGCCTATGTTTCACACGCATCTTCTTAGGCGAATGTTGCGAGGAGGATCTGACGCTGTGCTTCGAGTTCTGCGGGGAGCTTGTCGCCCATGGATTCGAAGAGTTCAGTCTGGGAGGTGAGCTCAGCCTGCCATTCGGAAGCAACAAGCTTGTTGTTGGTTTCGAAGTCAGCTTCTGTGTACTCAAGACCGTTCGTGTTGATCTCAGCGAAGGTGGGGGAGACACCGAGGGGAGTCTGCACGCCTTCTACCTGACCGTTGACACGTGCGAGGATCCACTCGAGGACGCGCATGTTGTCGCCGAAGCCAGGCCAGATGAACTTGCCAGCTTCGTCCTTGCGGAACCAGTTGACGTTGAACACTGCAGGAGGATTAGCTGCCTTTGTACCCATGTTGAACCAATGCTGGCAGTAGTCACCAACGTGGAGACCGATGAAGGGCTTCATGGCCATGGGGTCACGACGTACCTGACCGATGGCGCCGAAGGCAGCTGCGGTCATTTCCGAGCCCATAGTAGCACCGACGTAGACGCCGTGGTTCCAATCGCGAGCCTGGAATACGAGGGGCATCGTGGTGGCACGACGACCGCCGAAGAGGACTGCGGAGAGGGAGATACCTTCTGGGTTCTTGTACTCAGGATCGAGTGTGGGGCAGTTCACAGCAGGAGCGGTGAAGCGAGCGTTGGGGTGCGCGCAGTTGCGGCCACAGTCGGGTGTCCAGTCGTTGCCCTGCCAGTCGATGGCGTGTGCAGGTGCTTCACCGTCCATACCTTCCCACCAGATGTCGCCGTCGTCGGTCAGACCAACGTTGGTGAAGATCACGTTCTCCTTGATGGAGTCCATGGCGATGGGGTTCGTCTTGTAGGAAGTACCAGGAGCGACGCCGAAGTAACCGTTTTCAGGGTTGATGGCGTGGAAGGTGCCGTCTTCGTGAGGCCAGATCCAAGCGATGTCGTCACCGATGATGGATGTCTTCCAGCCCTTTTCTGCGTATTCTGCAGGAGGAACGAGCATGGCGAGGTTCGTCTTGCCACAAGCGGAGGGGAATGCACCACCGACGTAGGTCTTCTTGCCAGAAGGATCGGTGATACCAAGGAGGAGCATGTGCTCAGCCATCCAGCCGTTCTTGGCAGCGATGCCAGAAGCGATGCGGAGTGCAAGGCACTTCTTACCGAGGAGAGCGTTACCACCGTAACCGGAACCGAAGGAGATGATTTCCTGTGTTTCGGGGAAGTGGGTGATGTACTTCTCTTCGTTGCAAGGCCAAGGGACGTCTTGCTGACCTTCAGCGAGAGGAGCACCTACAGTGTGGAGGCAGCGGACGAAGTCGCCGTAGCCGTCACGCTTGGTGTTGCCACCGCCGTTGTTAGCTTCGTCTTCGAGACGTGCGAGAACGTGAGCACCCATGGAGGCCATGATGCGCATGTTGACGACAACGTAAGGAGAGTCAGAGATTTCGATGCCGATCTTGGCAAGAGGAGAGTCGATAGGACCCATGCAGAAAGGAATGACGTACATGGTACGACCAGCCATACAACCGTCGAAAAGACCGTTGAGGAGAGTCTTCATTTCCTTAGGATCTGCCCAGTAGTTGGTAGGACCTGCGTCTTCTTCCTTTTCGGAGCAAATGAATGTGCGCTCTTCTACGCGAGCGACGTCGGAGGGAGTAGAACGGGCGAGGAAGCAACCAGGGCGCTTCTCGGGGTTAAGGCGAGTGAAGGTGCCTGCGGCAACCATGGCATCGCACAGTGTGTTGTACTCTTCTTCGGAGCCATTGCACCAGTAAACGGATGCAGGCTTGCAAAGGGAGCGGACCTGTTCGACCCACTCAGCGGCTTTTGTGTGTGTAGTGCCAGTAATCATGTGCTCCCATTATAACATGCTTTCGAGATGCTAGCAACAGGAATTTTGTTGTTCAGAAAAAAATTAGAACTCTACTAGTTATAACATGTTGTTTTATAGTGTTTTTATATCCCTATCAAAAGGGTGTATGCCTGTGTCATTTATTCCTCTGGTCACTTTCTCCCTTGCCATGACGGGGGCGATATGCTAGGGTGTAGATTCCCTTGACCGTGGCGACTGGATAGATGGTAGATACCTGATATTGTAATACGTTAGTGTTATAAATTCGCTCATGGTTAATCGTAAACAAATATTATTTATATCCATGCGTATACAAGCACTAATTGCCTTGAGCTGCCTTCTCGCCGCTCCAGTCATGAGTCAAGAGCAGCTCATCCCGAAGCCCTCTCACATGAGCGTCACGAATAGTGAGCCCTTCACTCTCGATGCGAATACCTGCATCTACGTGGTCAATCCCACTCCCGAGCTCACCAAGCAGGCAAAAAACATCCAGAAGATCCTTTCTCAGGGGACAGGATTGCCCCTGCCTATCCAATCTGGTGCTGCGAATGCCGCGCCCAAGAATAGCATCTCTATTGAGCTGCTGCGCGGCATGACCAACTTCGCCGCCGATATGGGCAGCGAGGGCTACGCCATGCGCAGCACGAAGGATGGTATCACCATCATCGCCGGAGATATCAAAGGCGCGTTCTACGCGGTCTCCAGCATCATGCAGATGCTCCCCGTCGAGTTCCACACGCCGAAGATGGAAAAATCTCTCGTCAAGTGGACAGTAGGTGACAAGGGATTTGAGATGCGCGACGAGCCTCGCTTCGGCTGGCGCGCCTTCATGCTTGACGATGCGCGCTACTTCCACGGTGTGGACGCGGTCAAGCAGCTGCTCGATCAGATGGCTCTGCTGAAGATGAATATCTTCCACTGGGGACTGACGAATGACGCGGGCTGGCGCATCGAGATCAAGAAATACCCCAAGCTCACGGAGGTCGGTGGCTTCCGCAAAAACTCAGAAATCGGCACGTGGAAGAGCGGCCGCTACTCGGGCAAGCCTCACGGTGGCTTCTACACGCAGGATCAGATCCGCGAGATCGTCCAGTACGCCGCTGATCGCAACATCACCATCCTGCCTGAGATCAACATGCCCGGTCACAGTGGCGCCGCTGCGACAGCCTACCCCCACCTCTCATTGAAGTCTCCCAAGGAAACGCCTATTGATTTCATTACCAATGTCGCCCTCGACCCCACGAAGGAAAGCACCTATGAGTTCATCTCTGATGTGATGGACGAGGTCGTGGCGCTCTTCCCTGGTCCCGTCATCCACTTCGGCGGTGACGAGGTACGCTACAACCAGCAGTGGCGCGCGACTCCCAAGGAAAAGAATCCCTACGCGCCTGCCGTCGTCACAAAGGCAACGCCTGCAGAATTCGGCGCGATGCCCATCCTGCCCGAGATTGACGCGTTCATGAAGAAGCACAAGCTCAAGAACTTCGCCGAGGTGCAGATGGTCTTCTCCAATCGCGTCGCTGACATCATCCGTCAGAAGGGTCGCCGTGGCATGGGCTGGAATGAGATCTATGGCATCGACCTCAACCACGACGGCGGCGGCATCTCCGAGCACAAGCTGGACAAGAACGCCATCATCCACGTCTGGAAGGGCGATCTCAACCACGCGAAGCGCGCCATCCAAGACGGCTACACCATCGTGAATGGCTACTGCTACTCCACCTACCTCGACTACAGCTACGGCAGCATTTCTCTAGAGAAGGCCTACAACTTCGAGCCTGTCCTCGGCGGTCTCTCTCCCAAAGAAGCCAAGAGCGTGCTGGGACCCAGCACCCAGATGTGGACGGAGTGGACCCCCACGCTGGATCGCATGCACTATCAGGCATTCCCCCGCATCGCAGCCTATGCTGAGGTCGGCTGGTCACAACTCGATCGCAAGAACTACCGCGATTTCAAAGAGCGCCTCGTCGAGTACCTGCCCATCATGGATGCGCGCGGTATCAGCTACAACAAAGAAGCTCACCTCGGCTACAACCGCAGCGACTACAACGGCAAGCCTGTGCTTGGCAAGTGGAACTCCGCTCAGGTCAACGCACGCAAGGCGAGCTACGACGCCACACCCCATATGAAGATGAAGGGGGACTACACCGTTGCCTTCTTCTACGACTCGGGACGCGATGGTGCGACCATCTCGTCTGTCTCCCTGCTCGTCAATGGAGAAAAAGTCTCCAGCGACACACACGAGGGCTTCAGCGGTAATGCGAAGCGCCACATCGAGTACAAGCTCAAGCTCCCCGAGCACAAGGCGGGTGACAAGTACACGATCGAAGTCATCTACAACGCCGACGCGCCCATGGACGGTAAGAGCATGCAGAGTGACGGCACCGTCTATCTCGCTGCCCCCGAGGTGCTCTAAGACGAATCTCACAACCACACAAAAAGCCCTGCGTCCTCAGCGATGCAGGGCTTTTTTGATCCCTGAAGGGGACCTTGCAAAATTAGTTTTCAGAAAATGCAGATTTCGAAAATGAGCGTCACAGCGCGTCTTTTGCAAGATCCCCTGAAGAGCATGGTACGAGATAAAAGCAAATACATACGCCTAAATTTGGCTTATGCTCTTGATTTTGATGTCGTCTATGCTATCATAGGAAACACCCCATCCACAATAGATACTCACCAAATGAACAAAGAAATCCCCAATATCTTCCGCTTTGGCACCTCTGAGCTCACGCAAGACGCCTTTCTCGCATGGCTGCTCTCGTGGGCTAAACCAGAGCTTCAATCGCATGATGCTGAGCTGCACCGCTGCGCGCAGGCATTCTTGAACCTCCTCTTTGAAAAGAGCAACCGGAGCTGCCCTACCGTGCAATCGCTGCGCGTGCTCAAGCAGCATTGCAACATCGACATCCTCTGCATCGTCAACGAGCAGTACTACATCATCATCGAGGACAAGACCACGTCGCATGACCACAGCGACCAGCTGCGCCGCTATGCTGAGGAGATCAGCGTCAATCAGCAGGTGGCGGAGGAGAATATCCTTAAAATCTATTTCAAGACCTTTGACCAGAGCTGCTATCACCCTATACGCCAGCAGGGATACACGCCTGTGCTGCGTGCGGATATGCTGCGCGTCTTGCAGGGCTGCAGCTCGACCAATCATATCCTCATCTCCTACCGCGACTATCTGGAGGGGATAGACGCTGAGTTCAAGCAATTCTCCACGCTCAAGAGCGACTCTCCGCTCTGGTGGCAGTTCGTCACGTGGATGGGCTTCTACCAGTATCTCCAGTCGCGCTTGCTGGCGGATGGACTCCTAGAGGCCTCCTCGTATGATGCTCATGATGTGAGCACAGAGCACTGGCATATTGTCAACAACGCGCAGGGGGGCTTTGTCGCCTTCTTCTGGGACGGCTATGATTTACAGGACGCACAGGGGGTGAATGGCTGCGGCTTCATGCAGCTCGAGCAGAGGAAACTCGCCTTCAAGGTGGGCTGGGCGGAGCGTGAATCACGCAATCAGTATCAGCGTGTCCACGAAACGCTCATTGCCCAGAGCCCTCTTCACCTCTCAGACGGAACGTCTATTCGCATCGTCAAGCCCGCGCGCATGGTGCTCGGCAAAGGCACTGCTACGGTCGCCATCCTCGAGGGTGGCTATCTCCAGTTCAAATCTGATGACACACTCGACCTAGACAAGACCTATGAGGTGATACGCGCAGCTATGCGCTGTATGCTGCTTGTGAAGAATTGCTAAAGAACTAATAGGTAACTCCCTGCCGCGTCACTCAGCGGCGCAGCAGGGGGATGAGCTTGTCGCGGTAGAGGCGCAGGAGGGGGGAGGGAAGGAGGCGCAGCAGGAACTTCAGGCTCTTCCATGGATAGGTGCGGCAGGCGCAGAGGACGTAGTGGAGCTTGCTGGGGAGATGATTCTCGTACTCGGCGTGGGGGTGGAGGAGCACCTTGCGCAGGGCGAGGTAGGCTTGGTGGAGATTATAGTCGGTCTCTTTGTAATCGCCCTGCGCGCCTTGGCGGTTGTAGTGGGTGCAGGTATCAAGCATCATCTGGGCGTGGGCGGTGACGAAGAGCTGGGAGAACTTGTAGTCGCGCTGCTCACGCGAGTCAATATTGCACATATTGCCCCCGTGCTGGCGGTAGTAGACGAGTGCCTTGGGCGAGTGGGCAATGTCGCAGCCCATGAGGTAGGCGCGGTAGCTGAGCACCATGTCGTCGGGCTTGCCAGCAGAAAAATCGCCGAGCTCCTCGATGATGGCGCGGTCCCACATGGAGACGCAGCCCCAGATGATGTCAATGCGGCCAAAGTGCCTGCGTGGCTGGTGGCGTTCTAGCCGGGGCTCGCCCTGCTCACGATGTTCGCTCTTGTGTCCCTCGCCGTCAATAAAGGAGTGCTGGGAGGAGAAGACGCGCGCCTCGGGGTAGAGTGTGAGGAGGCGCACCAGCTCGCGCACGCGATCATGCCGCTGCACGTCGTCGCCGTCGCAGCGGATGATGTAGCGCCCGCACGCGTGGGCGGTAGTGTGGTAGCAATTCCCACTGACATTGAGATTCTTGGGGTGCTTGATGAGCGTCGCTTGCTTGCCTCGCGGATGGGTGGCGAGGAGCTGCTCGATGCGCTCGCAGCTGCGATCCGTCGAGGCGTCGTCTCCGATGACGATGTCAAAGTCGCCCTCGTAGTCCTGATTGAGCACGGAGAGCACGCAGTCCTCGATGTAGGCCTCGTGGTTGTGGCAGAGGATGACGACGGAGATAGAAGGAGGTGGAGCACTCATAGCTGAGATGATAGCGTCTGGGAGCTCTTATGACAAGTTCTGAGTGCTCCTGCACCCGCCTGAGAGCAAAATGCCCTGCTCCTCACGCAGCCAATGGGCGATGAGATCTTCGCATTTGCCTATCTCAGCTTGGCGCAGTTGGGAGGCGTCGATGCGGCGTGTTTCAAAGGCGTCGATGTCGTAGAGGTGCACTCCCTCTATCTGCGCGCAGCGCGGGTCGACGTTGCGCGGGACGGAGAGATCCATGAGGAAGAGCGGGCGCAGGGCGCGCTTCTCCTGCACCTCGGCCAGTGCATGTTCTTGGACGACGTAGACGGGTGACGCCGTAGAGACGATGGCGATGTCGATGTGCTCAAAGTAGGGCAGCCACTCGGTGAAGCGTATCACGCTGCCGCCTACCTGTTCGGCGAGCTCAACTGCCCTATCGTAGGAGCGATTCGCAACAAAGATCGCCTCTGCACCGCGTGATTTGAGGCTCTGCGCGGTGCTGCGCGCGACGTCCCCTGCCCCGATGATGAGCACGCGCTTGCCCTCCAGACTCCCCATCTCGCGCAGTGCCATCTGCACGGCGGCGGCTCCGATGGAGGTGGGTCCCTGTGTGATGCGGGTCTCGTGGCGCACTTTCTTCCCGATGGAGAAGATGCGCTGGAAGACGCGGTTCGAGTACGCTCCTGTGACTTTCTCTGCGAGTGCGGCGCGGTACGCGTCTTTCAGCTGGCCAAAGATCTCGGTCTCGCCGATGATCATAGAGTCGAGTCCTGCCGCGAGCTGCGCGAGGTGGCGCAGTGCCTCTGCATCGTGGTAACGGTAGAAATAATGCGCCAGCTGCTCGCTGGCTTCACCGACAAAGTACTGCATGAGGCGGCACTCCAGTGCCTGCGCGTCGCGTCCCCAGGCGAGGATCTCGGTGCGGTTGCACGTGGAGAGTAGTACGCACTCCTCGATGGCAGGGAGCGCGGCGATGGCGCGCAGTGCCTCGCTGATGTGCGACTTGGAGACGGCGAATTGCTCGCGGATGGCCAGCGGGCAGCAATGGAAGTTCACACCCAGACAGAGCAGCTGCATGGGCTGGGAATGGGGGTGGGGATCACCATTCATATGGAGGAGAGAGTCAGGTGCAGATCAGGAGGCGCACGCTTGCGCGATGGCCTTGATGAGGGAGGGGATGCTGTGCTCAGGAGCCTCGATGTCGGGGCGCAGTCCGCAGTGCTTGAGCGCGGCGGTGGTCACCGGTCCTATGCTGGCGATGCGGCAGCCTGTGGGTAGCTGGAGTCCGAGCTTCACCCAGTGCTTGACGGTGCTCGCGCTGGTGAAGGTGATCCAGTCGGCACCGTCGCGCTCGATGTGGGCGCGCATGCCTGTGGGGTCTTCGCTCTCGATGACGGTCTGGTAGGCGAGGCATTCGTCGACGATGGCCTTGCGCTTCATGAGTTCTTTGTAGAGATAGTCGCGTGCCTGCTCACCGTGTACCCAGAGCATGCTGGAGTGCTCGATGCCGCCGAATTCGTCGGCCTTGCGGTCGAACTCGGCGATGAGTTCCTCGGCGACGGCTTTCTGCGGCATGACGTCGACCATGAGGCCGAATTTCTTGAGCTCGGCTGCCGTCCCCGGCCCGACGGCGGCGATGCGTGCGCCGCCTATCTCGCGTATGTCTTCATAGACGGCAAAGAAGGCTTGGAAGAAGCGTGTCACGCCATTGGGGCTGGAGAAGACAAGCCAGTCGTATTGGGGGGCATCGACGACGGCCTCGGCAAAGGCGTGGCGGTCGCTAGGAGGGGCGATGCGGATGAGGGGCAGCTCCAGCACGTCGGCTCCGAGGTCGCTGAGTCCCTCGCGGAGGCTGCTGGCCTGCTGGCGGGTGCGCGTGACGATGACGCGCTGTCCGTGCAGGGGCATGCGGCTGTACCAGTCGAGGCTGGGGCTGAGGCTGGCGACCTCGCCGATGATGAGGATGGCGGGTGCGGCGAATCCCTGCTGCTGCACCTGCGCGCAGAGCTCACCAAGCGTGCAGAGTAGCTTGCGCTGCTTGCTGGTGCAGCCCCACTGGATGAGGGCGACGGGGGTGCTGGGGTCTTGCCCCTCGGCGATGAGCTGTGCGACGATGCCGTCGAGTTTTTTCATGCCCATGAGCATGATTTTTGTCCCATCGGCTTGGGCGATGCGGCTGAGGTCGAGCTGGGTGCTTTCCTTGCCGTCCATCTCGTGTCCGGTGAAGATGGTCAATTGCGTGCACATACCGCGCTGCGTGACAGGGATGCCCGCGTAGGCGGGGACGGCGAGTGCGGAGGAGATGCCGGGCACGACTTGGAAGCTCACGCCAGCGGCATGCAGGTGCAGTGCCTCCTCGCCTCCGCGTCCAAAGACGTAGGGGTCGCCGCCCTTGAGGCGGACGGTGAGGCGGTGCTTGGCCGCGCAGCTGATGAGCAGCTCGTTGATCTCCTCCTGCGGCAGCGCGTGCTGGTCGGCGCGCTTGCCGACGAAGATACGCTCGGCGTCTGCCTGTGCGTAGCCGAGGATGAGGGGGGAGACGAGCGCGTCGTAGACGACGCAGTCGGCGCGTTCGAGGAGATTTTTTGCCTTGATGGTGAGGAGCTGCGGATCGCCGGGACCCGCGCCTACGAGATAGACTAGACCTGATTTCATAAAAAAAGAACAGGGGGCTTCTAATGCCTCGCGAGGCGAGGGTTAGAAGTCCCCTACTGTCCCCTCCCCTACTCTCGCGGAGCAGATGGAGGGGAGTGGGAGTGATGGCTGCGCTGCGGGCTTAGAGGGAAGCGACAGCGGGCGCGGGTGCTACGGGCGCGGTGGGTGCAGGGGCAGCGGGGGCTGCGGCAGCGGGCTTGGGCGCGGAGGCGGTGGCCCCACCTCGGGCTTCTGCGCGGGCGCGGCGGAGCAGCTCACTGACGGTCACGAGCTTGAATCCACGGGCTTGGAGTCCCTTCACGATGCCTTCGACGGCAGCGGCGGAGGGGGCGTGGATGTCGTGCAGCAGGATGATGGAGCCATTCTTCGCCTGATTGACGGCGCGGGAGGTGACGACGGAGACACCAGGGCGTCTCCAGTCATTGGTGTCGACGCTCCACATGATGGTGCTCAGACCGTACTTCTGCGAGAAGTGGTTGACGAGGTCAGTGTTGACAGCACCATAGGGAGGGCGCATCGTGCGCACGCTGCGTCCGATGGCGGAGCGGATGGCAGACACGGAGCGGTCCATCTGGCTGTTGACGGCCTCGCGGCTGATCTTGGTCAGGGAGGGGTGATCCCAGGTATGCACACCGATCTCATGCCCCGCGGCGACGGCCTTGGCGAGGATGGAGGGGTGGCTCTTCACGCGTGTACCGAGGACGTAGAAGGTCCCTTTTGCCCCATATTTGTTGAGGATATTGAGGATGCGAGGCGTGTGTGTGGGGTGGGGTCCGTCGTCAAACGTGAGTGCGACGTAGGGGGCGTTGATGGAGACGCGGTGTACCTTGCGCCCAGGTGCTTTTGGGGTGACTTTTACCGTGGGGGCGGGCTTGGTCGTGGGGTTGACGGTGGGTTGTGTCGTTTGTTGGGTCGTCGGTTTTGTCGTCGGTTTGACGGCACCTGGTTTCACAGGGGGCTTGAGCTCCTGCGGAGAGGTGGGCTGGTTGGCTTGCGCACCTTTGGCTTCGACGATAGATTGGTCGTCGCGACCTTGACCTTGGCGCTGATCTTGGGTCTGGTTCTGACTTTGACTCTGACTCTGGTTCTGAGTGATGGTCGAGCAGGAAGAAGCAGCAAGGGTAGTTAAGGCTAGTATGGTTATGCGTGAAGGTATTTTCATAAGGATCCGTGAAAAATAATATCCTCTAGCAAAGAAAATAGCAACTCTTTTCGAGCTTGCAGACAGGATTTCTACCCTGAGTGTATGTTTTCTTTTTCCTGCGTAACTATAGCGTTTTTTGAATAGTACAAGCTCCTCTTTTTCTCTCAGCATCAGCCCAATAGATTCGGATAGGCCTGCATGGCGAGCTCGCGCGACATCGCGCGTATGTCCTTCGCCTCGCCTGCGCGTAAGGCTCGCTGCGCCAGCGCGACACAGTCAGTGTAGTCGAGCTGGCGGATGGCGTAGCGGATCGCGGGCAGCACGTGCGCTCCCGCCGAGATGGAATCAAAGCCCAAGCCGACGAGCAGTGGCAGCAGAATGAGATCCGAGCCTGTCTCGCCGCAGATGGAGGTGGAGACGCCCGCCTGCACGGTCTGGTGCATGAGGCGTACGACACCGGGGTGGGCGGGGCGGAACATGTCGGCGACGCGGCAGTTCACCCTATCCACGGCGATCGTGTACTGGGTGAGGTCATTGCTCCCGACGGAGAAGAAGTCGACATGGGGGGCGAGTACGTCGGCGATCATCGCCGCGCTGGGCACCTCGATCATGATACCGACTCGGATGTGCTCATCGTAGCTCTCCCCTCGCTCGCGCAGCTCGGCGCGGCACTCGTCGAGCAGACGCTTCGCCTCCAGCAGCTCGCTGCGCCCCGAGATCATGGGGAACATCACGGCGAGCTTGCCATAGGCAGAAGCACGCAGGATGGCGCGCAGCTGCTCTTTAAAACTCTCGGGGCGACTCAGCGAGACGCGTATGCCGCGCCAGCCGAGGAAGGGGTTGTCCTCCTTGTCCGAGCTCTCCTCAAAGGGCAGCTTGTCGCCACCCGCATCGAGGGTACGAAAGACGACCTCGTGGGGGGCGGCTGCGGCAAGGATTTCTTTGTAATGCTGGTACTGCTCCTCCTCACTGGGCATCGTGCTATGCTCATCGAGGAGGAAGAACTCAGTGCGGTAGAGTCCGACGCCCTCGGCGCGCGATTCCTGGATGGAGGGGAACTCGTGGGAGAACTCGATGTTGACCGCGAGGCGCAGGCGGCGGCCGTCGCGCGTCTCAGCGGGCAGATGATTGTGTCGGGCGAGCTCCTCGCGCTCCTGCTCCTTCTTCGACTGGAGGTTTTTATAATACTCCAGCGTGCGCTCACTGGGGTTGAAAATGAGATGTCCATTGTAGCCATCGAGGATGGTCATCTGCCCCATCTTGGATTCCAACAGGAGCTGAGGTACGGCGACGATGGCGGGCATGCCCAGCGAGCGGGCGAGGATGGCGGTGTGGGAGACGGCCGAGCCTATCTCGGTGGCAAATCCGAGCACGGTTTTCCTATCGAGGTTCACCGTCATGCTGGGCGTGAGCTCGTGGGCGGCGAGCACGCAGGCACCATCCTGCATGCTGCGGCGCGGGGCGATGGTCTGCTCATCGTCTTGGAGGTGAGCGAGGACGCGGCGCATCACGTCGTCCATGTCGGCGACGCGTGAGCGGAGGTAGGGGTCGTCAATCTGGCGCATCACCTCCATGTAGTTCTGAACGACGGCGTAGTAGACGGACTCGATGTTTTGCAGGCGCGTACGCAGCTCGGACTGCACGCGCTGCATGAGGGTGCGGTCGCGCAGCAGTAGCAGATGGACATCAAAGATCGCCGCCTCGTTGTCCCCGCTGATGCGCTCCACGCGTAGCTTGAGCGCGCGGATAGCCTCCTCGGTGCGCTCGAGCGCGACGTCGAGGCGCATCCATTCACGCTCGATGAGATTCTCCGTGATCGCGTAGGTGCGCGGTGCTACCCCTCCTCCGACCTCGACGCGGATAGCTCCCATAGCGATACCAGGGGAGATGGGGATCCCTCTCAAACGACGTTCAAATTCTTCATTCATGAGCCAGCTCGTCTCTCATGTCTTTTAGCG
Source organism: uncultured Akkermansia sp. (assembly GCA_964370135.1). GTDB lineage: Bacteria > Verrucomicrobiota > Verrucomicrobiia > Verrucomicrobiales > Akkermansiaceae > Akkermansia. Next base: position 3,953 of record CAYJID010000021.1, on the reverse strand, counting down.
CACGATGGGATCACGAAACCTCACCGAAGCGCGAGTTGATCAACTTCTCAATCTCCTCGATCAAGACCTGCTCGTCATCCCCCTCCACGGTCACCTTGATGGATGAGCCACAGCCCACGGCGAGCATCATGAGCCCCATGATGCTCTTGCCATCAACAAATTCTTCATCTTTCTCTACGGTGACTTCTGATTTGTACTTGGAGGTAAGACGCACGAATTGCGCAGCTGGGCGTGCATGGATGCCAAGCTTATTTAAGATGGTGAGTTCTTTTGTGATCATAAAAAGCAATATTACATTTACTACGTCGAGTATAGCTTTCAAACGGTAAGAAAGCGAGTTTTTTTTCATCCAAATAGCCTTTTGTAAAAAATAAAAAGACTTTTGTTAGCCATGCGACGGCTTGCTTGCCTGTACGTATCAAAGTGCCTAGATGAGCAAGAAAATATTTCTTTTGCCCTATTGAGCAGATCTCAGCTCCAATAGGAGGATCTCGGAGGGCACGTCAAAGCGGAACATCGCGCCGGGCCATGTACCCGCCCCTGTCGTAACAATGAGCTGCGTATCACCTATCTGATACACGCCCCTCGGGTAGCCTGCCGATGCGTAACTCGTGAACCAAGAGAGAGGTCCCGACATCATCCCGCCATGAGAGTGTCCTGAGAGCATCAGGTCGATGCCTCGGATATTCTCACGCTCAGCGATGCAGGGCTGATGGCCGAGCAGGATGGTTGTATTGCCCGCTGGCACCGCTCGGCGCGCTCGCGACATATAGACACCGGGCTCGATGGCGGCGTGAGGTGAGGAGCTCGCGTGACCTGCGTAGTCAGCGACGCCGATGAGGCTGAGTCCCTTGATCACCTCGGCATGCTCATTCTCCAGTGTCTTGAGTCCTAGCGCGCGGTAGGCCTTCATGCAGTCTTGGTAGCCTGAATAGTACTCGTGATTGCCCGGTGAGACGTAGACGCCGTAGCGCGCCTTGAGGTCAGCGAGCGGGGCGAGGTCGCCTTTTCTATGCTCCATGTATCCATCCGCGATGTCGCCTGGGATGAGGATGAGGTCAGGCTGCAGTGCATTGACACGCTCGACGATGGCGCGTGCGTAGGCGGCGTCATTGATGGGTGAGAGGTGGAGGTCGGCGAGGAAGGCGACCTTGAGCCCCTCGGCTTCTTGGGGAAGATTTTTTATGCGCACCTCCATCGTCCGCGCCTCGGGGACGCGCATGGACTGCCACATGCACACGGAGGTCACCGCCGTGCCGAGCAGCAAGACGAGCCATCCTGTGGACTGGAAGGGGAAGCACAGCTTGCCACGCCTCAGCAGCTTGCGCAGCAGCACCACGGGCCACACGAGCAGATCGCGCACGAGTGTCAGCTGCGAGAGTACAAAGACCGCCACATAGAGGCTCGATGCCACGATCATGAGCTCACGTGGTGCCTCAGGCAGGATAGGCTCAGTACTAGGCCAGAAGTAGCTCAATATCTGCGCGCGAAACGCCCCCAGCATGAGAGCGAGCATCAGCAAGATTTTCACCATCCATGACCAGCGCATGGGTGCAATGAGCGAGACACAGACGTAGAGGGCAGCGGGGATAAAGACGAGGTACATCATGGCATAGAGCGGGGTACCCCCATCCTAGCACAGGAGGCGGCGCGGTTCAAGACTAGGCTTTCATCTCCGCCTCGAGCGTCGCTATCCTCTCACGCAGCATCTGCACCATGCTCTCGATGACCTTGATACGCTGGGGAAGCCACTCCTTGCCCTCAGGGTGCGGAATCATCGAATTACTGAGCTCAAGCGCGGCCTCTGGACTTATGATCATGCAATCAAAGAGCACACGCATTTCCGCATAATCAAACTGCAGATTCTCCTGCTTGTATTTCTCCTGGACTCGTGGGGATTCCCCCCTCACCTCCTTTGCATGAGCCTCGCCCAATGCCTTGAGAAACTCCTGCATTCGAGGCGCAAGTCCATCGACAGGAGTCGCATCTTTTGCCTCTTCATAAGTCTTAAAAAACACCTCCACATCCTCTACCTTCCCCTCGCGATAGAGCTGGATCTGCGCCTCCCTGCCTCGCAGCATGCGACGCAGGGCGTAGAGGGAAAGCGCGCGTTGCTCAGGCGTGGGAAGAGCATGGGCAAGCTGGGGTGCAGGCTTAACCTTGGCGCGCAGCGCGGCGGCAGTCTCGCGAATCTGCTTGATGAGCACAACGCGTTGCGCTTGATCAAGGGTATCTGGATCATCCTTCATAAGATTCCCCAAACCGCTGCCCATCAGCGCCTCCACATAGAGATCCCCCAGCAATTTATGTTCTTTTTCATAGCGCGCATTTAACAACTTCACGAGCGACATTTCCTGTAGAAAAATAATCCCCGCCACCTTCTTATGAACATCGGGATAGCGATCAAGGAAGGAGAGTGCACACGACGCTAGCAACTGACGCTCACTCACGTAGGGATACAAGAAAGCAGGCACACGACTCAGATCTACCGACCTCCAAAAACGAGGGATCACAAGGCTCATTTCTTCGTGTGATTCGGGGGTATTCCCGCGCTCAATCACGTCAGCCATACCATCAGCTTGCTGCGCGATCATCTCATACAGCAGATTGAACACCTCTTGATTCGACGCGGGAGCTTCCTGCGGCACAGGGGAGGCAACGAGCGCAGGACTCAGCGAGCCCAAAAGAAGCGCGGCTATAGAAATAGTCTTCATATATCCCCACTTCTAACATACATACGAAGACAGCGCAAGAAAAAAGCAGAATACTACGTTCACTTAAAATAAGTCATCTCTCACGGAAAACACTTATCCATGAATTTCATCTACGACCACACCTGCTCTCGAGGGCAAAGGCCAGATGCATCTTGGAATCAAACACTGCGCCGCCATCCTAGCACAGGAGGCGGCGCGATTCAAAGCTAGGCTTTCGCCTCCGCCTCGAGCTGCGCTATCCTCTCACGCAGCATCTGAATCATACTCTCGATGAGCTTGATACGTTCAGGGAGAGCCGCCTTGTCCTCGGGACGCAGGCGCAGATACTGACCGTACACCTCGTGGGCTGCCTCATGACTCATCGTCATGCAATCAAAGATCACACTCCGGTATGCATACGCACACTGCTGACACTCTGACTTGTACATCTCAACCAGTCGCTCATATTGAGCCTCATTGATTGCCGAACCAGCCTCTTGCACCGCCTTCATAAACTCCTGTAGGCGGGGCGCGAGTCCATCGAGTGGCGTTGAATACAACGACTCGTCACTAGCCTTGAGAAACACATCACCATCCTCAACCGTCCCCTCGCGGTAGAGCTGGAGCTGCGCCTCCAGACTACACAGAGCGCAACGCAGGGCATAGATGGAGAGCGCGCGCTGCTCAGATGTGGGCAGAGGAGGCGCAACCTGAGCTACAGGCTTGACCTTCGCGCGCTGAGCGGCGGCGGCCGCGCGTATCTTTTCTATGAGCGCGTCTCGCTGTGCCTGATCGAGCGTATCGGAATATTGCTTAACGAGATGAGGCGCACCACTCATCATCAGGGCGGTCTTATAGAGACTTTCGAACATGGCACTCTCCTTCGCATAGCAAGCATCCAGCAGATCTTGTAGCGACATCTCTAGATCACTAATCTGCCACTCGATCTCATCATCAACATCGGGATAGCGATCAAAGAAGGAGAGGAGACGCTCCGCTATCAGCTGTCGCTCGCGCGCATAGGGATACAAGGACGCAGGCACGCGACTCAGATCCACCGACCGCCAAAAACGATGGGTCACAAGGCTTATTTCTCCGCTCTGCTCGTGGGTATCCCCACGTTCAATCCTATCTGCCATGCTAGCAATATGAAGCGCGGTCATTTCATGCACGAGATTGAACAGAGCTTGATTCGACGCGGGAGCTTCCTGCGGCACAGGGGAGGCAACGAGCGCAGGACTCAGCGAGCCCAAAAGAAGC
>CAYJID010000020.1:0-19390 GCA_964370135.1 uncultured Akkermansia sp. | reverse complement strand
GTGCCATGGGGTTGGAGACGAAGCCGGTCATGAGCTCGATCATCTTGGGGTCTTGTTCGAGTCCGTAGGTGCGTCCCATGGGGAGGTGGGCGGTGCAGTAGTCGTGCACAGGCCAGTTCCACCAGATGAAGGTGGGGCGGCCGAGGGTGGCTTTCACCCATTCTTGGCCTTCGAGTGTGATGTCGTGGCAGACGGTGTTGCCTGTCCACATGACGTGTTGGTCCTTGGTGAGTCCTTTGCCGAGTTTGGCAAGGTAGTCGCGGTTTGCCCATGATTTGTTGTAGCCGGTGGGGCACATGATGATGGGGCCGACGTCTTTTTTCTTGTCGATGAAGTGCTTTTGGATGTAGTTGCAGAGTGCAACCTGACGCTCGGCTTTGTTGATCTCGCCGTTGGAGTCGTCGATGAAGACGCCGAAGTCGCGCACGCCGAGCTGGTACATCTGCTCAAGCTTGACGACGAGGCGGTTGAGGTCGTAGTTGCCGCCGTCTTTGTTCCAGTTCACGGTGTTGGCGGGGTGGACGGCCCAGACGAATTTGACGTGGTTTTTCTTCGCGACTTCGCAGAGTTCGCGGATCTCAGCGGCGGTTTTTGCGGGATAGGGTTCGTAGCTGCGAGCACCGTGGTGGTAGGGGTCGTCTTTGGGGGCCCAGATGTAGGTGTTGAGCTTGTTGCGGCCGTAGAATTCAAATTGGCTCTTGCGGGCTTCGTGGCTCCATGGCGCGCCGTAGTAGCCCTCGACGGAGCCGCGGTAGGGCATGTCAGGCCAGTCGATGAGGGTGCCCTGTGGGAGCTGCTTGCCGATGACGAGCGAGGAGAGGCTCTTGCCAGCGAAGGGGTCTTTCTGCGCGTAGAGTTGCTTTTCTGTGCCTTTGCCGTCTTTGGCGAGGAGCTGGATGATGGTCTGGCGGGCGTAGAAGACGCCTGTGCGGTCGTACGCGTAGATGGCGAGCTTGCCAGAGCCGATCTGGAGGGCGTAGGCTCCTTCTTTCTTGGGCAGCTTTTCCCAGATGGCTTTGCTGCCTTTGCTTGGGGAGGTGTAGGTGGAGATGACCTTGATGGTGCTGTAGTCGTCCTTGAGCTGGTTCTCCTGCGGGGTGGGGAAGATGCGGGGGATGGCGGCGTGACTGTGGCTGAATGCCGCGAGTCCACAGGTGGTGATACTCAGTGCTATGAGCTGTGTGATGTTCATGATGGTTACTTTGTATGTTCTGGTGAGTCAGGGGGACTCGGTGTGGGTTCGGAAGGTGGAAAAAAAGGGGGATTAGTCCTTTGCTTGCTGCGCGGGGACGAAGTAGATTTCGTAGATGAGGCAGGGGTCCTCGGGGCTGCTGGGGACGAAGCTCAATGAGCTGCTGCCCGCAGGGATGCTGTATTCGTAGACATGGGGCGCTGAGCTGGGCAGCGGGGTCATGCCGATGGCGCGTCCGATCTCGGGCTGGCTGCCAAAGAGGTAGTCGGGCTCGCGGCTGGCGAGGATGACGACGCGTGCTGTGCCCTCGGGCAGCGGGATGTGGGTCATGGTTTCAAGCTCAATGCTGCCCTGCGTCTCGGGGCTCTCACTCTGGCTGCTGTCCCATGCGCTGAGGATGTCGCCGTCCTGCATGGCGCGGGGCTCGTCGTTCTCTACCTCAGGGTAGGTGAGGATGAATTCCTTGAGCCTGATGCCAACGGGCTCCATGGAGGCGTTGTAGACGCTGATGCCGGTGAGGTGGGGCGGGATGTGCTTGCCGTCCAGGGTGACGCCGTAGGGCTTGCCCGCGTCTTTGCTGGGCGCAAGGAGGCTGAGGTCGACGAGGAGCTCGCCTGTGGGGTTCTGCTCGCAGGGCTCACCGTGGAGCTTGAGCACGGCCCAGGGGCTGAGCTGGGTGTCGAGGTCAATGACGAGTTCATCGGTGTGCTCGATGGCGGGGAAGCTCATGTTGAAGCGCGCGGCGGGGGGCATGCTGGCGATCTCGTTGATGCGCTCGAGCTGGTAGCTGCCCTTGCCCTTGCTCACGGAGATGCGGTTGTCTGCCCAGAGGGGGATGTCGGTGTAGTCGCTGAGGGGGACGGGGGCGTCGCGGTTGATGCCAAAGGTGGCGATGTTCAGCCAGCGGCCGCCGTTGGGGATGAGGGTGCGGTAGCGCAGGTAGCGCGCGCTCAGGGGCTTGTCGGATCCATCCTCGCCCTTGGGCTTGATGTGGATGCGGCCGCCTTCGGTGGGCTCGGTGACGGGATGCCATGTGGTGCCATCGTTGGAGTATTCCATCTGGCCGCGTGCGATGTAGTCCTCGGGGCGGTTACCACCCATGACGAGGGTGATGTCGTGGATCTCGCGGGGGACGCCGTAGTCGAGCATGTACCATTCGCCGACTTTCTGAGGCTTGTTCTGTGTCCAGCAGCTCTGCTCGTCGTTGTCATAGATGAGGTGCGCGGTGCTCGCATTCATGGGGATGGTGCGGGTCTTGTCCTCCGTGGTGGGGTCCTGCATCGCGGTGGAGCTGCTGAAGCGGGGCTGTGACCACTGGGCGCTGCTGCCGGTGAACTGGGCGCGCAGCTGGGAGTTGAGCTCGCTGACGAGGCGGTAGGTGATGGGGGTGAGTCGCTTGTAGCCAACACTTGGCTTTTTCTGCCCGTTGCGTAGCGCGACGCAGCGTTGCTGGGCGCGGATGAGTTTTTCTAAGGCTGAGCCGAGGGCGGCGCGGTCGCTCGCGCTGAGCGCGGCGATGGTGTTGTGCCCGAGCTGTCCCGTGCTGGAGAGTAGCTCGATCCAGGGGGCGATCTCTTGGCGCAGCTTCGCTAGCTGCTCGTCGCTGAGGAGTGTTGCCGCGGCGGCGGTGATGTTCTTGTACTCGCGGTCGAGTCGCTGGAGGAGCTGGGGATCGAGGGGCTTTCCGCTATCGAGTGCCTCGGTGAGGGCGGTGATGGTGGGGGTGAGGGTTTCGGATTCTTCACGGGCGAAGCCGTGGCCGTTGTTGCCCAGATCGGAGTTGTGCTCAGCGAGCAGCTGCATGGCCTCGGGGTTGCTGGGGAAGAGGCGCTTGACTCCGTCGTACCAGTTGGCATGGGAGTCGAATTGGGTGATGTTCCACGCGTAGTCACCGACGCCAAAGACGCCGAGCTTGCTGGCTTCTGGCCACTCCATGGGGTTGGAGACGAAGCCGTTGATGAGCTCGCGCATGCTGGGGTCTTGGGAGAGGTCGTAGGTGCGGCCGAGTGCGAGCTGGGAGCGGGTGTAGTCGGTGCAGGGCCAGTTCCACCAGATGAAGGTGGGGCGACCGAGGGCTTTGCGTACCCATTGCTGTCCCTCAAGAAGGATCTTCCATGCGACGCCGTCGCCTGTCCACATGACGCGTACGTCGGGGTGGAGGTTCTCGCCGAGCTCCTTGAGCCATGGGGCGGGGGTCCAGCCACGGCTGTAGCCGGTGGGGCACATGATGACGGGGCCAACGTCGGTTTTTTTGTTAATAAAATTCTCTGTCAGGTAGGTGCAGAGCTCGGCTTGGCGTTTTGCCTGATTGATCTCGCCATTGGAGTCATCGACAAAGACGCCGTAGTGGCGCACGCCGAGGTCGTACATGAGCTCGAGCTTCTTGACGAGCAGGTCCATGTCGGGCTTGCCGTCGTCCTTGCTCCAGTCGACGGTGTTCGCGGGGTGGATGGCCCAGATGAACTTGACGTGATTCTTCTCCGCGAGCTGGCAGAGCTCGCGTATCTGCTGCGCGACGTCCTCGGGATAGGGCTCGCGGGAGCGGAAGCCGTGGTGGTAGGGGTCGTCCTTGGGCGCCCAGATGTAGGTGTTCATCTTGTTGCGTCCGTAGAACTCGATCTGGCTCTTGCGGTCTTCGATGGTCCAGGGGGTGCCGTAATAGCCCTCGACGACTCCGCGGTAGGGCATGTCGGGCCAGTCGATGATGGTGCCCATGGGCAGCTCACCCATGCGGGCGATGGCTTCGAAGTATTTTTTGGGGAAAGGGTCTTTCTGCGCGAGCAGGTTGCCCTCCACGCCGCGCAGCAGCTGGGAGATGGTCTGCTTCGCATAGAAGCGTCCGGCCTCGTCGTAGGAGTAGACGGTGAGGCGCTCGGGCTTGATAACGATGGCGTAGGCTCCTTCCTTGTGCGGGAGCTTGGGCACACCGAGCAGGGGGCGGGCGGGATCGAGCTGGATGTATTCAGCTGTCTTGACCTTGGTGTAAAGGGGGAGGAGCTCGGCTCTCTGGGGGGTGGGGAAGATGCGGGGGCGTGCCGCGGGCTCGGGCGTCGCTGTAGGTTCTGGCGCGGTGGGCTGCGCAGGAGAAGCGGGCGGCGGCGTGGTGGCAAAAAGAGGCGTGCCCAGCAGGAGCATCGGGGCGAGGTGGTGCAATTTCATGATATAATCAGTGAGAAGAGGTGTGTCAAAACGAGAGGAAAGGGAGAGCTCAGCGGCGCAGGCTGTCGATGAGGGGGAGCAGCTCGTCGAGCGAGTCGAGGCGGTAGTCGGGCTGGAGGGCGAGGCATTCGGAGGCGTCGCCGTGGCAGGTGGGCGACCACGCGGCGTTGATCACGCGCAGGCCGATGGCGTGGCTGTCGCGGATGTCGGAGGGGGCGTCTCCGATGTAGATGGCCTCATCGGGCTGGAGCTGCCATGCGTCGAGGACGGCTTGGAGGCGCGCAGATTTCGAATACTGTACGGGGCTGCCAAAGCCGAGCCATTCGAAGGAGTCAAGGATGCCAAAGTACTCGAGGCTCAATCTGCCCGAGGCCTCGGCGCGCCCCGAGACGAGCGCGACGCGTAGCCCTCTGTCGCGTAGCTGCTGGAGCATCTCGGGCACGCCGTCAAAGCAGGCGGGCGCCATGCTGGGGTGGAGGCGGCGGTAGTGTTCGAGCAGCTCGGAGCGCGGGAGCGCGGGGTCGTCGATTGCGATGTCAAAAAGCCCGCTCATGATACCCACATCGCAGAGCCCAAAGAAGCGCGTGATCTCGTCTGGCTCGGGGCGGCGTCCGAGGACTTCTGCAGCCATGGCGCGGTGCGCCTCAATGGCGAGTGGGAGCGTGTCGGCAAGCGTGCCGTCGAGGTCGAAGATGATTGCTTTGAGGGACATGATCAGGACGTGTGGGTGGACGCGCGGTGAGATGCCCCGCATGCAATCCGAAGCTACACTCTATCATAGATGCCCCCAAAAGATCAAGAATAAAAGCCCACCCTTCTACGCAAGCCTGTCATATCAAAGGACTGACGTGCTGTAGAGAGGTGGGCTTTTTGTGATTCATTTCAAGTATTTTAGAACTGCCAGCTGAGCTCGACACCGACGGTGATTTGGTTGCTGTCGACGAGGCCGGGGAAGCTGCGGTCAATCTCGCTGTCGTTGCTGCCTGAGACGGCGAACTCGATCCAAGGAGCGAGCTTCCACTGGCCATCGCGGCCAAAGTCGCCCTCGTGCATGTAGGGCAGGAAGGTCGCGCGGAAGCGGTAGGCGTCGATGCCGTCGGCATTGCCCGTCCAGTAGCCCGACGAGCCAGCCATGCCGACGCTGAGCTCGACATCAAGACCCCATTTTGCCGCTGTCAAGACCTCTGTCTGGCGGTAGCCGACGCTCAGGTCGTAGAACCAGCCCGTCAGGCCGTAGAAGCCATAGCCGAGCTGCGCGCCGCCGAAGAAGCCCTTTTGCTTGTCATCAAAGCGCAATGTCAGCGCGAGATCCTGTGCGAGGCTGTGGGGTGCCTTGCCGCGCTGCTTGGCCATGTAGCCCTCCAGCGTGCCGTAGCGCAGGTTGTAGCCGAACTCGGCGATGAGGTTGGGGAAGATTTCCTTGCCCATGGCGTAGCCCCACTGGCTCATCAGGCCATCGTTGAGCGCCTCGCCGTCGCCCCATGCGAAGCCCACCTCACCGTGGATGCGGTGTTGGATGCCGTAGTTGAACAGATTGCGATTCGACCCCGTGTGGCAGAGAGCGATGGAGGAGAATCCATCATCGCTGTAGCGATTCGTCACGCCCATGCCGCGCACATTGTAATTGCTCGTGTAGAGGTTCAGATCGAGATCCCACATGGGGAAGTCTGACGTGGTCTCGAGGATGGGGCCTGCAGGATTGAGCGCGGCTGTGGGATCGGCTAGTGCATTGGCATCCACGACGGGTAGCTCCACAGGCAGAGCTCCCTCAGCAGGGACGACGCCCCCACTCGTGGGCAGAGCCTCGGTGGAGGTGTAGCTCGTCGCCTCGACCACCTCCTCTACGGAGACGGAGGGTGCAGGAGCGGAGATGCTGGAGTAGGCCACAGGTCCCGAGGGAATGGGAGGGGGAGCCTGCGCGGAGACGAAGGGGAGAGATGCCAGGGCGGCAATCAGGAATAATGATGCTTTCATATCGTATGGTAATTATATATTTAGGGTGGATAAGGGAAAAGAAAAAGGGGGAGGAGGAATCAGACCTTGCGCGTCAGAAGAAACCAGAAAAACAACCCGATATGCACCACATAGCGGGTGAAGAGTCGACGCGGCTCCTTGCAGAGGCGGTAGAGCCACTCAAAGCCGCGTTGGCGAATCCACAGCGGCGCCTGATCGACCAGCCCCGCGTGAAAGTTGAACGCCGCGCCTACGGCAAAATACAGCGCAGGGGGCAAGATCCCCGCCGCCTTGCACTCCGCCAGCCAGCGCTCCTGCTTCGGGCAGCCCAGACCGACCCAGACGCAATTCGCGCCGCTCTCGCGGATGAGCTCCGCGATGCGCTCATGCTCGCCCTCAGGCCATTCGCCCATGGGAGGCGAGTAGCAGCCCGCGATCTCGAGACCAGGGAAGCGCGCGCGGAAGTTTTCGAGTAACTTCTCCTGCGCCTCCTGCGAGCCACCGAGTAGGAAATGTCGCACGGCACCCTGAGGAGCTGTGCGCCCCACATCGCAGAGACGCTCCATCATATCAGGACCGTAGAGGCGATGCGCGTCTACCTTCTTGCGCTTGCGCAGCAGCCAGACGATAGGCATCCCATCGGGACAGACAAAGTCAAAGGCGCGCAGGCATTTTCCGTAGCCCTGCTCATCCTTCAGCGCGCGCGTCAGCACATGCACATCGGCATGCGCCACGAGAAGCGGTTGCTGGCACTCGGCGGCGGTCGCAGCAAAGTACTCTGCCGCATCCGCTAGAGAGGACACAGTAAAGGGAATAGAGAATACGGTTTGTTGAGGTAGAGTAAGCATAATAGCAAGGATAAATCCCATGATAACGCAAGAACATCAATCTGTCAAGCCTAGGGCACTAACACAGAGACGCTCCTCTGTCATTCCCCCCTTGTCAGAGCGTAAGCCATACGCTATAATGAGTGCTCCCTCTATGCACGAGCACATCCGACCCATGCGAGTCGATGACTGGGATTCAGTCGTCGCTATCTACGCCGCAGGCATTGCCACCGCGCACGCTACCTTCCAGCGCGCCGCACCCAGCTACAGTGACTGGGGCTCCAGCCATCCCGAGGTCGGACGATACGTGCTTTGCGGTGCCGCGCCGCCGCAGGATATCCACGCATGGATCGCACTGAGCCCCATCTCGTCGCGCGCCGTCTACTCGGGCGTCATGGAGCTGAGCCTCTACGTCCACCCCGCACAGCAAGGCCGCGGCTACGGACGCCGCCTCATGGAGCACATGATACAGCTCGCGCCCAGCCTCGGCATCTGGACACTGCAATCCACCATCATCCGAGACAACCACGCCAGCATCCAGCTCCACCGCCAATGCGGCTTTCGCAAGGTCGGCTACCGCGAGCGCATCGCCACCGATATCCACGGGAAATGGCGCGACACGGTGATCTTCGAAAAACGCCTCAGGTGAATAGGGGTGCGCTGTATGTGCTTCCCTCTTAAACCTTGGTATGGTATAATCGAAGCCGCAAAATGAGCGCCCCTTGAGTGGTTGTGCTTCCCTCTTAAACCTTGGTATGGTATAATCAGATCAAAGTCACAGCAGCTTTAGGCGCAGTTGTGCTTCCCTCTTAAACCTTGGTATGGTATAATCGCACATTCTCTACAGATCCTTGACTTTTAGTTGTGCTTCCCTCTTAAACCTTGGTATGGTATAATATTGACTCGGCCTGGTCTTATCATCAGGCAGTTGTGCTTCCCTCTTAAACCTTGGTATGGTATAATGCTTGAGCTGATACAGCAATACGACCAAGAGTTGTGCTTCCCTCTTAAACCTTGGTATGGTATAATTCAGCACGGCGCAACCGTGACACGGTCAACGTTGTGCTTCCCTCTTAAACCTTGGTATGGTATAATTCACCTTGGTTGTTTTAGGTGTGTTTCACCGTTGTGCTTCCCTCTTAAACCTTGGTATGGTATAATACTGCCAAAGACAGAGGTGGAGTGGCGCGAGTTGTGCTTCCCTCTTAAACCTTGGTATGGTATAATCTCCAGATAAAACAGGCAACGAATTATGGCGTTGTGCTTCCCTCTTAAACCTTGGTATGGTATAATGGAGTGCTCTATAGTGCATCTCTCGACAAAGTTGTGCTTCCCTCTTAAACCTTGGTATGGTATAATCTGGAAGCTAAAGAACGGCTGCATACTCCTGTTGTGCTTCCCTCTTAAACCTTGGTATGGTATAATATGGGCAGAGATCTGGGTTGAAGACGAGAAGTTGTGCTTCCCTCTTAAACCTTGGTATGGTATAATCGACTGCCGAGGTAGATGCTATACTGGCAGTTGTGCTTCCCTCTTAAACCTTGGTATGGTATAATGATCTCATCGAGGACGCGCTCTGGACGCGCGTTGTGCTTCCCTCTTAAACCTTGGTATGGTATAATAAGCCGCTCCAGCTTCTTTGGTGTTGTCGGGTTGTGCTTCCCTCTTAAACCTTGGTATGGTATAATAGGGAATACTCTTCGCGGAACGCTCCCAATGTTGTGCTTCCCTCTTAAACCTTGGTATGGTATAATAGATAAGCTAAAAGGAGCTAAGTAATATATGCTTAGCTCCTTTTAAATTTTAGAAAAATGCTTTTTTCGGAGTGTTTTTTGAGAGAAAAAATCAAAATTTTTAAAAAAGCATGAGCTGAGTTTCTGTAATGGGGCTGTCCTCGGGACGTGGCTCACCAATGAGTAGCTCACATTGTTGGTACTGGCGTTCTGTAACAATCAGCTTTGTGACCATGCCGCAGCTTGGTATATTCAGCTTCAAACGTCTGGTATGCGTTGTGACGCTGTCGAGTCCGGAGCAGACGCGTACATAGACGGAAAATTGGAGCATGTAGTAGCCGTCTTGTAAGAGGAACTTGCGAAATTGAGAGGCGGCTCTCCGCTCTGCTTTTGTTTTGACCGGTAGGTCAAACATAACCATGAGGCGCATAAAATTATTCATATTGATGGTGTTCTAGTGGGACGATAGAGGGGAGCAAAATCGTCGGAGTATCGCTCTTCAAAGCCTTTGCGAGGCTTTGAACGGTACGCTTGACAGCGTAGTGGAGAGGCTGCCTCTCGCCGTCAAGCTGCATATCCATATTGACCAGCGCGAAGAGCTCGTGCTTGACTGTGCTGGATAGTTCTACCTCCAACTTCTCTCTATTCTGATAGACGTAGAGATCAATGAGGGGGCGGTAGGGCTCGATGAGATCATCGGCTAGGTTGAACGCATTTGTCATGCCACGGTGAAAGAGTCCTAAAGACGCCTCTAATCCATGAAGGACAAGACTGCGGCAGATGTGCCCTCGTATGATGGCGTAGCCGTAATTGAGAGCCGCGTTGATCGCGCTGTCGTATGTGCGGATAAAATCATCTCCAAAGAGTGCAGGGAAATAGAGCGCAGCTGCACTAGCCTCGAGATTCCCCGCATCACCTGACTGCACCATCTCGGCGCGCTGCCTGAGCTGGGTGTCTTGCTGACGTCCAGCCAATTCGAGAACGCGGGCTTGGTTGGTGATTTTTTGCTTGATAATGTGCTGCCATAGTTTTTTCTTGAATGGCTTGCTTGCATCTAGCTGCAATTGCAGCATACGTGTCTGGTGAAAATGTGATTTGAAGCCTGTCAGTATAGCTGAGGGGATGTGCTTCGTATTGCAAATAAAGGTACAGACTCCACTCTCGGCCAATGCTTGGAGGGCATAGGCTGAGAGTGTCACCTGCAGGTGCTCGATGAGTAGCGCGTTGATGTCTTCTAGTGGGACATGGTGACAGCAGTCTGTTTCTATCTTGAGCTGTGTATGGTGGATACTGAGTTTGGCAGGCGAGGAGATGATGATGTTGCGAAATCCCATGGCGGCTATTCTTGTTGATTGTGAGGGGGGATTTTGTGGCGATTACCCAAGTCGTCGACATAGTACTTTTCTATACTGACGAGCGATTTTAGCCCCATGCTATTGACCTCATAGGAATTGTCATGAGATACACATCTGATGCTCACTGTTGCAGTGTTGGCAGCTCTGTAGTAGAGATACTCACTTTCGGATAATGTGGTTTTCTTCTTTTTATCTGATCCATGTATCTGCTCCATGACGATGGGTTTTTTCTGTGTGATTTTGACTAATGAATTGGGTGACAGCGAAAAGAGAAAATCTTCTGCCTTCATTTTTTTCCATTCACGTTGTGGCTTGTAGGCAATGGGAGCCAAATCAGGCACGACTTTTCTCGCAATATCCATCATGTAGACAGGAACGAAGTAGTAGCCGTCATTCGGTACATGATACACGTCGATGCGAGCCATTCTTCCATTGTCTGCTACTCCTTTGCCGTCGTTGAGTTCGACACCAGTCGTGACCTTCTTGTAGATCTTGACCTTTCTCACCACAGGGGCGGTGCCGCCGCGAGGGGTGGGCTTTGTGATGGTGTGTTTGTTGAAGTAATCGGCTTGGACAAGCTTGAGCTTTTTCTTGAAATTCTTGTTGTCGGTGTACGAAGAAAAATCCTGAGCCCTGTCCCACTGCCTGAGATTGGCAAGCAGCTTGCCTTGCACCGAGTCGGAGATATTCTCTAGATCCCCACCCGTGATGTGATCGTTCTCTGCATCAAGCTTGAGCTCGTGGAGGAGAATATCAGCTGACTTGAGATCTTTGAGATCAGTGGTCTCGAGACCTTGTGCGAGGATTGTTTCTTTGAGTGCTTGCTGATAGCATGCCTTGAGATGGTCGCAGAGGAGGTGATAGAGCAGGATATCACTATCTGGGTTGTAGTAGTCGGCGATGTTGTGTGTGCGCGGGTCGTAGTTGAGATCGCAGAGGCTGACCTTCTTGAGGACGAGATCTTCTTCTTCACTCATGATGGAGACTTTGCTGATTTGTTCGCTGATGCCTTGAGCATTGAGGGTGAATATTTTCTCCGTAAAAGCTTTCTTGATGATGATCTTGGCTTTCTTGGCATCGGGTTGCTTCTGCTCTTTCTCACTGAGCTGGTCTTTTGCATCTGCGAGGCGCTCTAGCAGGATCTCGAGTAGTCCTGATGGATTAGTGCGTGGGCAATAGCCTGTGATCTGATGCGTCCCGATGTCGTAGCTGATTTTGCTGAGGTCGATGAGCTTGGGAATGGTGAGCGTTCGCTTGGCTCCTTGGATGGTTTCTTTGTGGAGAGGCCCTGTTGTCTTGCGCACCTCGCGGCGTGAGATGAAGATGGGGCGGATGGTGTCGAGGTCGACGTCATCATACTGGGGCAGCTGCAAGGCATCTAGCCTCTCGCGTGGATCATTGTCAAAGCGGCATTGCATCTCGTGGCGGAAGTAGGGCCATGGATCGGGGAAGTGCTCCTTTGCCTGTGCGCTCTGGTAGCTTTTTTTCCTCTTTTCATATTCCGTGACGCGGTGGATGAGTCCATCGCCGATGCAGGCGATGACGACGGCGTCGCGTGCGTGGTGGAGGTCGCCCTCCTCGCGTATCTTGGTAATGCCCCAGAGGCCGCGTAGGCGCGAGGTGATGCGTCCGTTGACGGCGATCACGCGCTTCTTTTTGTCGACACTGGGGTCAAAGTGCAGATGATCATTAATGTAGTTCATCATGTAGCGCGAGATGTATTTCGTGTCGTTGAGGTTGCGCTCCTTCATCTCTTGCATCTCTTCCTCGGTGACGCTTTCCTTGAGCAGGCGGCGTTTCTTGTCGAAGTTCTTGATCGTGTTCTCAACGAGTACGCTGTATTCGTGAGGATTGCTGACGAGCTGGAGGGGGAGGCGGTTGTTCTTGTCTCTGTTGCTCGCGGTGAGGACGAGTACCTTGTTGTTGTAGCTGTCATCAAGGCTGATGCTGTAGGGGATGATATGGTCGGTCTCGCAGTAGCCTTGTTCGAGGAGTCGCTCGTAGGGGATGGGCTGGCCTGTGTAGAGGCAGCGGCCGTTTTGCTCCTCCCAGAGGCGTAGCTTGAGCACATCGCCGCCTCGGGGATTGGGGATGCCAAAGTCCTCGATGAGTTTCTTTTTGCTCTTCTCATTGGCCTTGCGCCCTTTCTCCTGATCTTTCTCGATTTGTTGACGTTCTTGGAGATTCTTCCCGACTTCGCGCGCGACCTCGATGTGGACGGAGACGGGGGGACCGTACTTCTTGGTCAGGGCGTTGATGACGCGGATGCATTGGTGGATGGCGCGCAGGACGACGGGGTTGTTGATCTCCTGCTGATCTTCGGGGAGAGGGGGGAGCTTGCGCAGCTGCTGGGAGTCTTTCTTGGCTTGGAAGTCGATGCCTGCCGCGGCGCAGGCCTCATGGTACTTGAGCCCCTGCTGGAGGTGGGGCGTGATGGCGCGCATGGCGAGCAGTGAGAGATGGCCGAACTTGTTGAATGATTTCATGCTCAGGATGGCGGCTATCTCCTCCTCGGTGAATAGGTGCTCTGATTGCAGCAGCTCCTCTCGGATGCGCGTGTCGTTTTTGTAGTAGGTGAGGATGCGGCCGATCTCGTCTTTCTTTGCTATCTCAAGCGCATCGTAGCTCCCCTGACCGAGTGCTGCGTCGTAGCTGGATTTGACCTGATGGTAGGCCTTCATGTAGGGGAGGGTGGTCTGCTCTGTCTTCGCGAGTGTGGCGTCTCTGTAGCAGAGCGCGTTGAATCGTTCATCATTGCTCAGCCTCAGTTTTTTGCGGATCTGCTTGTAGGTGACGCCACTTTTCAGCGTGCGAAAGAGCTCGGCGATGCTCTGGCGCTCGTCGAGGGTGAGGAAGCGACTGCTCTGAGGGGAGAGGATCTTGATGGTGTTGAGCTTGCTCCAGAGGCTGAAGAGCTCAAAGCTCTCTGTCGCGCAGGCGGCGCGCTTCTCCGCGGGATAGAGGGTGCAGCTGCCGACCATCTTTTCTATCATGTTGCCACCATAGGGGCTTTCTTCTCCAGGGCCATCGTCAAAGTTGCGCTGGGCGGCGTAGATGCTCGTGTAGGCTTCTTGGAGCTCTTCGTGCGCGTCAGGGTTGCCGAGGCGACGCTGCGCTTCAAAGATGGTGGTGAGCTCCTGTAGCATGAGCGCGCGCGTGACTGTGGTCACATAGCTGCCGCCTGTATTGCGCTTGCCCTGGGCAAAGAAGGGGTCACGCATGAGCATCTCGCCGACGCTGCGCCATTGGTTCTCCGCGATGCGATGCTCATTGGCAGAGATTGCGCTGAGGGCTTTCTTGTCCTGTTCATCGGTTGTGCTGGAGGCGTCGACTTTGCGGTTGGACTTGTAGCCGCGTCGCTGGGCGAGGTGGATGAGGAGGCGGGCAAAATCCTCTCGATTCAGGGGCTGATCGAGAGCCTCAAGTCTGATCTCGTAGATGTCGCGCAGGTGGTGATGCTTTCTGCTGTAGCAGGCGTCGAGCTCTTCTTTGCTGAGGATACCATAGCGCAGGAGGAGGGATTTGATGCGCTGCATGCGATGGGCACGACGACGGAGGCGGCGGCGCGTGCTTCTGGCCTCGCGGCGCGGGAGGGCGAGTGATTTTCCAGACTTGCTATCTTCGGCTAGGTCGAAGATGCGGGCTCCTGCTTCGAGGATGCATAGGCATTCATCACCTAGATTGTCCGTTGCGAGGGCGGCATAGCCGACGGAGGTGATGCCGAGATCTAAGCCGATTTTGTATTTTTGCGTTCTCATATTCATCGCATTGATTGATATTTATTCTTATTCTTTTATATGTAGTATAGTGTATACAAAATATCATACGCTCACAAGGATAAATGCTAGAGTAGAAGTTTTTGTTTTGTTGTGTTACAAAATAACAATTTCAGGCAAGCAGCTAGGGCGTTACGACAATGCCGTAACGCCCTATATTTGCAGCACACTATAAAATAGTGGCTTTGTTGTGCTAACCTAGTAAACCTTGGTATGGTATAATTCAATAGGTCTGATTCAATGTAGCATAATACGCAGCCCGAGTCAATGGGCTTTTTGCTCTGCACCGCTGCTAGTTTGTGAAATAGTAGAGGGGGAGTAGGAGGATATTTAGCGATGGGTATGGGGAAATATCGCGTTGGGGTGCTGCTGGGAATCTTTTCTCTAACAAATGAAGCTGCGGTATTGCTTGACAGATTTGTTGGGTGGGGGTAAGCTGGGTACTCTTTTTTTTGATAGAGAAGAGAAAAGTTTTTTATTTTTACATGTTTTCTATGAATCGGTATGCATCTAGTGCCATCGCGAGCGGTGGTGTTTCTCGCGCAGAGGCTCGGGAGCTCTTGGAGCTCGCTGAGGGGGAGTTGTTTGAATCTGCGTCGCAGATTCGTGAGCATTTCTTTGCCAATGAGGTGGAGGCGTGCTTTATCATCAATGCCAAGAGTGGCGATTGTAATATGAACTGCAAGTTCTGCTCGCAGAGCGGGGCGAATAGCACGGAGATCGAGCACTATCCCTTCAAGGAGGAGATCGAGCTGGAGGCGATCGTGCGCAGTTGGGAGCAGTTCCCCATCGGGCGCTGTGGGATCGTGACGGCGGGCGGCGCTCTGACGGATGCCGATGTGGAGAAGCTGGCGTGCTGGCTGGAGAAGCGTCGCGACTCAGGGCGCAAGGGCCCTCGTATCTGTGGCTCGCTGGGTCGTCTGAAGACGAATGCGCTGCGCCGTCTGCATGACGCGGGCATGACGCGTATCCATCACAATCTGGAGACGAGTGAGGGCTATTACCCTCAGGTGTGTACGTCGCAGCAGTGGCGCGATCGCCTCGATACGGTGCATCAGGCGCAGGCGGAGGGCTTTTCTGTCTGCTCGGGTGGTCTCTTTGGCCTCGGGGAGAGCTGGGAGGATAGGCTGGATTTTGCCTTCTTCCTGCGTGAGGATGGGATTGACCATATCCCGGTGAACTTTCTCTACCCTCATCCGGGGACTCCGATGGCGAATCAGCCGGTGATGGATCCTGCGGAGGCGCTGCGTATCATCGCGGTGTATCGCCATATCCATCCGCGCTCGACGATTCGTGTGTGTGGGGGGCGTGTGAGTGTGCTGCGTGAGCGGCAGTTTGAGATGTTCTCCGCGGGGGCGAATGCGTTTATGACGGGGAATTACTTGACGATCTCGGGGGCGGGACCTCAGGAGGATCTCAAGGCGCTGGAGGCTCTGGGCTTGCAGATCGTGGAGGAGCTGGAGGTTAGGGCATGATGCCGGATGATCTCGAGGCGATGGGCGTGTTGCGTCAAAATCATCTCAACATTTCTACTCGTGAGAAATTAGAGCTCTCTCAATCAAGATAGAATTGACAGACGCTGGTGAATCAATCATAATCAGGCAACCCATGGATCCTGCCTTCAAGCACGCGCGCGTGCCTCTACTCGCCTTTATCTGCGCTTCCAGCCTGCTCTGTGCTGCTGAGGAGAGTCTCACTATGCCCAAGCAGCACGTGCGCTTTGTGATTGAAAATGACGTCTTGTTCCAAGAGGATAATGACTACACCAATGGCGTCCGATTCGACTACGCGCGCAAGCTAGACGAGGCGAGCTACTGGGGTATCAGCATGACCCAGAATATGTACACTCCCTACACCAATGGGACGACTGTACGCGCAGGTGAGCATCCCTATGCGGGGCACCTCGCGCTGGGGGGCGCCTACATCACGCTGGGTGAGCGATTCGGCACGAGCACGGAGTTCCAACTCGGCGTGACGGGGGATCTCTCGCTGGCGCGCTACACGCAGCGTGCGATCCATGGCATTGGCAATCTCTTCCAATGGCGCGGCTGGGATCAGCAGGTGCCAGCAGAAATCACTTTCCAGCTGAGTAGCCGTCAGGACTATGACCTAGCGCCCATGGCATTCACCACGATCGCGGGCTGGGAGAGCGATAGTATGGTTTTTGCACGGCAGGAGGTAGGCACGGTCAATATTCGCTTTGGCGTGGGCTACGCCTTCCGATTCGGCAAAAATCTCCCCCCTTATAGCCGTCATCTGGGTAACAAGAATGCGAACTACGGCGTGAGTAGCCTCATCAAGCCCAATTATGATCCTAACAAAAGCTCCTTCTTCTTTGTCGCGAGTATCTTTGGCGAGTATGTCGCTCGAGATCTGAGCATCGAGGGCGGGGTGTTCCGTGACTTTGAGAGTACGGCTTCGGTGCAGCCTTGGCAGGCCGAGCTCCAGATGGGCATCGGTGTCGTTCATAAGAATGTGAACTACTTTGCCGGCTTCACCTACCATGGAAAGCAGTTCCGAACCCAAGATAGGAGCAAGATTGACGAGGCTCTCACTGACTTCTACGGTGTGCTCTCCGTGGGCTGGAGTTTCTAAGCGGGGGCTTCTCTATTCTCGGCATTTTCAATAAGCAAACTCAGGAAATCGCTTTACGAGGCGTTTTCTGAGTGCTTTCTGAGTACTTTTCAGCTATTCTCTTCAGCCTGCTACGCAGGATCGTGCGAGAGCTCTCTCTCGCTATCGCCGCATGGTCTTGGGCGAATGTAGCCTGCGCGTATACTATTTGATACTGCTCGCTGTGCTAGGGTCTGTAAAGATGCTCTTTGGTAGGACTCTCGTGATGAGGTAGAAGAGGTAGCCGAGTAGTGCTGATGAGACGAGGCAGCCCAGTAGGAACTCTATGGCGAGGAGCTCGGGGCGCACGCCGCTGAGCTCTGCGAGTATGCTCTGCCATCCCTGTGACCAGAGACTCACAGCATGGTACACGCTGGCGAGTGATGCGCCTGAGCTCCATGGACTGAGCATGTCCATGAGCCACGCACCGAGCGCCCACTGGAGGGGCCAGGCGATGACCTGGTAGCCAGGGATGGAGATCCAGCAGCTCAGTATGGCGACAGGTATATTGCCTCGCGTCCAGAGGCAGGGGAAGATGGTGGCGATGGACTGCATCGGGATGGGGAGGATGGCTAGGCAGGCTCCCCATCCTGCGCCTCTGGCGATGCTGCGCTGCTCCCAGAGCCAGAGGTGGGGGTCAAAGATGCGGGCGGGCAGCAGGTGGCGCCAGTGGCTTTGCTCGCGCTTTTCTGTGAGGTATTGGTTGGCTCGTAGGACGAGCTTGTTGTAGGATGCTCTTAGGTGCATGGGGCGATGCGTCAGAAGGATGCTTCGTGAAGCGATTTTCTGTATTTGCTTATTTAGAATGACGAGAGTATAGAAGCCACCTTGAGGTGCTCGCGATATCTAGCTGCGCTTGAAGAAGCTGGAGACGAGCTCGACGCTGCGCTCGGTGGCGCCTGCGTGGTATTCGAGCGTGCGCAGGGCTTGCTCGACTTGGGTGGCGGCGAGGGTGGGGTGGTGTAGGAGGAGTTTGATTTGCGTTTGCAGCGCTTCGATGGGGGCGATGGTGATGCCGTCTGCTTCTTCGAGCAGGGTGACGAGGTCGGCGAAGTTCTCCATATGCGGGCCGGCGATGACGGGGATCTCGGCGGCGATGGCTTCGACGGGGTTCTGCCCGCCCTTGGAGAGAAAGCTCTTGCCGATGATGACGAGGTCGGCGAGCTGCGTCCAGTCGCGCATTTCTCCTGTGGTGTCGGCGATGTAGCAGTCGTAGTCCTCGATGTCATCTGGCAGTCCATGGGGGAGGTGGCTGCTGCGCAGCAGGGGGCGCAGGCCGAGGCTCTCGAGGTCGCGCATGACGTCGTGGCGGCGCTCCTCGTGGCGCGGGATGATGAGGGGGAAGGCGCCGACCTCGGTGATGGCATGGGCGAGGAGTTTCTCCTCTCCTGCATGGGTGGAGGAGGCGAGTACGATGGGCTTGTCTCCGCTCATGGTGGCGAGGATGTCGATGAAGTCTTCGCGTGCGGGGATGTCCGCGTCGGTGATGATGTCGAACTTGATGCTGCCTGTGGTGTTGATGATGCTGGGATTCACACCGATGCCGATGAAGCGACCGCGGTCGCGCTCATTCTGCGTCGCCAGTGCGCTGAGCGGCTCAAAGAGCAGGCTCGTGATGCCGCGTACGCGACGGTAGCGTCGCTCGCTGCGTGGCGAGAGGCGTGCATTGAGCATGATGATGGGGGTGTCGAGGCGCTCGCAGCACTCGGCAAAGTGGGGCCAGAGCTCCGCCTCGATGAGGGCGACGGCGCGGGGGCGGAAGCGCGTGAGGCAGCGCCCGACGACGCCAGGGAGGTCAAAGGGGGAGTAGATGACGCGCAGGGGCTTTTCTGTGCGTGCGTTGCGCGCGACGAGGTGGCCTGTGGCGGTGCTGACGGCGAGGATGACGGGCTCGTCATGCTCGGCCTGCCATGCGCGGATGAACTTTAGCGCGATCATGGTCTCGCCGACGCTGACGGCGTGGATGTAGAGCCCGCGCTGGGGCTCAAGGCTGCGCGCGCTGCGGTAGAGGCCAAAGCGCTCGCGTACGCCCGTGCCAAAGCCTTTGCGCTTCTTCATCTTCCAGAAAAAGAGCGGGAGGCTGAGGAGTAGCGCGAGAGGGTAGAGGGTGTAGTAGGTGAGTAGGAGTAGCGTGCGTTTCATCGGTCGACTTGGTAGAAGAGGATGACATTTTTCCCATAGCAGCGCTCATCGACGAGCTTCCACCCGGGGAAGTCGCGTGTCTGGATGTCGCCTACACCGTACTCAAGCTGAGCCTCGGCGATGAAGTAGCCCTCATCGGTGAGCAGATCTGCGAGTCTGTCATTCATGAGCTCGGCGATCATATCGCGGTCTCCCACGGATTTGCAATAGGGGGGATCGGCGAAGATGATGTCATAGAGGCCGCGATCGCGCTTCACAAAGCTCAGGCAGTCGCTCTGTGTGATGCTCGCACCACTGAGGCGTGAGCGCTCGAGGTTTTTCTGTGCCATGGCGCAGGAGGCTCTTGCGGCGTCGACCATGCGCACGCTGGCGGCTCCTCGGCTGAGGGCTTCGAGTCCGACGGAACCAGAGCCCGAGTAGAGGTCGAGTACGCGTGCGCCCTCGATGAGCGAGCCGAGGATGCTAAAGAGGGCTTCGCGGACGCGATCTTGCGTCGGGCGCACCTCTCCCTGTGGTACTTGCAAGGGGAGTCCCTTGGCCTTTCCTGCGATGATTCTCATGGTGTTTGATGAATGTGTTATACTAAAGGGGGCTTCTAAATTCTCGTCATTCTAAATAAGCAAATACAGAAAATCGCTTC
>CAYJID010000019.1:0-19479 GCA_964370135.1 uncultured Akkermansia sp. | reverse complement strand
TCGGGCTGCTGCTGCTGCATGTAGAGGTCGGCGAGGTTGTGCTGGGCTTTGGCGTGGTCTTGCTCGGCGGCGAGCTTGTTCCACTTGATGGCTTGTTGCTTGTCAGCACTCACGCCTATGCCCTGCTCGTAGACGATAGCGAGGTTGGACTGTGCCGAGGGGAGCCCTGCTTCGGCAGCTTTGAGGAAGAGGCTGAAGGCTTTCTTCTCATCTTTTTTGACGCCGAGGCCTTGGCTGTAGAGGTAGGCGAGCTTGTCTGTGGCTTGCGCATTCCCCTGATCGGAGGCTTTGCGGAACAATTGGGCGGCGAGGGCGGGCTTCTGCTGCTGCATGTAGAGGTCGGCGAGGTTGTGCTGGGCTTTGGCGTTGCCCTGCTCTGCGGCGAGCTTGTTCCACTTCATGGCTTCTCGCTCGTCGGCTTTCACGCCTATGCCCATCACGTAGGCGACGGCGAGGTTGGCTTGGGCGGGGGCGTAGCCTGTCTCAGCGGCTCGGCGGAAGAGCTCGACGGCTTTCTTCTCATCCTTCTCGACGCCGAGGCCTTGGCTATAGAGGTAGGCGAGCTTGTCTGTGGCATCGGGGTGTCCTTGGGCGGCGGCTTTGCTGTACCACTGGGCTGCAAGCTCGGGGTTCTGCGTGACGCCCTGTCCCTGAATGTAGGCATTGCCCAGAGCTTTTTGAGCGTCACTATCACCTTGCTCCGCGGCACGGGTGTACCAGTGGATGGCGGCGGCGGGGTCAGCAGATCCACTATTTGCATCCATATAGAGATTGGCGAGGTTGCGCTGGGCGCGTCTGTCGCCCTGCTCGGCGGCGCGGGTGTACCAGTGGATGGCTTGCTGCTGGTCGCGGGGGATGCCTAGTCCGTGATCGTAGGTGATGGCGAGGTTGCGCTGAGCGGGGACGAAGCCCGCCTCGGCGGCCTCGGTGAAGAGGGTGAGGGCTCGTTGCGCGTCTTTCTCAACGCCGAGTCCTTCGCTGAGGAGGTAGGCGAGGTTGTCCATGGCGGCGTAGTTCCCCTGAACGGCGGACTTCTCCAGCCAGAAGGCGGCTTGGCTATAGTCTTTCTCCACGCCCTCTCCCTCAATGAAAGCGAGGGCGAGGTTGGACTGGGCGTGATGGTGTCCTTGTTCGGCGGCTAGTCGATACCAATTGATGGCTTCTGCTGGCTGGTAATGGGGGGTGTTCTTATCGCTGAGGAGCAGCCCGAGGGCGTTCTGCGCGTGGACATGTCCCTGCTCGGCGGCGCGGGTGTACCACTGGATGGCCATGGCGAGGCTTTGTTCGACGCCGTTACCGTTTTCATAGCTGACGCCCAGCGAGTTCTCAGATGGGGCGTAGCCTTGTGCCGCTCCCTTTTGGAACCATTCGTTGGCGGTCTTGAAGTCCTGCACGGCACCGCGTCCTTGGGCGTAGATGAGTCCCATCTCTTGCTGGGCGGCTACGTGCCCCTGCTCAGCGGCGCGGGTGTACCATGTCGCGGCAGCTACATGGTCGACGGGCAGTCCGTAGCCGTTGCTGTAGCAGCGTGCGAGCTCGTACTCGGCGCTTGGGTCGCGGAGGAGGGCGGCTTGGTGGATGAGCTTGATGGCTTCTGTTTCGTTCTTCTCGACGCCTGTGCCTGTGAAGTGGTATTGTCCGAGCTTGAGCAGGGCGTCGGGGTGTTTTTGAGCGGCGGCGGCGCGCAGCCATTTGATGCCTTCGTTGAGGTCTTGCTGGATGGCGTGTCCTTCTATATAGTAGCCTGCGAGCTGGAATTGGGCGCGGGCGTAGCCTTGCTCGGCGGATTTCTTGTACCAGGTGATGGCTTCGGCGGGGTTCTTCTCGCAGCCGACGCCCTCCATGAGGCTGTACCCGAGGTTGGCTTGGGCGATGGCGAAGTTCTTTTCTGCCGAGCGTCGGTAGTACGCGGTGGCTTGCTTGGGATCGGCGGGCACGCCCTGTCCTGTGCTGTAGCAGTAGCCGAGGAGATTGAGCGCGACGGGGGAATCGGAGGCGGCGGCTTTGCCGAGCCATTTGTGCGCGAGCGCGGGATTCTTCTCGACGTCTTTGCCGTCGAGGTAGCGGACCGCGAGGCGTATCTGGGCGTCTGTCCAGCCTTGCTCGGCGGCCTTGGTGTACCATTTGATGGCGGTGGGGATGTCTTTGGCGACTCCCTGTCCGTTATCGTAGAGGTTGGCGATGATGTATTGGCTTTTGGCGTCTCCCAAAAGGGCGGCTTTCGTGTACCATTTGGCGGCTTCGGCTTCGTTTTTCTCAACACTGATGCCGTGTAGGTAGCAGTAGGCGAGGTTGGACTGCCCGGCGGGGTGACCTTGGTGGGCTGATTGCTTGAACCAGCGGAAGGCGAGTTTTTCGTCCTTGTTGGCACCTAGTCCATTGAGGAGGCAGTAGCCGATGATGTTCTGAGCCTTGGGGTGATTATTCTTTGCGGCGTGCTTGCTCCATTTGAGGACGTGCTGCATGTGGTTCTCCAGCTCGGGGTGCTCGAGGTAGTAGGTGGCGAGATTGACCTGTGCGCCGGTGTGTCCCTGCTCGGCGGCGCGTACGAACCATGCGAGACCTTGGGCTTCATCTTTGGCAATACCAGCACCTGTGATGTAGGCGACTCCGAGCTGGTCTTGCGCCTCGGCAAGGCCTTGCTTTGCCGCGCTCAAGAAGTATTGGAAGGCGCTCTTGCTGTCCTTCTTGACGCCCTTGCCCATCTCGTAGAGGCTGCCGAGGCGGTACTGAGCGATGGGGAGATCTTGCGCGGCGGCGCGCTTGAGCCACAGGACGCCCTCGGTGTCATTTTGCTCGATGCCATCCCCACGTAAATAGCAGATGGCGAGGTGGTATTGTCCAAGTGCGTCTCCTTGCTCGGCGGCCGCCTTGTACCATCGGGCGGCGGTGGCGTAGTCTTCGTAGACGCCGTGACCATGTTCGTAGCAGAGTCCGACAGCTCGCTGGGCGCGTCGCTCACCGTGCTCTGCCGCGAGGGTGAGCAGTGGCAGGGCGAGTCCCAGACGACCTTGCGCGTCTTCGCTGTCGTCGTGCTGGTGTGCGTTGACGTGAAGCAGGATCTTCGCGAGGATGTATTGGGCGAGGGGATTGTGCTGGCGCGCGGCCTTGCTCACCCAGTCGACGGCGAGCTCGTGGTTCTGGTCGTCGGGGTCATGGATGTAATGGAGCGCGAGGTAGAGCTGGGCGTAGACGTCGCCCTGCACGGCGGCCTTCTCACTCTGGATGGCGAGCTCTTTGCTGACTCCGACTTGGTCTTGCGTGTCCCAAGCGTCGATGTATTGCTCGACATGGGGTTTGAAATCGTATGTGGCGTTGCGATGTGCACCAGAGCTTTTGAAAAAGTGTACTAGATCCACCGCAGGGAGAGTGCTGGCGGGGACGAGAAAGAAAAGAGGATAGGAAAGATAACGTATTTTCATCAGTCAAGGATAAACGTAAAATGCTAGTATAATCCTCCGGCACGCCAATGTCCAGCCAGATAGAGGGCATCGCGCTATTTTTGAAAAACAAGGGTGAGCGCTTAAAGTCGCTCGAAAGAAGTAGCTCAGGGATCGAGCTGGACTCGGTAGAGGGGCTCGCGTTGATCGCTTGCAGAGATGAGCCTCGAGTTGAGCTGCCATGGCTTGTCGTCTCCGCGGTCGCGCTCGAGCCAGAGGAGCAAGCGGACGATGCCTTCATCTGCATCGTCGGTGCTCAGGTAGCAGAGCGGTTGAACCTGCTTGTCCATGCTGCTGAGTCGCTCGAAGGCTGCGGGGTTGAGGGATTGTTTTTGGCTGTCTACAAGTGCTGCCACGCCGAGCCACTGAATTATATCTGAGCCACTTTGGCTGGCGGGGGCGTTGCGTATGAGTCGATGGAGGGCATGGGCATACTTCCTCTCCACCTGATTCGCAACATGCCAATCTCGTGGAGCTAGCTCGCTCATCAGCGCGCGGTCGTGCTTCTCGCGAAAGTCTGGGCTGCTCAGGGAGTAGGGTAGCGCGTACCACAGTGCCAAGGCGAGGAGGAAAATCAGGCTCATCTTGCCCCAGAAGAAGGAGCGCATCAGGCGATTCTCGCGCAGCTGGCGCATGCGCTCATAGAAGCGCGGGATGAGCCCGTCGTCGAGGGAGTCAAAGACGAAGGGGGGCTTTGGCTGGGGCTTCATCTGGCGTATTTCTTGCAATGTCTTCCAGTCCTCGGGGTTACGATGTGTCTGGCGCGAGGGCAGTGTCAGCGCGTCGCTGCTCTGGAAGCGCGCAAAGAGCTTGCAGACAAAGCACACGAGAGAGCCCAGGAAGAGCATGCTCGCCCAAACGATGCGGTTGTGGTAAAAGTTCGCATGCGAGAGATACAGATCCGTGTCAATGAACTCGGGGCGCAGCAGCCAGACGTAGGGCAGGGCGAGCAGCAGGACGAGCAGGCAGGAGGCACTGCTCAGCAGGATGATCCACAGGGGGCGGGGGGCGGAAAAGACGCAGGCACTCCAGAGCACCGAGAGGACGATGTCGAGACGGGGGCTGGGCTCTCCAAACATCTCGCCCCAGAGAAAGCACATGAGCAAGAGGAGACTGGCGGTGAGGACGCGTAGGAGGAATTTGTTGATGCTTTCTGCGGGAGCGGCTGCGTGTGACATGACCGTGGATCTGCTAATATGGCTAAAAGGGCATCAAGTAGGCTCTCAGCTCCTTGAGCTGCTGCTGGAGGAGCAGCGATTGATGCTCATGATTGCGTATCATATCATAGAGCGGCTCGACGGTGCAAACATATTTTTTTACCAAACTGTCTGGTGGCAGATTGATGCGCTCATGGTTGAGGTCGTTGGCATTGATGGCGTCGTAGACAACGCCATTCGCCTTGTTTTGCAGCGCGGTGACGAGGCATTTGACGACGTGGTAGACGTAGACTTGCTTGTAGCGTTTGTAGCCTTGGATGGCGTAGCAGGATTGATTCATCGCCATGGCGGCTCCTGCGATGGCGAGCTTGCCCACGGTCCCGCGTGCGGTGAGGAAGATGGTGCCCGCGGGGAAGAGCTTGCTGCGGCAGCGCTGGAGTCCGAGCTCGGTGATGTGCTTGTCGGTGCGCACGACGTAGGGGGTGTCGGGGGCGTCTTTCGTCGAGAAGAAGGGGATGTCACCGCCCCAGTAGTCGGGGTTCTTTGTCGCGGGGGTGCCGCCGCTGATGACATCGGCGATGTCGTCGAATTGTCCCTGTTTCCACCCTGTTGGGATGGCACCTCGGGGGGATTTCTTGAGCTTGCCGCCTGAGCTCTTGTAGGGGAGTCCCTCGGGATTGGGGAATTCAAAGTCGATGAACCAGTGCTTGTAGAGCTGCATGGCGCGTGTTTGGAGATTGGCGATGAGCTGGCGATTGAGAAATATTTTCTCATCAAAGGCGCAGAGGATAGCGGCGATGCGCTTCTGGTGCGCCAGCGAGGGGACGGGGATGGTCTGTGCGGCAAAGCTGGATTTGTTGACGATGGGGACGGCGGTCGAGCCCTGACTCAGGCGGCGTAGCGTGGGCTCTAGTGCTGTGAGCGCGTAGTAGACGTAGTCCACATCGTACTGCTCCTCATCGAGGATGAGTGCATTGAACTGCTGATTGGTGACGGTGGGGCGTGTCGTGATGACGACGCGTCCGAGATTGGAGCCGATGCAGCTCACGGCGATAGCGCGCGCGGGCAGCAGGCAGGTCTTGACCGACTGGACTCCCGCGTCACTGAGTGTTTTTTGCGTCTGTGTGACATGCTTGACATTCATGTCGTCTGACGGGGTGAGGAAGGGGGTCTCGCCGCCGTAGTACTCGCTGTGGCTCGTGCGGGGGGTCTTGCCTGTGACGATCTTGCCTAGCTCGGTGAGGGCGAGCTGACGGTAGGAGATGTCTGATGGGAGGAGGATGCTCATCGAGTAGGGGATCAGTCTTTATCAGTCTTGGGCGCTCTGGGGTGCTAGGTGGAGGTCGCCGAGGGAGGCGAGCTTTTCCTCAATGAGTTGCTCTAGCTCGCGTGATTGTGCGCAGAGGGAGCGGAATTCCTCGCTGAGGCGTGCCATCTTGAGCTCAAAGGGCTCGGTTTCTTCTTCGCTCTCGACGAGTCCAACGTAGCGACCGGGGGTGAGGATGTAGTCCTGTGCGGCGATCTCGTCGAGGGTGGCGAGTCCCGAGAAGCCTTTCTCGGCGTGGAAGGAGGTGAAGTCGGGGGCGTAGAACTGGTGCACTGTGGAGGCGATCTTGGAGATATCGCCAGCCTCGAGCTCGCGGTGCTTGCGCGTGATCATCTTGCCCTTGGCGTGGGCGTCGATGAAGAGGGTTTTGTTCTTGAGCGACTCGGGCTTGCTGCGGTTGAAGAACCAGAGGCACACCGAGATCTGCGTGCTGTAGAAGAGGTAGGCGGGCATGGAGACGATGCACTCGACGAGGTCGTCTTCAATAAGGCGGCGGCGTATCTCGCTCTCTGCGCCTACGAGGCTGGAGAGTGAGCCATTCGCAAGCACGACGCCCGCGCGTCCCGTGGGGGAGAGATGGTGGATGATGTGCTGGATCCAAGCGTAGTTCGCATTGCTCTCGGGGGGCAGTCCATAGCGCCAGCGTAGATCATCGGCGAGGTAGGAGGCACCCCAGTCGCCGAGGTTGAAGGGCGGATTTGCCATGATGAAGTCTGCCTTGAGCCGCGGATGGAGGTCTTGGAAAAAGGTGTCGGCGTGCTGGGTGCCGAGGTTGCTGTACACGCCGTGGATGGCGAGATTCATCAGTGCGAGCTTGCGTGTCGTGGGGTTGGCATCCTGTCCGTAGACGGAGATGTTGTCGATGTTGTAGCTATGCTCTTGGATGAACCTCGCCGACTGGACGAACATGCCACCACTGCCGCAGCAGGGGTCGTAGACGCGGCCTTGGAAGGGCTCGAGCACCTCGACGATGGTGCGCACGACGCAGGAGGGGGTGTAGAACTCGCCTGCGTTTTTCCCCTCGGCCTCAGCGAATTTTTGCAGACAGTACTCATAGACGCGTCCGAGGATGTCTTTGTCTGGTCCCTGCTCGTCGCGCATCTGGATATTGCTAAAGAGCAGCACGACCTCTCCGAGTCGACGCTGGTCGAGCTCGGGGCGTGAGAAGTTCTTGGGCAGGATGCCGCGCAGCTGGCGGTTCTCCTTCTCTAGCGCGATCATGGCGGTGTCAATCAGGCTGCCTATCTCGGTGCTGTGGGCGGCGGCTTGGAGTCGTGGCCATCGGGCATTGGGCGGGACGTAGGCGACGCCCTGAGCGATGTATTCATCGCGGTCGTTGATGAAGCTATCTTTCTCCTCGGTGCCTGCGAACTCTGCCTCCAGCTCGGCGCGACGGGTGTCAAAGCGATCAGAGATGTATTTGAGGAAGATGAGTCCGAGGATCACATGCTTGTACTCAGAGGCGTCGAGGTTGCCGCGCATCATGTCGATGGCGCGCCAGATTTCTTTTTCAAAGCCCATTTCTCCCTGCGCACCCGCGGTGGGCTTTGCCAATTGCTCTGAGCTCTCTGGAGTATTCTCCGCGTCTGTGTCTGGTTGATCTATCGCTTGCATAAGTGTAGGATAATGACGCCGTTGCTCATCTCGATCTATGCTTTCGTGCCCTAGATGGTGGCCAATCGGGTGACTCTCGGTGGGATACGAATTTAATAGAGATGCTCGCTAGTGGTGCGCGTGGGCATCTAATAACACATCTGATCCGCGACTGCAAGATTTTAATTAGCTGATGAACATGCAAATCTGTTGGGTAGAGAGTCGAGATTCCTGAGATTCTACGATTAGAGAGGAATGGTAAATACTGTCATAAGAAATAGCAATGCCGTGCAATAGCTGCTTGTCATTACTGGTAATGAAATGATATTGCGTGCCTCTGTCTTTCATTGATGTATATTCGTGCTGGTGAATTTTATTTAATTATTTTTAACTCTATGATATAAAGCTTCTTATATGCTTGTTTTTCTGAATGGGATTTGTTATTTTATACATAAAGCCTCACTACCATGAAAAAAATATCTATCATAGTCCCCATCTACAATGTCGAGCAGACTGTCATTGGCTGTTTGGAAAGTATCCGCGCTCAGAGTTATCGAGATTTTGAATGTCTGTGTATTGATGATGGCTCGCCGGATCGAAGCGCTGAGCTGGTGGCAGACTTCATCAAGGGAGATGACCGCTTTGTGCTGATACGCCAGGTAAACA
The DNA here is from genome assembly GCA_964370135.1 of uncultured Akkermansia sp. Classification (GTDB taxonomy): domain Bacteria; phylum Verrucomicrobiota; class Verrucomicrobiia; order Verrucomicrobiales; family Akkermansiaceae; genus Akkermansia. The sequence continues at coordinate 11,296 of CAYJID010000019.1, read as the reverse complement.
AGGGGCTAGGGGGGGCGCGTAATACGGGGATGCGACACGCGGTGGGAGATTGGCTCACCTTTGTCGACTCAGATGATTATCTCCATCCTCAGGCCTTGGAGCTGCTGCTGGAGGTAGGTGAGCAGCATGATGTCGACATCGTTGCTTCTGCGTTTGTGCAGACTCCCGCTGTCTATGCCCCCCTCGCGTGTCGACACGCGAGGGGGGAGCTCGAGCTCATGGATGATCCTTTCTCGAGGCTCATCTACTCGAGTGACATCTATACCGCCGTGTGGGGAAAGCTCTACCGACGTCGCCTGGTCGATAACTACCCATTCACCGAGGGGGTTTACTATGAGGATACGCCGTGGACTGTAGAGATTGTGGCACGCAGCACCTGCTACGCACGTCTGGATTTGCCCCTTTACTACTATTATGAGAATGATGGCTCCATCATGCGCAGTGCGTGGACGGCACGCAAGACGGAGGATTATGTGCGTGGCATTTGTGATACCTACGAGAGCGCGCAGCGTCAGTGCCCTGCGCGGCTGGGAGAGCTGCGTGAGCATTTCATCACCTGCTTGCTTCAGATTCTTTTTAATTATATCCGCAAGTCACCGAGACATTCTCGCGCGTCACTGCGGGCTCATGCGCGTCCGCTGATACGTGATCTCTTTGAGAGGACCTATATTGGGTTCCAAGGCATGAAATGGAAGCATAAAATCCGCCTCTGGCTGTTGCTACGCTAGCTCAGCTTCTCGCGCGCACTCGCCTCGCATGGCTTGTCTTATTCGATCAGATCTGCTATTCTATTTTTTAGCGGAGGCTTCTACAATCGCGTCTCGTGAGAAATTCGAAGTCCCTTAGAATTCGAAACCCCCAGACACACTCTTATGAAAAAAATATCCCTTATCGTCCCTCTTTACAATGTCGAGCAGACTGTCTTGGGCTGCCTAGAAAGTATCCGCATGCAGACCTATGCTGATTTTGAATGCCTGTGTATCGACGATGGCTCGCCTGATCGAAGCGCGGAACTGGTGACGGATTACATCGCTGATGATGCACGCTTCACGTTGATTCGTCAGCAGAACAAGGGGCTAGGAGGCGCGCGCAATACCGGAATCGACCAGGCGCAGGGTGAGTGGGTGGCTTTTGTTGATTCTGACGACTATATCCACCCACGTATGCTGGAGATTCTCTTGATGGCGGCGCAGCAGTCAGGCTCTCCGATCGCAGGCTGTGAATTACAAACAACAGCTCAGCTTTATTCCCCGATGCCTCTTCACGAGCTGAGTAAAAAAGAGCCCAAGCGCGTCTCGGATCCGCTAGGAAGCTACCTGCGCAAGCAGGGGATAGCTACGTCTGCTTGTGGCAAGCTCTATAGGCGGGATTTGCTGGGTGATTACCGATTTGTCGAGGGTATCTATTTTGAGGATACGCCTTGGGCGGTTGAGATCCTAGGTCGCGCAGCTAGTTATGCCCGCGTGGATCAGCCCCTGTACTATTATTATAAGAATGAGGGCTCTATCATGAGGAGTGACTGGTCGGAGAAGAAGACGGAGGATTTTGTTTTTGTGATCCGTGAGATCTATGAGAGCACGCAGCGTTTGCGACCCCGCCGACTGGGCGAACTGCGCGATTGTCATCTCTCTCCCTTGCTCAAGATGCTTTTTAATCGCATACGTCGCTCCTCCAAGATGGCGCGCCCGAGGCTATGGGCGCACGCAAAACCACTGATACAGCAGCTCGCTGCTGATGGCTGTATCGGCTACAGGGGGATGAAGATCAAGCACAAAATCCGCCTCTGGCTGCTGCTGCGCTAGCTCAGGGTGAAGGGCGCGCTCACGCTCACGCGTGGCAGACCGTGGACGGGGTGGGCGCAGTGGAGCTGCGTGCTAAGCTCTAGCTCATCGAGCGCGTGCTGGATGCAGCTGCTCGCATGCTCGGGGGTGTTGCACTCCTGACTGAGGTGGGCGAGGATGATGTGCTGCAGGCGCGCGCTGGCGGTCTGGGTGATGAGCTCGGCTGTCTGTTGATTGGAGAGGTGTCCCCAGTTGTTGCAGATGCGCTGGATGAGGCTGTAGGGGCGCCCCGATTGGCTGAGTAGCTGGGGATCGTAATTGGACTCGATAAAGAGGCCATCGAGCTGCGTGTAGGCTTGGACGAGCTTGCGGCAGGCATGCCCCGTGTCGGTGAGGTAGCCGACGCGTATTTGATTGCATTCGAGGATGAAGCCGACAGGATCCACGGAGTCATGATGCGTGCTCACAGGGGTGATCTGCAAGTCGCGCAGCTCGCAGGTCTCATGAGGGGTGAGGTAGCAGAAGCGCGCGAGCGGTGCCATGGGGCGCAGCTGTGTGGCGCAGTGACGCGTGCAGTAGATGGGGATGTCGAACTTCTTCGACAGCTGCCCGAGCCCGCAGCAGTGGTCCTTGTGCTCATGGGTGATGAAGATAGCGTGGAGATCGGCGGGGCTGAGCTGGCACTTCGCCAGCTCCGTGCTGATGCGGCGTGCGCTGATGCCAGCGTCGATGAGTAGGCGCGTGTTGTCGGTGCTGATGAGGGTCGCATTCCCCTTGCTGCTGCTGGCGAGGACTTGGATGTAGATCATGGATGGGACGTGCTGGCGTTATTGGGCGTAGCTGTGTAGAGATTCTATCTTCGGTAGTAGGTTGACGACGAGGAAGGTGGTGATGAGCGCGACAAAGGCGGTGAGCAGCAGCACACGTCTCCACTCGGGGGCACTGCGGCGGATGTGGAAGTACATGATGTAGAGCGTCCACGTGATGAGCGACCAGACTTCTTTGATATCCCACGCCCAGTAGCCCCCCCAGACGGAGTCCGCCCAGAGCGCGCCACTCCAGAGCCCGAAGGTCATGAAGGGGAAGGCGAGCGTGACGGCGCGATCAGCGACACGCAGGGGCAGCTCGGGGTTCTGCTTCTCCCAATAGCTGCGCAGCACGAGCAGTGTGCCCACAAGCATGAGCCCGTAGGAAATCACGTAGCTGGTCACATGGGGGACGAACCACGGAGACTGGAGGGCGGGCATCTGACGCCATCCCTCTTGGAGTGGCATGCAGAGAGCTCCTGTCAGCGTGATCACTGCGGCGATGCAGAAGTAGCCACCGTAGCCGCGCGGGATGCTCTGACGTGAGACGAACAGTGCGGGATAGAGGATGAGGGGGAAGAAGCAGAGCACGTGGCGCATGTTGCCAAAGGGGGGAGCCTGTGCGAGCCACGCATTGGCGATGAGAAGCCCGAGCGCGACGATCCAGCCTGCGATCATGAGCTGCTGCGTGAGTCGCCCGTGCTTGCTGGTGAAGATGGCAGCGAGGTGCAGCGCGAGGCAGAGTCCGGTGAGGGTGTAGATGAGGGTGATCATGGCTGGGGGGGGCTGTCTTTTGTGCGGGGGGTAGGCAGCCAGCACCATGCGGCGAGACTGACGATGAGCGCGATCATGCCTGCGCGCGCCCAGAAGCGCCCCGGCGCGTGGCGGGCTTCGAGCTGGATGATGGTTTGATCTTGGCTAGCCATGTGATGGTAATTCATCAGGCTGAACTGCCAGCCCCTGTACTCGATGGGCTTGTTCACACTCAGTGTGCCAGAGAGAGAGGAGTCCTCCTTGGTGGACTGGATGTGGTACTGGGCGCTGTATTCCTTGACCGTGGCGTCTTGCTGGAGGATGACGCGGGCGGGCTCTCCTGCGATGAGCATGATGGCTTTGTTGTCCGTGGCCGCGGGGTATTCGAGCTTGTTTTTTTGCCAGCGTTCCTCACCGTAGACGAGCTCATCGCCCTGGACTGTGACCTTGCCGAGGGGATTCCACTGTCCCTCGACCTGCTCATAGAGGACAAAGGGCGCGTCGTCGTAATGCTTGATCTGAAAATCACTCAGGGTCAGTTCGAAGCCGAGGCTAATTGTCTTCTCCGTTGAGAGCTTGATGGAGTCGATGGGGCTTGCATCGCTGGCGATGACGGGGACGCGTGCTGTCATCTCAAAGCAGTAGTCGAGGTAGACACCCAGCGCGAGTGGGAGGAAGCTGAGGTGGGCCAGTGCAAGCCAATGATGCGATACGAGTCGCCTCCATGCCTGCAAGCCACAATAGATGAGCCCCACGATCGCGACGAGGCAGAGATCGAGGTAGCCGATGAAGGGCAACCATGAAATGCTCTCGGCCTGAGTAAGAGTCAATACCTGCGCTGCTGTGAGGTAGGCGGTATAGGCACTCGCGGCACTGAGCAGGGCAAAGAGGGCACCTAGAGCAAAGGGCGCATGGCTGCGGCGGATGAGGCGTATCCCCCCCCAGAGGCAGAGTAGGGCGGCGATGAGGCCTAGCAGCAGCATCGCGCCGCCGTGATAGATGGCGGGTACGCCCGCACGCGGGAGTGCTCCAGCAAAGAGGAGCAGCGCACAGCCGCCTAGCAGCATTTGGCTGATTTTAAGAAGAGTAGTCATGGTGAGTGAAGAGCCCTTTTATCTCACAAATAACAAGCGAGGTCAAGCATGGAGCTCGATGCTTAAAAATTAAAATTATTCTAAATTATTTCGGCACTTTAGTATCAAGAATTACAGCTTGTGTGAAGAAGCCGCCTAGGCAGATGGCAGGCTGCGGTGCTTGCCAAGCGGCGCAGCATGAGCTATACTAGCCAGCAGATATGTATGATGAATTGATCGCGCTGCTGGCGCAGCATGAGGATATAGGTATAATCGCCCACTTCCGCCCCGATGGTGATGCGATAGGCTCGACCGTAGCACTGGGACTGACGCTGCGTGCTATGGGCAAGAGGGTACGCCTCTACAATGAAGATGTCGTGCCGCCCAGCTATGCCTTTCTCTCCGGCAGCGAGCTCATCGAGCCCATCCCTGCAAGCTGCCCCGAGGAGATGACGCTGCTCATTAGCCTCGACTGTGGCGCGTGGAAGCGGCTGGGCGATCGAGCGATTGAGGTATTCTCCATCGCTCGCGAGGAGGCAGAGAGACCCTATCTGGTGAATTTTGACCATCATGTGAGCAATGAGCGCTATGGTCAGCTCAATGTCATCCATCCCTCCTCGGCGGCGACCTGCTGCATGCTCTTTGAGCTTTTTGAGCGCATGGGCGTTGTGCTGACAGCTGAGGTAGCGACGGCTCTCTACATGGGGATCAGCACCGATACAGGCTCTTTCCAATATGGGAGCACCACACCCGCCGTTATGCGTATGGGCGCACACCTGCTCGAGAGTGGCGTCGATGTGGCAGAGGTGAATCGTCTGCTCTACCAAGAGACAGCTCTGAGCACGCTGATGGTGAATCGCGAGGTGCTCAACAACATGGTCATCGAGCAAGGCGGTCTGCTCTCGCACTACAGCCTCGATGCCGTGACGAAGGCTCGTCTCGCGCTGAGTAGCGACGACTCCAAGGATCTCGTCGAGATCATCCGCGTGATTCGCGGGGTGAAGGCCTCCATTATATTTGAAGATCTCGAGGATGGACGCATCCGTATGTCGCTGCGTTCCAAAGATCCGCGCCTCAATGTAGGAGCTCTTGCTGAGAGTTATGGAGGCGGAGGTCACTACATGGCAGCAGGCATTCGCATGCGCGGGACACTGGAGGAGTGCCGTGAGCGCGTGCTGATGGGACTGCGCGCGGAGCTCGTGCGTCTATTCGGTGCGCCTCACACCAGCTAGAATCTTCTGAGTATCCAGCTCTAAAATCATCTCATAATCTTACATCGCGAGAAATTAGAAGCCCCCTAAAATTATAACATAATGAAACATATCTATAATGTAGCACTCATCGGCTGCGGGCAAATGGGGCTTGCTCATTTGCAAGAAATCTATAAGATGGAGAATGTACATTTTCGCTATGCATGCGATAGGGATCTCTCCCGTGCTGCAGAGTTGCAGAAACGTTATCAAGTGGATAGAATATGCGATGACTATAGGGAATGTGTGAACGATGAGGAGGTGGATATTGTCATCATCGCCACCTTGCCAGCGTCTCATATGGAGATACTCAAGGCCTGTGTGGCGAGCAAGAAGCATGTCCTCTGCGAAAAACCCATAGGCGATACAAGGCAATCAGCCCGAGAGTTCGAAGAGCTCGTGACAGACAATCCCGATGTGAAAGTACTAGTCGGGCATATCCTCCGCCACAATGCCACCTACCAGCGTATCGCCGAGATGATACAGGGGGGAGCGATAGGATCGCCTATGACGTTTCGCATGGTGCAGAATCATCATTCTATTGATTGGGATAGGTGTCTGGGTATTCTCAACGATGTGTCACCGCTGGTCGACTGCGGTGTGCATTATGTGGATATATTGCATTGGTTTACTGGAGCGAAAGTAGTGAAAATGAACGCAATGGGTATACGCTCCGAAGATACTGTCTCACCAGGGCAGTACAATCACGGTATTGTCACGATGCAGCTCTCTGATGGATCCGCTGGCTACTATGAAGCAGGATTTGGCAAGACGCTCGCTCCACGGGATGTGAAAGAGTTTTCAGGTCCGAAAGGCAGAATCAGTCTTATCCGCCAGAGAGATAGATCTTCGCATCAGGTAGAAGGCGATCTGATCGAGTATTATCGTTTTCCCGAAGGGGAGTACGAAATGATTAATGTTTTAAGCAAGTGGAAGTCTACGGATGTTCAGTTCGCTCACCTCATCAAGATGATAGAAGAGGGGGTAGAAGCCACACCCACGACGCCAGATATGCTCTATGCTTTTAATACGATGATGGAGGCTGATGAGATGGCGAGAAAGAGTTTAAGCGACTAAATTCTCGTTATTCCAAATAAGCGAATTTTGTCTCAAAGGGGCCTCTGAGCCATCAATTCGAGAAAAATCCAACTCTAAAATCATCTCAAAATCTTACCTCGCGAGAAATTAGAAGCCCCCTTAAGCTAATGACATGATTTTTGTATTTTAAGTTTGATCTAGCCTTCACTATATGTTACGTTAGGAACAATACGTAGCTGTATGCCTTTGGTGATATTTTGGTTTTTCTCTCGGTTTATTGCTACTTAAAGAAACGACATATTATATGATGCAAAGACGTGATTTTGTGAAAAAAATGGTCGGCTTCGCCGGTCTCTCCATCCTCCCAAGCTCTGTTCTCGGACGTGAAGGTAAAATTCCGCCGAGCGGGCAGCTCACCAAGGGAATCATTGGAGTAGGCTCAATGGGGCGCGGCCATTTTGGCTATGATGGAACTCGCCTCGTCGCCCTCTGCGACGTCGATGCGAACCACCTCGACGCGGGTGCCCGGATGGCAGGAGGGAATGTGAAGTGCTACCGCGACTACCGCGACCTCATCCATGATCCGAATGTGGACATTGTCCATATTGCCACCCCTCCTCACTGGCATGGCATCATGGCGGTGGAGGCCGCCATGGCAGGCAAGGACATCTTCCTCGAAAAGCCCATGACTCGCACCATCGGGGAAGGCAAGCGCGTGATGGAAGCCGTGAAGCAATACGGCAATATCCTGCGCCTCAATACATGGTTCCGCTTCACGGACAACTTCTACGGCATGAACACCACCGTGCCCAAGATTAAGAAACTAGTCGACAGCGGCATGCTCGGCTGGCCACTCCGCGTGGTCGTCAGCAAGCACACAGGCTTTGACTGGAAGTTCTACTGGACAGGCAAGGAGACGCTGGAGACGATGCCAGTGCCCAAGCATCTCGACTACGACATGTGGCTAGGACCTGCGCCCTACAAACCCTACAACCCGCACCGCGTCCATGGCACATTCCGCGGATACTGGGACTATGATGGCGGTGGACTGGGTGATATGGGGCAGCACTATCTCGATCCGGTGCAGTACCTGCTAGGCAAGGATGGCACCTCTCCCATCTCTGTCGAAATCGACGCACCCCAGCAGCATTTTGATGCGATTGGCACCTGGCGCAAGATTGTCTACAAGTATGAAGACGGCTGTGAAATCGTCCTCTACGGCGAAGACCACGGAGCGGAGGACACCGCCTACATCGAGGGACCGAATGGTCGCGTCTTCCCCAACTTCAAGTGCGACATCCCGAACTGGGAAAAGAAACTAGCCGAGTACCCCGATGTCGATCCTCAGTACGAGTCCTTTGTCGATTGTGTTCAGTCGCGCAATCGTTTTGCTCTCAATGAGGTGAATGGCTTCCGTTCATCGACTATTGTGAATATGGCGCTCGTCGCCCTCCGCCTCGGTCGCAACCTGAAGTTTGACCCTGTGAAGCTGGAGTTCATCGGAGATGACGCCGCGAACAGATTGATCGACCAGCCTATGCGTGGTCCATGGACGATCTAGCCGCCCCAAGACAAGTTTAAATAGAAAATATCAGAAAATATGAAGAGAAAAGCAATCTTTCTCGCGCTGGCCGCCAGCATGAGCACCAGCCTCCTCGCCCAGGTCCCGACCCCCGCGAATCGCACGGCAAAAACCATCGTCGCCGACTCGCTAGCAGCCCTGCCGACACAGAATCAGAAAGACTTCAACGCCGTGATGGAGGGCCTCGTACAGACGAAGGGTGAGGGCATCGCACTCCTCGCGGACATGTGCAGCTCCGTGAATGTCCCTCGTGTGAACTACGCCCTCTCCGGCCTCGCGAGCTACGTGGCTCAGGAGGGGAGAGAAGAGGCTCGTGTCATCTTTGTGAATAGCCTCTTTGATGAGATACAACAGGCGAGCGATGTGGAGGTAAAGAAGTTCTACCTCCGCCTCCTCGCTGTATGTGCCCGCGATGAGATGGTCGACAAGATCGCCCCACTCATGAGCGACGAGCAGCTCCGCGAGACAGCGGCAGACACCCTCATCGAGGTGAATACCGTGAAAGCAGATCAGGCACTACTCGGACAGCTCGCGCAGTGCGACAAGGAACTCGCCGCTCACATCATCGGGCAGGCGCAGATCATGGGGCAAGAAGCGGCACTTCTCACTTGGTACAAGGATGCCGACGAAGATACAAAGAAAACCATCCTTTACGCCCTCGCGCGGACTGGCACTCAAGCCTCAATCGATCTACTCCTAGCCGAAGCAAGAGCTGCGAAGTACAGCTCGGATAAGCTCGCGGCCGTCGACCGACTCTGCATGCTGCTGACCCGACTCGCTCGCACCGATGCCGCCTTGGCGATGAAGACCGCCAAGCAGCTCCTCGACGAGAGCAAGGCTGCCATGGAGGTGCAGACCATGGTCTCGGCGGTCGAGGTCATGATGCTGGCAGATTTCACCGCAACGAGGTCCCTCATCATCCAGCTCGCGCTGGATGAGAATCTGCTGCTGCGCAGCGGCGTGCTCAACCTCCTCACAGGCTGCCCCGATAGAAGCATCTTCATCGACATCGCGAAGGCCCTGGCTACAGCCAGTGATGCGGCGAAGATCTCTGCCATCAGCTACCTCGGCGATCACTACATCAAGGAAACAGCCGAGCTGGTCGAGTCATACATAGACAGCGATCAGCCCAATCTCGCGAAGGCAGCCATCCTCGCCTCGGCCAAGCTGCAGGCAGGAGAAGACATCATCGAGGAAATATGCGCCGAGATGATAGAAAGCAAGGATCAGGACATCATCGACACCGCCAGCAAGGCTCTCTCCTACGTGAAGTACAAGAAGGAAGAGGCGAAGGCCTACGCCGACGCACTCAGCAAGGTGGTGGCGCAGGGCAGTCCCTACGCACAGATGAAAGCAATCGAGCTGCTCGCCGCCCGCGCGGCGAAGTCAAGCTTTGACACCGTGGTCGCACAGCTGAATAGCCCTGATGCTGCTGTCGCGCAGAGTGCTTATAACGCGCTAGCGGCCATCGTCAGCGCCCAGCAAGCAGATCAGATTCTAGCCCTGCTAAAGCAGGCCAAGCTCGAGCAGATCGAGGCATTGCAGCATGCGCTCTACGCCTCCCTTTCTGCCATCCCTGTCGATCAACGAGCAGCAGCCATCGCCCCCTTGCTCTCGAGCATGGGAGAGGACCAAGCACTCGTTTACAACGTCCTCACACGCCTAGGCGATGTGAAGACCTTCCAGACCATTGCCGCCGCCTTCAATGCGGTATCCCCCGCGCAGAAAGCTCTAATCCTCCAGGCCATGACCGTTTGGCAAGGCTCACCCGTCTATTCCTCTCTCACGGACACCATCAATGCCAGTGCTGCAGAAGACAAGGAGGGACTGTGGAACGCCTACATGACCCATGTCGAGACCCAGAGCATGACAGGGGAGAACAAGCGACTCTTTGCCTCCAATGTACTAGCAAGCTCACCTGACATCGCGCAGAAAATACGCGCCATCAAGGTGATCGGCAACTCGGGCTCCTATCTTGGTATGCTCGCCGCTGCACCCTACATGGAGAGTAGCGATGCCGCTCTGAAAGAAGCGGCCTGCCAAGCCGTCATGAAGATCGCGCTGAACAACAAGAGCTACACGGGACCGCAGGTCATCTCCATTCTGGAGAAGTGCAGCGCGACGCTCAAGAATCCTGACGCGCGCTACCAACGCGAAGCCATCGCCAAGCATCTCGCCGAGATGGCAAAAGATGGCGGCTATGTCGCCCTGTTCAACGGCAAAGATCTCAGCGGCTGGAAAGGCCTCGTCGGCAATCCTCTGTCCCGTCAGGCGATGAGCCCCGATGAGCTTGCGAAGGCGCAGGTGCAAGCCGACAAGAAGATGAACGCTCACTGGTCGGTGAAGAATGGCAGCATGTACTTCAATGGACACGGGGACAACATCTGCACCGACAAGCAGTACGGTGACTTCGAAATGCTCATCGACTGGAAGCTCTACAAGACAGGCAAAGAGGCCGATGCAGGTATCTATCTACGAGGCACTCCTCAGGTACAGATCTGGGACATCAGCCGCACGAATGTAGGAGCACAGGTAGGCTCAGGAGGTCTCTACAATAATCAGAGCAACCCAGCAAAACCACTCAAGGTCATGGACAATGAGCTCGGCGAGTGGAATACATTCTACATCAAGATGCAGGGGGACAAGGTCACCGTCATCATGAACGGTGAGACAGTCGTGGACAATGTCAGCCTTGAGAACTTCTGGAAGCGCGACATACCCCTCTTTGTCAAGGAACAAATCGAGCTTCAGGCGCATGGTAGCGAAGTAGAGTACAGAAATGTCTACATCCGTGAGCTAGCCCCCGAGCAGACCGCCGCAAGCCTCAGTGATGAGGAGAAGGCCGAAGGCTTCAAGCTACTCTTTGATGGCGTAAGTACAGAGGGCTGGCAGGGCAACACGCAGGCCTATATCGCCGAAGATGGCTGCATCGTCATGTATCCTGAGAAGGGGCATGGTAATCTCTACACGGACAAGGAGTATGACAACTTTGTGCTGCGCTTCGAGTTCTGGC
>CAYJID010000018.1:0-19497 GCA_964370135.1 uncultured Akkermansia sp. | reverse complement strand
AACTCTAAAATCATCTCAAAATCTTACCTCGCGAGAAATTAGAAGCCCCCTAAAGGGATATGCATAAAACTCAAAGGAAGTCTGCGTTTTTCCTTTGCTTCCATGCTGAGGGGAGTGGTGCAGCTGCTGGGACCTTGTAGCGCTCAATCATGAGGCGTCCGTCGCGCTCGAGTATGAGGGTGAGCGGGTGCATCGTGATGTATTCTCCGCCTACCTTGCCGATGAAAGAGGGAGCTGTACTGGTACTACTCGCAAGGATGTTCTTTTCCTTGTGATAGAGCAGTTTTTCGTCTGTCGCTAGCTGCTTGCCTAGATCTAGCCTGAGCGCCAGCTGCTCGTCTGTGAGCGTGTCTGGCTGTGCTTCTAGCAGCGCGATGAGCGCAGGCAGGGTGGAGCTTTTGCCGCTTTTGTCAGCTGTGTCTTCTTCTGCGGAGGTGGTGCTGAGGGAGAGCTCTTGCGCGTCTACACCGTAGGGCTTGCTTGCTTCGCAGGCTTGCTCGATGAGTGAGTGGTCCTCGTCGCTCATGGGGGAAAGAGGAGACAGGTCTCGGGCGCGTAGCTCAGCGATGTAGGCATCTCTGCGCGTGATTTCTTCTCCTGATTTGTTGAGCATCTGTGCCATTTCCAAGGGGGAGAGTCCCGATATCTGGAAGTGACGCGAGAGAGTCTCATTCACCACGGGGGCTGACACCACTCCGCCTCGTACGCGTATGGTGAGGAAATCGATGCCCTTGCGCATATCGGCAGTGAGCGCTTTCATACGCTCGCCGCCTTGTTCCGTGAGCAAAATAGCCGCCGTCCCATGAGATCGGTCTCGTTGTGCGTCCTCGATGTCCTCTGAGCTGACGTAGAGTCCACGCGCCCGCAGGACCTCAGGCTTGGTCACGATGAAGTAGTCGATCAGGGGCTTGCCCTCGGCGTCAAGGTGCGCTTTGCCTGTCATCGCGTCGCGCGGGGTGAAGGGGACGATGACGTAGTCGCTCCATGCAGCGGAGTCAGGGAGTGTGGGCACACCTTTCGCATCACGGGGGAAGGTGTCGACGAGAGCGTCACTCTGGGGGTGGACGGGCAAGAAGTCAAAGAGGGGGGCTTCGCCATTGCTCAGAGAGGAGAGCAGCAGCGCGAGGCTGGCTGAGAGGAGTGTTTTTTTCATTTTTTTCATTTTGTTCGTTTCGGGTTGTGTAGGGAATACAGGAGGATGAAGATGACTGATACTGCGTTCGCAAAGAGTATCAGAGGATAGATGAGAGCCCCCTGCGCATCGGAATGAGAGCGGGCACTGAGCCATGACGCATAGATCAGGCACAGCACGATGTAGGCTAATAGCCCGAGGGGGAACGAGAGCCACAGCCAGCGAAAGGCGGGGAAACGCAGCCGCCAGAGCCAGCTGGCGATCAGGATGAGCAAGATGAGGTAGCTGGGGTAGAAGTAGGGAAGCCACTCATCTATCCAAAGGCGTATCTGCGCAAGGGGCTTGCCAGCAGCCTGCCTCCAGCGCATCGTGGAGATGATGTCATCGGGAGCGTCGGGCGCGCGGTAGACGGGGAGCTGGCCCGTATTGAGACGTGGGTAAAAGAGCAGCTTGCCGCCCGCCTCGTCATGGAAGAAGCAGAGGACGGTGTTCTCACTATTGATGCCGTACCCGTCGCTATCCTTGGAAAAATTCCACGCGTTGGGGCTGCGCCAATAGCTGCCAGTAGGTTCTTGCCCTGCCTCGTTGCGAATAGCGAGATCGGTGGCATCGGGCTGCACGCGCTCGAGCTTGAACTGCTGCTTGCACCACTCCCACCAGAGCGACTGGGGGAGGATCGTGTAGGTCTGCGAGATGACGAGATGTGGATTCTGCGAAGGCTGTGCTCTGCAGGCGAGCATGCCCATGCTCTGCATGTAGTCCCAGTAGTGGGTATCGGTCTCGGGATTGCGCCCATCTTGGGTCGCGTCGTGGGCAAGGAGAAAGCCAAGGATGCCTAATGTCACAAGCAGGAGTGTTAGGATGAGGCGCGTGGCGTTCTTCATTCCATCATCTTAGCATAAGAATCTCAGGTGTCAAGTATGGATGTCTGCGACATTTTTGTAACTTAGCATTCCCTTTTTCCCTGTCTCGGTGTATACTGGCGCGCGTATTTCGCCTTACAAAAAATATAATTTATTCATATGACTCTTGCTATTTTAGCCCTCGTCTTGGGGATTCTCGTGCTGGTCTGGAGTGCCGATCGCTTTGTCGTCGGTGCTGCTGCGACGGCGCATCACCTCGGTATGAAGCCCCTGCTTGTCGGGATGCTTGTTGTCGGCTTCGGTACTTCTGCTCCCGAGATGCTGGTGTCGGCTCTCGCGGCGATTGACGGACGACCGGGGATTGCCTTGGGGAATGCCTTTGGCTCCAATATTGCCAACATTGGTTTGATCTTGGGCGTGACCGCTCTCGTCAGCCCTATTTTCGTGCAGTCAAAGCTGATCCGTAGTGAGCTGCCGGTGCTGCTGGTCATCACGCTGGCGGTCTCTGCTCTCATTGTCACCTTTGCAGGAGTGCCGCTGCTGGTGGCACTGGTCTTGTTGCTGGGCTTTGCCGCTTTTATTTTCTGGTCGCTGATGCAGGCAAAGTCGAAGAAAGATCCCGTCGTGGCGGAAGTCATGGAGGGCAACATTCCTCCGCTCTCTATGGGTAAGGGGCTGTTTTGGCTGATCGTCGGACTCGTGCTCCTCCTCCTCAGCTCGCGCTCCCTCATCTACGGTGCCGTCGAGATCGCACGGACACTCGGGATGAGTGAGGTGATGATAGGGCTGACGATTGTGGCGGTGGGTACCTCCCTGCCTGAGCTCGCCTCCTCTATCTCTGCGGCGCGCAAGGGGGAGCATGATATTGCCCTTGGGAATGTGATTGGGTCGAATATTTTTAATATTCTAGCCGTGATTGGTATTGCTGGTAGTGTCGCTCCATTCAGTATGCCTCGCGAGGTCTTGCTGCGTGATTCCTCCGTGATGTTTGCCTTGACGATCGTTCTTTATTGGCTGTGCCGCAACAGGACGGATGAGCGTGGGGGGGCTATCACGCGCTTTGAGGGCTCTATCCTCTTGTTGGGCTACCTCGGCTACACGGGCTATTTGATTTATGAGATGCTTCGCTAGGTGCCTCTCAACAGAATCAATAAAAAATCCCCCGCTTCCTTGGAGGCGGGGGATTTTTTTGTTGTTGATGGGAGAGCGGGCTTAGAAACTGAGGCGGTAGCCTAGCGTGCCGTGGGTGCTCTGCTGATCCTGACGCAGCTCGACGCCGCCATCGAGGAAGATGGCTCCCTGCTCCCCGATGGGGATGCTGATGCCGACTCCGAGCTCGACGCCAAAGGCGCCCGCATCCGTGCCACGGACGGTGGAGCTACCCTCGACATTCTGGAAGGCGACGCGCGCGGTCTGCTCACGGTTGCCCGCGTCGACCTTGAACAGCGCGCGTGCGCCGAACTGGACGCCCGAGCTGCTCTCATGCTCCATGCGTGCGCCGAGGCCAAAGGTGGCGTAGGTGTTGTCCATCTCGCCGACGTGGAGTGCGGCATCACTGCCTGACTCGGTGTAGCTATCGAGGCTGCCATGGATGAGGGCGGCGTTGAAGATAGGCGTGAGCGTCAGGCTGTCATTGACCTGCATCTCATAACCCAGCTCGTACATGACGCCGACGCTGTAGCCCGTGGTGTCGCCTGTCGTGCTGTAGCCGCCATTCGCGAGGCTGACGTGACGATCGAGGCTGCCGTCATGCAGGGCGACGCTGACGACTCCCTGATGAATCCACGCGCCGCGCTTGTGCTGGGCGGCGGCACTGAGGTAGTAGCTATCGAGGCTGCCTTCTGCGCCGTCGAGGGGCTGGCGGTTGAGATCGCCATAGAGGGCGGTGAATCCGATGCTTACGCTGGTGTTCTCCGCGATGCCGTAGTCAGCACCCACTGAGCCGCCCCAGCTGCGCAGGCTGTGCCCCGCTGCGGTGCCGTCCTCGCCGAGGTCATTGTACTCGCCCTCGGCGGTGATCCAGAAGCTGCCCTTGCCCACCTCAGCGATACCACCCATGCGGCTGCGCATGCGGCGCAGCTGGGACTCCTGACTGCTCGTCATCGCCGAGCCGAGGCTCGTGACGCCTGCGCCCGCAGCGGCGGCCATGAGGGCATCGGCTGCCCCCGTCTGTCCTGCGGTGTAGAGCGCGTAGACTTCGTCGAGCACCTTGTTGAGATCCTGCCCCAAGCCTGTGCTCTGGGCATCGGCATGGTTGAGGAGCAGACCGCCCGCGATGCCGTTGGGACTGAGGCCAAAGGATTCATAACCACCCGATGAGGAGAGGCTGCCAACGAGGGTGTAGGAGAGTCCATCCGTGCCTTTTTCGAGGTAATAGCCCGACTCGGCGAGGGTCTCTCCATTGATAGACAGGATGGCGGAGAGATCGTCATAGCTGATGATATCCTCACCGGACTTGTAGGTGAAGAGTGTCCAGCTGAAGCTACCCGAGGGGCGCGTCTGGTTGATGGTGAGCTCGACGAGATCGTCAGCCTCGAGGAAGAGGCGACCACCTAGGGTGGAATTGACCGAGCCGCCCTGCGAGGAGGCGCCAGCTACCGTGTAGCTCATCATCAGGTGCTCTGTGCGGAATAGGGCATCGTTGGTCACCTCTCCGATGACATTGGTCGTGCCCACACCGTCGATATCCACATTGAGCGTGCCGCCTGTGAGGGTGAGCTCGCCATCTTGCGTGATGATGTTGTTGTTGTCCCCGAGATAGTCCGCCTTGGTGATGACGTGCGCGGCTGATCTGATATTGAGCATAGAGTCGACAAGCAGAGCCTCGGAGGCGGCGACTTGATGCGTCGTGCCTGCGATCTCATAGCTGCCACCTGCGTAGCTGCCCAGCTCTAGGATACCCGCCGACACCGTGATATTCTGATCGCGCACCTCGTTGTTGATATGGACGGTGGAGAAGGCCGCGCCCTGCGCGTCGATGGCCTCTTTGGCACCATCTAACCCATTGTTGATACTGATTTCATGAGCGAAAGCGACATCATCTTCACCATCAATCACATCATTGATGACGATGCGCTGCTCTCCATAGGCGTTGAGCCTGACGATGCCATCGTTGTAGATGCCGCTCGAGCTTGTCACGCCATTGACGGTGGCGGTGTTGCCCGTTATCTCGATGCTATCGCTCAGGGCCAGTAGACCAGCACTAGCGCCGGTAGTGTTGTAGATGGCACCACCATTGGCTGTGCCGCCTATATCGAACTGAGTAGAGGCCGAGTTGCCGATGAAGTCCCCCTGTAGTCGGGCAATAATGCTATGATTGCTAATCGCGCCTCCATTGGCATTGCTGCGTGTCGTCGCGCTACCTGAGACGGAGTTGCCGATGAAATCGCCTTGCACCTGCTTGAGACTGCCCCAGTTAGCGATTGCTCCACCATTATTAGCACTGTCATTCAAGGACTGGCCAGAGGCGCTATTCCCCACAAAATCACCCTCGATTAGCGTTACTGTCCCTACATTGAGTAGAGCTCCACCTAGTGTTGATGCTGCCCCGCCTGCTTCGTCGACAGTAGCTTCGAGTTCATTGCTGATGAAATCAGCTTTGAGTGTGGTGATTGTGTTCACATTGTAAAGCGCACCACCCTGTGCAGAGGCATTGCCCGTGTTCGTGCTTGCAGTCGCCTTGTTCTCAAAAAATACTCCTGTGAGCTCATTAATCTTACCCTCTAGGTGATTGTACAGAGCACCACTCTGGGCATTCGCGGCACCGCTTGTAGCCTTTGCCATCGAGCTATTCTGCGCGTAGATGCCGCGCATCGTCGTGATGTCGCCAGCATTGTGAAGAGCGCCTCCAGTAGAGCTCGCCAGTGTGCCTACCGTTTCTGACTCCACTTTGTTGTTAACAAAGTCACCGATGATGTTTGTGATCTGAGCTGTCGAACTGTCATTCATGATAGCGCCGCCAAAGGCATTAGCCACGACGCCAGAGCTAGAATACACGGTATTGCCCACAAAATCACCTGTGACGGTATCAATTTTGATAGAATTGAGGATAGCTCCCCCTGAGCCGATAGAGAAGCTGCCATTGGTCTCGGCTCTGACGAGGTTATCGTGAAAGTCACCCGAGATCGTGCCGATGGTGTTGAAATTAGAGATCGCCCCGCCGTAGGCATTGACGCCATTGGTCGTCTCGACATCGCGAGCAGTGGCTGATGCTGCATTCTGGATGAAGTCTCCCGTGATGGAGTCAATCCTGCCGTCATTGTTAATCGCCCCACCGTAGGCACGCGCAACACCGACATCATCAGTGACAATCTCAAAGGAATAATCTGTCACGTGAGCCTCAGCCACATTGGAAACGAAGTCCCCAGCGATGCTCCCGATGGCATTGGCATTAAAAATAGCACCGCCAAAGCTGTCGACGGTGTAGTCATCGAGCATGTCTGTATTGGTACCATAGATAAAGTTGCTCAGAAAGTTCCCCTTGATGCTCGTGATGGTTTGACGATTGCTGATCGCCCCACCGTAGAGATTCACATCACTGGTGGATGTGCCGCGCCTCAAGCTATTGAAAACGAAATCGGACTCGATCACCAAATTGAGCGCCGCATTATTATGCTCGAGGGCAGCCCCCTCATTGAGCGTGCCGTCTTCGAGTGAGAAAAAACTATGAGTGATATGCCCGTCAGTCAGAGTCGAGCTGACGAGACGCTGATTCTGAGATGAGCTCACCACGACATCAGCGGTGCTCGGTCTGAGGGTAGGCTGAAGCCCCCTAGTACCGACGCTCATGAAACCCCATACAAAGTAAGAGGTGGTCACATTGCCTGTTGTATCCCCCTGCGGGAGGAAGATCAAGTCATAGATCGTCGAGCTGAGAGTCATACTACTCTCATCAAAGATATACTTCTCTATATGAAACGCGCTACTACGATCCACCTCAGTGAGCGTGTAAGCAGCATCGGCTCCCAGTGTGGGAGTGGCAAGGAGAAGAGCGGCGTCAGCGGGCGTCGCCGCGTCCGTGGGGATGCTCACCACACTGGTGGCGTAGCTCGACGTGGTACTGAGGATGGGGAGAGCCAGCACACAGGCGATGAGTGCGGCACGTAAGCGGAGGGGTAAAGAAATCTTCATAATAAAACTTAGATGGGATTAAGTCATTGTAGCTAGAGCACGTAGATAAAACAAGCTCAGAATGATCGCATGACAGTATTATTATAATATTATATAATTAATAACAATCCCAATAGAAGAGGCAATCGGAGAAATCGCGCTGCCGCAGCTTGTCCGGTGAGATGAAGAAATGCCCCAGCCCGCAGTCACCCCACATGATCTCATCGTCTGAACCGAGCTGGAGCAACTGGATGCTCTTCTCCCTATGCTCATCACAGTCACAAGGGTCATCTTGGGCAAAGAAGCCGTAGCCCCCCACGAGATGACCATCCGCATCAAGACATACCTCACTGATGCGCTGATCACTCTCAGGGTCTGTCTCATAGAGGTCCCCATAGCCACCCTGCTCCTCAGGGAATACCTCATCCCAGCAGCGATGGAGCAGCTCACGAATCCTGCCCGTGTATTTGGGCAGAGGAGTCTCAGTCTCGGAGAAGCGCATCCGACGGCAGTAGCTGGGGGCAAAGGGGAAATAGCGATCCTCTGCATCCACCTCCTCAGCTGGGATAGCCTGCTGCGCGATGTTCTCATCGACCTGCTCGTGATAGATGACGCGCGCCTCATCATCTTCGTACATGTCCTTGAGGTAGAATTGTAGCATCCCTCTGCTGGGGAAGTCTGCTAAAAGCGGCATCTCATCGAGCCTGATCTGCGCGAGAAAGCGCAGCGGGCTGCCGTCAGCACAGCATGGGTGCTCCGCGCCGACAGGAAGATAGGGCACGCCCCCCACCTTGCTCACATAAATGCTACAAGGCTCCTCATGCAGCGTGATACGATGACAGGCAGGATGCGCCTCTCGGCGCATCAGGGCGATGACTTGCTCGACGCGAGCGGCGTCATGGGAGATGGGGGGACGAGGTGTCGGCATCTCATCCGCATCGTCATCGAAAAGAGCCTCTTCATCATCGTCGAACAGATACAGGTACTCCGTGATGCTCGAGAGCTTCCCATCGGGGTCACAGAGAGGATCAGTCTCGACCATCTGGATGCACTGCTGCGCGAGCTGCTCGTACTCACTCCACATATTAACATTGCAATACATAGTGCTAAGATCCTCGTAATAATCCATCACATCCGTGATCTGATCTCTGATAGAGAGCAACAGCTGGAGGCCTTTCTGCTGCTGCTCTCCATCATCGGAGAGGCTGTAGACCATGGCGATGGTCTGGATGAGCTCGGGGGTCTTCTGAGACTCGTCTAGCTGCTCATACAGGCGCGTCGCTTTGCTGTATTCTTCGTCTATGATGTGTTGGTACAATTGCTCTAATTCATTCATTCTAGTAATCTAGCAGGGCTCCTCACCAAAGTCCAGTAGAAAAAACGCGAACAGCCCCGCCTCTCTCCTGAGGCGGGGCTGTTCGAAACAAGAAAAGAAAGCAAAAAATTATTTCTCAGGATACTGACTGGGACGTCCGATGGAGTGGTACTCAAAGCCCGCATGCGTCGCGTTGTCCGCGTGCATGATGTTGCGTCCATCGAAAATAAAATTGAGCTTCATGAGCTCGCGCAGCTTGTTGAAATCAGCCAGCGCGAATTGCTTCCACTCCGTGGCGACGATGAGCACATCGGCATCACGCACACACTCATACATATCATCCACGATCTCACAGCAATCGCAATCAGCGAGCTCGACAGCTGCCGTCTCGGCTGCCTGTGGGTCGTAGGCGCGCACGATGGCTTTCTCCTCGCAGAGACGCTTGATCATCTTGATAGCGACGGATTCGCGCACGTCGTCGGTGTTCTGCTTGAAGGCAAGTCCCCAGACGGCGACGCGCTTGTTGCGCAGCACCCAGAGCTTTTCGCGCACACGGGTGAGGAATCGCTCCATCTGGGAGTCGTTGATCTTCTCCACCTCACGCAGCAGGCTCATGGGAGCGCCGAGCTGATCGGCGACATGGATAAAGCCCTTCACATCCTTGGGAAAGCAGGAGCCGCCGTAGCCGAGGCCCGCATTGAGGAAGGCGCGCGCGATGCGCTTGTCCATGCCGATGCCACGTGCCACCTTCTCCACATCTGCGCCTGCCGCCTCGCAGACGCAGGCGACGGCATTGATGAAGGAAATTTTCATCGCGAGGAAGGAGTTCGCCGCGTGCTTGATGAGCTCAGCGGAGGCGAGATCGACCTCGACGATGGGAGCGTCAAAGGGCTGGTAGACGCGCTTCATGATATCCATGGCGCGCTCAGAGTCTGTACCGATGACGATGCGGTCAGGGTGCAGCAGGTCCTGCACGGCTGAGCCCTCGCGGAGGAACTCAGGATTGGAGACGATGTCGACGTTCACATCATCGGCAGCGTAGCGCATCATGACCTGCGCGACCTTGGAGCCCGTGCTCACGGGGACGGTGGACTTGTCTACAATCACGCGGTACTGGTGCTCGGGGCGCATGACCTCGGCGATCTCGCGCGAGACAGCGTCGATATAGGAAAGATCCACTGATCCATCCTCCTGAGGAGGCGTGGGCACGGCGATGAAAATAACCTCTGACTCGTGCACGGCATGCGCGAGGTCGGTGGTGAAGCTCAAGCGCCCGGCGGAGACATTGGACTTGACGAGGGGTTCGAGCTCAGGCTCGTAGATGGGGATCTGCCCCTGCTGGAGCATCTCTACTTTCTTGGCATTGCTGTCCACGCAGATGACATGGTGGCCGACCTCGGCAAAGCATGTGCCAGTCGTCAGTCCCACGTAACCCGTGCCTATCATTGCTAGTTTCATCACTTTTGATTGTATTATAGATTAAATAGTAGTCGGGTAGTTGGCGGAAAGGGGGGAGAAGGAGAAAATAGAAAGCCACTCAAACCAAGCCGCGCTCGATCATCGCGTAGGCGTTGTGGTTGTGGATGGATTCAAAGTTTTCTGCTTCGACGCGATACCAGCTAAAGGCTTTGTATCGCTCGGTGGCGAGTGCCACATTGCGTACGAGGTCCTCGACAAAGACGGGATTCTCGTAGGCTTGATCGGTCACGAATTTCTCATCGGGACGCTTGAGGAGGCTGTAGACGGGGCAGCTGGCGCAGGATTCGATGAGATCAATGAGATCCTCAATCCAGATAGCGGCTCCGACGAAGCGCACGGCGTAGGTCACGATGCCTCGCTGATTGTGTGCGCCATGCTCGCTCATCGCCTTGGAGCAGGGGCAGAGCGTGGTGACGGGCACCTTGAGGATGAGGGTGAAGCAGGCTTCTTGTCCCTCTTCCAGATCTATTTCAAATCGGACATCGTAGTCCATCATCCCCTCCAGCCCCGTGACGGGTGCCTTCTTGACCCGGAAGAAGGGGAAATCTATCTCGACGCGCGCGCGGCGTGCGCCGAATCGCTTGAGCAGTCGCCCAGGGAGGCGGACGGCGGTGTGGACATCGAGGCTACGCTTGTGCTGATGCAGAGCCTCAACAAAGCGGCTCATATGCGTCCCCTTGAACTCCTGCGGCAGATCCACCATCAGCGCGAGGGTGGCTACCGTGGACTGGGTACGATTCTCCTTGTCCTTGACCTCGATGGGGAAGCGCAGGGCGCGTACGCCGACGCGGTCGATGGACAGCTGTCGGGTATCGAGTTCACTCTGTGTGTCTTTGAGCTCTTGCATAAAGAGATAGGGTAAAAAGCGTAGAAGAGCAAACGCAAAGGGAGCTTGCTTGAGCCTCGCGGCGCACAACAAGCTCCCTCTCTTCAACGACTATGCGGCCGTCGAGATCCGAGCCGGAAATTATGGAAGCAGATTAACGGCACGAGCGCGGCGAATCTCGCGAGTGATCTTGCGATGCATCTTCGCGGAGACACCAGTCACACGACGAGGAAGGATCTTGCCTGTCTCGGATGTGAACTTGGAAAGGAATTCGGGGTTGACCATATCGACAGCTCCTGTGGGGATGTCGATGCGGCGACGGGTCATGCATTTGTTGCATGTACGGAAACGTATACGGCGCTGAACGCTCTTGAATTCGGTGATCATAATGATAAATTTAGGCTAGCAAAGGTTAGCGCATTTCGCGATGAAGGGTGCGACGCTTGAGGAAGTGGTTGAACTTCACTTTTTCCAAGCGACCGGGGGTACGAAGGCTCTTCTTGTTACGAGTTGTTACGTAGCGAGAGGCTTGTTTCCCTTCAGCCTTTGCTTCCGTGCATTCCAGAATGATGATATCTCTAGGCATAATGCTTTTTAGTGTTGAGTTGTGGGCGGCTATTCTACACTATTCTGAGTCTTCGTCAAGTGAAATCGCACTTTCTTGGATATTTTGTAATCCCGCGTAGCCAATAATTTCTGAATTTGAAGAACTATAGGTACTTGCGATACCGTATTTTTTCTCAAACTCCTCCTGACACTTCACCGTGAGACGGCAAAAGGGGCGCACGCGCAGGCGGCCTTTGGGGATGGGTTCGAGGGATTCTTCACAGATACCATAGGTGCCGCGGCGGATGCGCTCCAAGGCGGCGTCAATCTCGAAAAGCTGCTCTCTATCCTTGTCGAGCAGACGGATGGTGAGGTCGCGCACCTCGGCCTCGCTACCCGCATCCCCCATGTGCTGTCCTGACGCAGAGGAGACGTTCGAGGCACCGGAGCGCAGGTGGTCGCGTGTGACGCTCTGCATGTTGGGCACGAGCTCGTCGCGCAGCTGGTAGAGCGCGAGCTTTTGCTCGTCGAGGAAGTCGGTCCACTCGGCGTCCTTGCTGAGTAGCTCCATGGTGGATTGGAGCTTCACGAGGCGTTTTTTCTCCTCGGCGGTGAAGCTCTCAGCCGCGCTGCTAGCCGCCACGACGGGGCTAGGGCTGGGGCTTGGGGCTACGGGCGATTTGCTAGCAGCAGGTTTCTTGGTGGGTGTTGTCTTGGCAGGTGTTGCTTTGGCGACCGTGGCAGCGGGCTTGGCTGCGGCTGCTTTCGCAGGGGCGGCTTTGCTAGCAGGAGCCTTCTTGGTGTCGCTGCTTGTCTTGCTTGCGGCTGGCTTGGATGCAGCAGCAGGCTTGGCTTTGCTCGCGGCTGCAGTGCTTGCCTTTTTCTTGGGGGCGGCAGCAGGCTTCTTTTCTGCGTCCGTCTTATCGTCTTTGGGTGTAGCCATATGATGAATGGGGTTGTCTGGGGTTCACGGGTATCGGTTGGAGGCTGAGATGCGCTAGATTTGTCTAGGCAGAGAGACAGCACTCATGCCTATACCATATCTGCTCTAACATAGCAAGATTAATGTTCGTTTTTCAGAAAAAAAGGGCGATTCATGACTCAGTTTTGCTCTTTCTCTCCCAATGTATCTCCCAATGAGTGCCTTTGGTAGGCGCTCGATCCGAAGTGGATGATCCGCTCGACGGCCTGCTGCGCCTGCTGTGCATCGCCGCGCCGCAGCGCGTCGAGTAGGACGTCGTGGTAGGCGAGTGCCTCCTGCTCGTACTGCGCCTCATGCAGCACCTCGCCCCAGTGGCGGCTGAGGTACTCGGCGATGACGCGGTAGATCTGGCTGAGGATGGGGTTGTGCGTGCTCTCGGCGATGAGGCAGTGGAAGTGCATGTCAGCCTCAATGCCCTCGCCCTGGCGTTCTTTGCAGGCTTGCAGGGCGCGTTCGAGGACGAGCAGCTCTGCCTCACTGCGGTTGATGGCGGCGAGCGCGACGATGGATTTTTCTATCGCGAGGCGTGCTTCGAGGATGCTGTCCATCTCGACCTGCTCGAGTCGCTGGTCGAGCGCGGCATTGAGCCTATCGGTGGCGGTCACGTAGGTACCATCTCCGGGACGCGCGATGAGCAGTCCCGCATGGATGAGCCCCTGCACGGCCTCGCGGGCGGTGTTGTGACTCACGGCAAAGCTGCGCGCGAGCTCAGCCTCGGCGGGGATGCGCGCGCCGAGTGGCCAGCTGCCCTCGCGGATGAGCTGCTCCATCTGCTCGCGCAGCTGTCCCGCGAGGGATTGACGCTTCAGCGGTTGGGGTTGGCGCGCTTTCATGATTCAATCATGGACCAGAGTCGCCCGTCGCGCCCCTCCATGAGGCGTATGTTGAGCCCATAGGCGTCGCTGAGCAGCTCGGGCGTAAGGATGTCCTCACGGCTGCCGCGCGCGAGCACGTGGCCATCGCGCAGGATCATGCCGTGGGTGAAGACGCTGGGCAGGATGTCCTCGATGCGCTGGGTGATGAAGATCATGGTGAGATCGGGGCACTTCTGCGCGAGGCTCTCAATGGTCTGGAGGAGGAACTCACGCCCCGCGAGGTCGAGGAAGACGCTGGGCTCATCGAGTATCATCAGCTCGGGATCAGCCATCAGGGCGCGGGCGATGAGGATCTTCACCTGCTCACCACTGCTCATCTGGTGCACGAGTCTATCGGCGAGCCTCTCGGCATGCAGGAGCTCCAGTAGCTCGGCGGCGCGCTGCTCATCTGCCTCGCTGACATCGCAAAAGAGTCCTATGGTGCCCTCGATGCCCGAGAGCACCATCTCGCGTCCTGTCCACGCGCGCTCGCCTCCGAGCCACTGATGCACAAGGGGACTCACCCACGCAATGCGGCGGCGCAGTTCCTTGAGATTGACGTGCCCGAATCGGGCGCCGAGCACCTCGACGCGCGCGCCAAAGAGCGGCCATGCGTAGCCGAGTAGCATGCGCACGAGCGTGGTCTTGCCCGCGCCGTTCGCACCGAGGATGAAGCAGCGCTCACCGCGTGGCAGCTGCCAGTGGAGCTGGTGGAGGATCTCACGGCCGCCGAGGAAGACGGTGGCGTCAGCGATATCAATGGCAAGGGGGCTCTCACTCATAAAGGATCAAAAAAAAGCAATGGGGCACGGCACTGCGCGCCATGCCCCAGAAGTGGTTTTTCCAGTGATGAAAGAAAACTTACTTGCGCTCGAAGAGGGAGCGGATCTTGCGACCGACGACCTCGACGGGGTGCTCGTGGAGCTCGGCGCGCTTGGCGGCGAGGACGGGGGCGCCCTTGGCGGCTTCTTCGAGCCAGACGCGGGCGAATTCACCGCTCTCGATGCGCTTGAGCGATTCCTTCATCTTCTCCTTGACGTCAGGCTGGATGATCTGAGGTCCGTTGTAGTACTCACCGAACTCAGCGGTGTTGGAGATGACTTCGTTCATGCGCTCGATGCCACCAGCGTAGATGAGGTCCACGATGAGCTTGGCTTCGTGCACGCACTCAAAGTAAGCCATCTCGGCGGGGTAGCCAGCTTCAATAAGGGTCTCAAAGCCGTACTTCATGAGGTCGACGATACCGCCGCAGAGGACGTTCTGCTCGCCGAAGAGGTCTTCGTAGGTTTCCTGTTCGAAGGTGCACTCAAGTACGCCACCGCGTGTGAGACCTTCTGCCTTGGCCATGCTCAGCGCAAGGTCACGAGCGGAGCCTGTGGCGTCCTGATAGACACCGATGAGGCCAGGGCAGCCGAAGCCTTCTTCGAAGACGCGGCGTACTTCCGTACCGGGTCCCTTGGGAGCGACGAGGATGACGTCGACGTCGGCGGGAGGCACGATGGTCTTGAAGACGTAGGCAAAGCCGTGTGAGCAGCTGAGTGCCTTGCCCGCGGTGAGCTGGGGCTTGATCTCGTTCTCAAAGACGCCGCCGTGGGATTCGTCAGGCAGCAGGATGTGGATGATGTCGGCGCGCTGGGAGGCTTCGGCGACGCTGAGGACTTCAAAGCCTTCTTGGACGGCTGTGTCCCAGCTCTTGCCTGCACGCAGACCGATGATCACGTTCACACCGCTATCGCGCATGCAGAGTGCCTGTGCGCGACCCTGTGCTCCGTAACCGATGACGGCTACTGTCTTTCCGTTGAGGACGCTGACGTCCGCATCCTTGTCATGAAGAATATCCATAGTTATTGATTTGTAAAACTTGTGAAAAAATCACCCAAACACCCAATGTTTGGACATGTCGCTATAGTAGCAGATCGGCGGCGGGATGCAAGTCTTTTTTTTTCGTCCTCGCGATAACAAAAAACTGGTTTACAGTTTTCATTTTGGTATAATTGCGCTGATGAAAACGTCCATTACACCTACCCTGTTGCTTTCTTTCTGCATCTTCGGCAGTGGATTAGCATGCGCACAGACGACTCAGCCGCAAGCGTCACCCCAACATGTCAACATCACCTCCTCCCAATACGCCACCAGCGCGCTAGCCGCCTACACCGCGGCTCCTACCCACGAGTACCGCACCTACGTCAGTCTCAGTGCAAAGGGGTGGCTCGCGCAAGACTCCATCTTCCGCGAGGGGGGCGGTATCATCAATGAGGAGACGCGGACGAACTTTTATGGAGGCAGTGTCGAGGTCGGGCGCGCC
The DNA here is from genome assembly GCA_964370135.1 of uncultured Akkermansia sp. Taxonomy (GTDB): domain Bacteria; phylum Verrucomicrobiota; class Verrucomicrobiia; order Verrucomicrobiales; family Akkermansiaceae; genus Akkermansia. Next base: position 4,086 of record CAYJID010000018.1, on the reverse strand, counting down.
CTGTCCAAGAATCGCCGCCACTGGATCACAGGTGAGATCTACTTTGCCAGTGGGAGCTATGAGCTCACACGCCCGGGTAAGCCGGGGCTCGACCCTGATGACTCCCACTTTAGCGATCATCTCGCAGCGGATGATTATATCGGCACGGGGGGATTCACACTGGGATACATGTACGTACGTCCCCTCACATCGCGACTCACACTCAGCCTAGGTGCGAAGATTGGCTTTTCCGTTGTGAGCATCTCAGATGACCATCAAGAGGAAAGCTATGACGATGAAGGCTACTATTATCCCGAAGAGTACCTCGATCAGAGCTCAGACTCATCCACTGGTGTGGCACTCGGTGCCCAAATAGGCCTGCGCTACGATCTCACACCGCGCTGGCATCTCAACCTCGCCTATGGGCTCGAGTATCAGGGTGCCACCCCTGACTTCACCCTCTCGGACGGCAGCCGTGTCGAGACGCGCGGGGTGATGTACCACACGGTCTCCATCGGGATGGGCTACCGATTCTAGCGATTTTCAATAAACAGAAACAAGCCGCACGTATCCCTCGTGCGGCTTGTTCTTATTGTATTACCTCTCAATCTCGTGGGGATTATTGACCCATGCGCGCTTTGCGCGCCTGGAGGGCGGCTTTGGCAGCCTGAGCTTCTTGCTCATTGAGCTTGCCGTCACCGTCTTTGTCGAACTTCTTGAGGATTTTTTGCTTTTGCTCTGTGGTCAGATTCTTGCCGCGGTTCTCAGCTGTGGGGCTTTGAGCCATCAGGGGAGCGGTGAGGAGGGCGGCGAGGGTGAGGAGGATGCAGGTGGGCTTCATGTTTGTTGTCTTTCTATTTTTTGGGGTGTGGGGTTGTCTGTTTTTTAGGAGGGTAGAGTTCTGTTAGCGCTTGCGGCGTACATCACCGCTGCGCTTCGTACCGCCGCCAGCTTTCTTGCTACGCAGCGATTTTTGAGCGCCGACACGGCCTTTGCCATCAATGGTGCCGTTGCGGTCGCGGTCGAATTTCTTGAGCATGTTGGCGCGCTGCTCAGAGCTCAGCCCCTTGCCTCGGTCGATGGCGGTGGGGTTTTCTGCGTAGGGGGTCTGTGCCATGAGGCTATCGGCGTAGAGAGCGACCCAGCTGAGCAGGACGGAGGTGAGGATGGTCTTCATATGCGCATGCTGTTGTTTTAGTTAGGAGGAGAGAAGCTTATCAGCTGCGCTGAGCGCGGCGGGCTTGGAGGGCGGACTTGAGGGCGGCGCGTTCACTGTCGTTGAGCTTGCCATCGCCATCTTTATCGAATTTCTTGAGTACGCGCTGCTTTTGCTTAGGCGTGAGCTTATTGCCGCTTTGGGCACGCTTTTCTTTGATGGCGCTCTTGAGGGCGGCGCGCTCGCTGTCGTTGAGCTTGCCATCGCCGTCGGTGTCGAATTTCTCAAGGATACGCTGCTTGTTTTCAGCGGAGATCTGAGGGGCTGCTTGGCAGACACTGGCGGGGATGACGGCGAGGAGGAGCAGGAGGAGGGATGTTTTCATCTTGATGTTTTCTATGGGTTGATTCTGCGGGGGGGGGGGGCATGCTCGCAAGGTTGCGGGGCATGAGCTGAGTATAGGGCGAATCGCGCCTAAAGAAAGCCTCAAGTGATGGAGGGAGGAAATGTGGTGATGAATGGTCTTTTGGGGCTGTATGCTGCGGCAAAAGTTACTGTTCTCGCCCTTCTCGGCGGGCGCGTCGCTGCTGGAGGGCGCGCTTGACATGGGCGCGTTCCTCCTCATCAAGGACGCCGTCTCCATTGGCGTCGAATCGCTGGAGGACGCGTTGTTTTTGTTCCGTCGTCAGCTTGGGCTTACCTGCGGGGCCTGTGCTTGTGCTATCCTCTGAGGTTTCTCCTCGCATGGGGCGCGCGCCTCTCTGCCCTCGGGGACCTTTCTGACCTCGGGTGCCCATTGCCTGCCGCGCCGCGGCGCGCTCCTGCTCGTTGAGCATGCCGTCGCCGTCTTCGTCGAATCGCTCGATGAGGCGCTGCTTTTTGTCCTGCTGACCTTTGATGGGGATGTCGCAGGAGCTCATCGTGGCGATGAGGAGGAGGCTGCTGAGGCTGAGGATTATTTTTTTATTATTTTTTGTTGTGATGTTCATGTTGTTCCTTTCTAGCTTGGGGGGGCGTGTTTGAGTGAGTCGAGGACGGTGGTGTAGGATTTGCCTATGGGGAGTTCCTTGCCTCTGATGATGGCGACGCGGCGGCTGTAGGAGTCCAGTGCGTTGCAGTTGATGATGTAGGAGCGGTGAATGCGTTTGAAGGGGGCGTTTTCCAGCAGCTGTTCGGCTTCTTTCATGGTCATCTGGGGGAGGTAGCTCTGGCTGTCGTCGGTGTGGATTTTGACGTAGTTGCCCATGGCTTCGATGTAGAGGATGCTGGAGACGGGGAGCAGGACGGTGCGGTAGTCGATCTTCAGCGAGAGGGCGTGCTGCTGCTGGGGCTGGTTGAGTCGCTGGATGGCTTTGTCGACGGCTTTTTCAAAGCGTTGGAAGTTGTAGGGCTTGAGCAGGTAGCCTACGGTGTTGTACTCGTAGCTGTCGACGGCGTATTCCGCGTAGGCGGTGGTGAAGATGATGTAGGGTCGCGCGCCTAGGGCTTCGGCGATTTCAAAGCCCATCATTTCGGGCATGTTGATGTCGAGGAAGAGGATGTCGACGCGATGGTTTTGCAGGTACTCCATGGCGAGTACGGGGCTGTTGAAGCTGTGCAGCTGGAGCTGAGGCAGGCGGCGGCAGAAGTTCTCAACGACGGCGAGTGCGAGTGGTTCGTCGTCGACGGCGACGCAAATGAGAGGAGTCATGTGAGTTGGATGCTTAGTTGGAGATGATAATATCCATCTTGCTCGCGTATATCGAGGCTGTAGCGATGGGGATAGATGAGCTCGAGGCGGCGGCGTGCGTTGGCGATGCCGTTGCCGGTGCTGATCTCAGGGCTTTTTTCGGATACGATGGCGTTGTGTGTTGTGAGGTGGAGGGTGTGCTCGGAGACGTGCAGGTGGATGAGGATGGTTTCGTCTCGCTGTGAGCTTGTGCCGTATTTGAAGGCGTTCTCGTAGAAGGTGATGAGCAGCATGGGGGGGATGCGGTGATCGCCCTCAAGGCTGACTTCGTAGTCGAGGGTGGTCATGTGGGGGAGGCGCAGCCGCTGGAGGTCAATGTAGTGCTGGAGGTAGATGATCTCTTTCTCCATGGCTATCCATTCTTGCTTTGCTTCGGTGAGTACGTAGCGCATCATGTCGGAGAGGGTGATGATGGCGTCGGGGGCTTTGTCGCTCTGGGCGAGGGTGAGGCTGTAGATAGAGTTGAGGCTGTTGAAGAAGAAGTGGGGGGCGATTTGTGATTTGAGCATGGCGAGCTCGGCTTGGAGCTTGGCCTGCTGCATCTGCCGACGCTCTCGGCGTAGCCAGACGAGGTGGTAGACGATGCTCAGGGCGATGACGGTGCGAAATATATTGTGGCTGACGTAGTAGATTCGGAGTCGCTGCAGGCGGTGGAGTTCGTCTAGGTGGAGGTTGATGCTCGCGTATTGCAGGATTTCTTGGAGGTGGGTGAAGCCTGTGTATCCCAAGAGTAATAGACCTAGGTAGAGGATGTAGCCTCGCCGCTGGAGCAGGGCAAGGCTGCTTTCAAAGAAGAGGAAGGTGTAGCAGCATACGGCGATGTAGTAGCTAGGGGCGAGCAGATAGATCAGCCCCACTGTCTCGACGAGCCGAGGCAGCAGCAAGGCGAGTAGTATCCACGCCGCCAATCTCATTGTTATCAGCTTGATCCATTTTTTATCCATAGTGAGGCGGATAAAATTATAAAGGATGCTCCTGTGATGAAAAGGATAAAATGACCAGTGGCGCAAATCTGGTGATGAGTGTGCTTGGGCGGTGCCCGCTTTTGGACGCTTCGCGTTTGCGACGGTGAACAAGTGGCGCGCTTCGCGCGCAGATTGGACGGGGGCGTCAGTTGGCGGCGTTGCTGCCATGCTGGGTTTGCCACGCGGGCATGTGCTAATATGCTCGGAACTGACGCCCTGCTGGATCTGCGATCCAGCGTTTCCTCGGGCTCTGCCCG
>CAYJID010000017.1:0-19559 GCA_964370135.1 uncultured Akkermansia sp. | reverse complement strand
CTCTAAAATCATCTCAAAATCTTACCTCGCGAGAAAATAGAAGCCCCCTAAAAATTCCCCCGCTCGTGCTTCTCTGAGCGCGGGCGGAGGAAAATGGGGGATGATGGTTCTAATGGGGCTGGCAGCTTAGCGCTGACCAGGGCGGGTGACGGTGGCGCTCTGTGACTTGATGGGGAAGCGCAGGGTGTAGCCGCCTTGGGCGATGATCTGGCCTGTGGCCTTGGAGACCTCGAGGAAGCTGTAGTAGACGAAGACGAACTTCTTGTCCGTGGTCTCACTGATGCGGACAGCCTCGACGATCTGGCTGAGCGAGTCGCTCTTTTCCAGTGTCCAGGTCGTGCCCTTTTGCGCGCCGTAGACGAAGAGGTCGCTTTCGTTGAAGGACTCTGGCTTCAGCGTGCCGTTGGTGGAGACCCAGACGTTCTGCTTCTTGTTGTAGGTCAGCGCACCCAGCGTGAGGGGGAGTGTCTTGCCACGGTCGATGGTGGCGGAGACGACGTCGTAGACGTCAGGGGTGCTCGACTTGCGCAGACCGATGGCGACGTTCTCTGCGGCGATGAGCTGGGTGGCTTTCCATGTCTGGATGTACTTGTCGTAGTCAGCCTTGGAGTCCCAGAGCGCGGCGACGTACTCAAGCGCGCGGTCGCGGTTGCGATTCTTGAGCATTTCTTGTTGCTTTTCCTTGGGCAGCTTTTGGAAGCGCTGCTCGACCTTTTGCAGGATGGGCAGCAGATCGGGGCTGTATTGCGTCTTTACGGCGCGCCCAGGGAGGAAGCCGTCTTGGGGAAGGATTTTGAGGACGTCGATGGCGTCTTTGGCGAGTACAGTGCAGCAAAGGGCGGGGACTGTCAGGAGCGATAGAATGGCGTGTGTCGTTTTCATACTTGTTAACGAACCATCTCTATCACATTCTACGGTATTTAGCAAGGAATAAATGCAGGGCGTGACACAGCTTTTATCAGAAGCGAGAGCAGATTTCGCCTGTCATACGATAGAGCTGCCGCTCTAACCCGAGGCTTTGCGCTTGGATAGTGCCCTAGACTGTGATAGGATTTAGCGCATGAGAATCGTTTCTTCGCTCGTGCTGCTGTGCTCTGTTTGGGCGTCGCTGAGCAGCTGTGTCACGACTCCCTCGATGCGTATCGAGGAGAATGTATCCGTCTTTCAATCTCTGCCTGTGGCTGAGCAGCAGCTCGTGCGCGAGGGGCGCATTGCTGAGGGGATGAGCCAGCAGGCGGTCTTTCTCGCATGGGGATATCCCAATGTGGCACCCGTCCGAGGGCAGAAGGGGGGGCAGGACTTTGAGAGGTGGGTGTATGTGGCCTCTGTCCCCTCGCATACGATGACGGTATGGGGAGCTCCGATGTGGGGCTATCCTGGCTATTCTGTGTCAGCGGGGCCTTCCACGGTGGTGCAGTATCGAGAGGAGATGCAGCGCTCGGTGAGCTTTGTCAATGGGCGTGTGACAGAATGGCTGAGTCGCTGAGGAGACTTTGGACCATCAATTCGTAAGGGGGCTTCTAAATTCTCGTCATTCTAAATAAGCAAATACAGAAAATCGCTTCACGAGGCAGCTTTTGAGCGCTTTTAGGCTGCATTTCCTGCGAATTTTCGTCTCAGAGGACACTCTGAGCCATCAATTCGCAAAAAATCCAGCTCTAAAATCATCTCAAAATCTTACCTCGCGAGAAAATAGAAGCCCCCGTAAAAATCCAGCTCTAAAATCATCTCAAAATCTTAGCTCGCAATCAGGTTTTTTCTCTACGAAAAGCATTCGTGGGTGACTCGTGCTTGCATGAGCCGCCCTTGTCGTTGTATGATAGGGGCACGATGAATACTCCGACACTTTTTTCTCTCAGCAATGAGCATCTCCATGTCCAGATTAGCAACTATGGCGCACGTATGCTCTCGGTGCAGTACCGAGGCGAGGAGCTGCTCTATGGTCCCAAGGATGTCGAGGCCATGCTCGCGGATGGCTGCTACTGTGGGGCGATCTGTGGGCGCGTCGCCAATCGCATCGCACGCGGGCAGGTGACGCTGAGCGATGGCTCGACGATGCAGCTGCCTATCAACAATGGAGCAAACCACTTGCACGGTGGGATGCGCGGATACTCCGATCAGCTATGGAGCGTGGAGTCACAGTCTGACACGCAGCTGGTGCTCAGCCTCGTCTCTCCCGACGGGGAGCAGGGCTACCCTGGTGCGCTGCAAGTGCGAGCCACGTACCGTCTGAGTGGTGCTAGCATCGAGCTGGATCTGGAGGCGGTGTGCGATCAGCTGACGCTGGTGAATCTCACCCACCACGCCTATTGGAATCTCAGTCAGCAGGCGTCAGTACTCGATCATACTCTACAGGTGCAGGCGGAGCGCTACACGCCCATGGTGGAGAATATCCCCACGGGTGAGATCGCAGAGGTGGCGGCTACGCCCTTTGACCTGCGTGAGGCTACGCTGCTCGGCGCGCGTCTCGGCGGCGAGCTGGAGCTGGGCTATGATGATAACTACTGCTTGCCTTGCACTGAGGAGGCGCAGGTGACGCTCCGTGCGGGCGCACGCTGTCTGCGCCTCTGGACGGATGCGCCTGGCGTGCAGGTCTACACGGGATATTATCTGCCTGATTGCTTTGGCGGTGTCGCGCTGGAGCCGCAGTGCTATCCTGACGCGCCGCATCATGCGGGCTTCCCCAGCATTGAGCTGCGAGCGGGTGAGCGCTATTCTCGCAAGATGATTTGGAGTATTTCTTAGCATGGGTTTACTGCATGGCTGTAGTTATTTTGCTGACTTCAGTCATGCTAGCGGGGAGGTAAAATGGGAGCTGGATGCGATTTTGGCTTGCAATTGGAAAAATATTCTCTATGATGATCATATGGTTATGTTTATGGATGTCTGCCGATGAGTCAGCGGCACTGAGCCATGACCGACCAATAATACCATAGAAACACACCGCTATGAAAACCATACTCCACTATCTCACTCTGCTCATGCTCTTCTGCTTGAGCCCCGCGCTAGCGAAGCCCGAGTGGTTGCACGTCGGTCTGAGGACGAAGACCATCACCTCCAACAAGTATGAGCACTACAACTACAGTACTGCCAAGACTAAAACCGCCTCCACGATTACGGCAAATATAACATTTACGTTTAAGAATAACAGTCGCTATCAAGCGATACTCGCGGTTAAAAAGCCTACGTTTTACGTGTCTGGTTATATTGAAGTCAAAGGCCTCTACCACCCGCAGTGGCAGCATCGCGAGTACTTCAAAAATGTACGTATCACGGCTTCTGAGACAAAGACGGTCGAGATCTTCCCTGGCGAAAGTATCAATCTGACCTATGGGAAATGGAATTTCGCCCAGATCAGTGGTAAGAACAAATCATTGGGTTCCACCACTCATGCTCGTATTGTCCTGACTGGTGTCTCCGCTCGTTGTGAGCTCACGACCCGTGAGCTGTCAGGCTCGGGCTTGAAACCCAGACCCAAGCCCACCGACCAGCCCCCCTCCACCCCGACGAGTTCCAACGGTATCTTCAAAGCATCAAGCGCAAAGATGCCTCTGTGGGTCTCGTGCAAGAGGACGAATTATCGCTTCATTTTCAGCACCAAGCCGCTGACGATGAAATTTGTGACGACCTACACGATCACCAACAAGAGCTCAATCTACGCCATCACCTCCGTCACCAATAGGCGTGTGCAACTCTCTGGTATGCGCTATCTGCTAGGCAACAAATCCTACAACTGTGGCAAAACATCGGCTGCGCTGACGTTTAAAAATACACATATTGAGGTCATGCCGGGGAAGAGTGCTACATTCTCCCTGACGTCGAATCTGATCCCCTATGCCAAGACTCCTGCCCATCTGTTCAACCGCAAGGTGCGTGAAGGGGCGAAATCAGCTGTCCGCATCACTGCCAACGATAAGCTGAGCTTTGACTTCACGTATACCAAACGATAGTCAGCGCGCGTCGCTTTGCAAATAGAACCAAAAGAAGGGTGCATCCGTGTGGATGCACCCTTCGTCGTTGAAATAAGAGAGGCCGAGCTTAGCCCTGCGCGGCAATGATCTGGCGGCAGGCTTTGACGGTGTTCTTCATGAGGATGGCGATGGTCATGGGACCGACACCACCGGGGACGGGGGTGATGTAGGAGCAGTGCTCCTTCACATCGTTGAAGTCGACGTCGCCGACGATGCGGTAGCCACGGGGGCGGTCGGGGGCGTCGATGCGGTTGATACCCACGTCGATGACGACGGCACCGGGCTTGATGAAGTCGGCCTTCACCATCTCGGGGCGGCCGACGGCAGCGACGATGATGTCAGCGGTGCGGCAGAGACCGGCGAGGTCCTTGGTACGGGAGTGGGCGATGGTGACGGTGGCGTTGGCATTCTTGCTCATGAGCAGGTGTGCCATGGGCTTGCCCACGATGTGGCTGCGACCGATGACGACGGCGTGCTTGCCCTCGGTGGCGATGCCGTAGGCCTTGAGCAGCTCCATGCAGCCCAGAGGGGTGCAGGGGACGAATCCGTCCTCGACCTCGAGGACGAGCTTGGCCACATTGATGGGGTGGAAGCCATCGACGTCCTTCTGTGGGGAGATGGTGTCGATAACGGCTTCTTCGTCAATGTGCTTGGGAGGGGGGCTCTGGACGAGGATGCCGTGGATCTTGTCATCGGCGTTGAGCTCCTTGATGAGCGCGATGAGTTCTTCCTGTGTGGTCTCGGCGGGCAGGGCGTACTTGCGAGAGTACATCCCGAGCTCGGCGCAGGTCTTGACCTTGGAGGCGACGTAGACTTCGGAGGCGGGGTCGTTGCCTACGAGGACGACTGCGAGCCCTGGCTGGTGGCCTTGGGCGGCGAGTTCGGCGATTTCTGCTTGGAGCTGCTCGCGGATGCGTGCAGCTGTTTCTTTACCATCAATGATGTTGCTCGTCATAGTTGATTTGTGTGTAGTGGGGGAGGGGCTGGGAGATTTTTTGTATTTGATTTTAATCGCGAGCGGGCATAATGCGCTCATGAGCTTCAAAGGCGGGGAAGTCGGGCGTGCCATGCGAGAGCTCGGCGCGCGCCTGCTCGACATAGTCTTGGAGCTGCTCCTCGTCCAGATCAGCGGGGACGTGGATGGGGCGACTCCAGCGGATGTCTATACGCGAAAAGGGCTTGGGGATGATGAATTTGTCCCAAGCCTTGTTGATACGCCAGTACGAGGAGTATTGGAAAGCGATCGCGGTGATGGGCACGCCTGTCATGGAGGCGAGGCGCGCGATGCCTGATGAACCCTTGTAGAGAGGTCCCTTGGGACCATCAAGGGCGATGCACATGCTGGAGCCGCGCTTCACCGCCTTGCACATGCCGATGAAGACGGCGACGGAGCGCCGATTCGTCGAGCCGCGCAGCGTCTGCATGCCAAAGCGGTTGGCGACGGCGGTGAGGAAGGCCCCGTCCTTGCTCGCGCTCGTGATCATGCTCATGGGCGTGGTGGCGCGCAGGAGGTTGCGATACACATAGCAGGGGACGAGGGTGCGGTTGTGCCAGAGCGCGATGATGCGCCTTTCCTTGCCCGCTAGCGCACGCTCAGCCTCGTCGGCATAGTGGATGCGGTAGCGTATGGTCAGCGAAATGAGTCGCACGAAGAGCCAAACGAGAAAGCCAGCGGGCTTTGCATACCAGCTTGTGCGGATGTCGGTGTGGGTTGATTTTGCCATGTGAGATGGGGGGCTTGCTTCGTTTGGCCTCGGTGGTGATTGCTATAGCTGCTCTCTTCTCTTAGAAGAGGGTGGAGGAGCCACCAGCTCCCGCAGGGGCGGGTGCTGGCTGGGCTGCGGGTGCTGACTGCCCCTCGCCGCTTTCGAGCTGCTGGAGGCGCTGGAAGTCCTCATTGACGCGCTTGAAGTCGATGTCATCGAGGCTGAAGGGGGCGGGGCGACTCTTGCGCGCCCCAGCGGCGGCATTGTCCTGTTCAAGCGCGTTGTCACGTGGGGCAAAGGCGGTGCCTGAGAGCACGGTGTTGAGCCATGCGAGCTCGCCTTGCTCAACAAAGACGGGGTCGGAGATGCCGTCGGGGTACTCGGCGCGGGTGAGGGCTGAGGGCAGGCCATAGTTGAGCTTGCCCGAGAGAGCCTGTGAGGAGTCCAGTGAGATATCGCCGACGAGGGTGACGCCGTAGTTCTCCGCCATTTCGTTGCCCTTGAAGGTCATGCGTATGGCCTCGGGATTGGACTCGAGGTTGATCATGGCGAGGCTGACTCCGAGCGTGACGTATTGTGGACGACGGTCGGCGGGGAGGTGGCGCATGATGGTCTGCTGGGCAGGGAGGTTCTTCCACTTCACGTCCTTGAGGAGGAATTGACCGCGGAAGCTAGGTGCTCGTCCGTCGTTGGAGAAGTAGACCTGTGAGCTCATGAGGTTGATGCCCTCGGCGCGGTTCGGGCGCGTCTGCGCGGTGAGGAAGGAGATGAGGCGCGCCTCGGTGAAGTCGGCCAGCGGCATGTCGCGGCTGTCCATGCCGTAGGGACCATAGATGGAGCTGCCCACGGCGATGTCGCCGGAGAGGTAGAGCGTGGGGGAGACGGAGTTCTCGATCTGCCCGAGCTCGCTGGGGGCGGCGGCGAGGAGGTCGGGTAGCTTCAGCTCGACGCGTAGCTCGTCGATGCCCTTGTCGGTGATGAGGAGGCGTGCGTCATTGAGGGTGAATTCCTTCCACCCGCGTACATTCATCTTGCCTCCGTCTATGGTGATGGAGCAGGTGTCTTTCTTCTCATCGGTATAGCGCAGGTAGAGCTCACTGCCGCTGATGGCGAGGGGGGACTGCGCGGCGTCACTGCCGACGCGGATGCTGAAATCGGGGCAGTCAACACGGCGTACGTCGAGCAGTGTGTTGATGTCTGACGTGCCCATCTTCATCGTCTCTGCACCGTCGCGCACGACGATGGCGATGCTGCCCGCCTTGACTTCTTCAAAGATGTAGTCACCCGAGATGACGCCTTCCTTTTGCAGGGAGCTTCTGACCTTGCTGATCTGCACGGTCTGGATCATGCTCGTGCCCTGCTGGGGGAATCCGATGGCGATGCTGTCGATATCGACGTCAAAGCCCGTGACTGTGACTCCGCTGACGGTGACGTAGTCAGCCCCCCATGCGGCGCGGAGCTCCTCGGCGAGGGCTTCGTAGGCCTGTGGGCTGCTGAGGCGGTAGAGGTTCCAGACGAAGTAGAGCAGGAAGCAGGCGAGGGCGACGAGGGCGGCAAAGACGCCCATGAGGAAGACGCGGCGCGACTTGCGGCTCTTGTCCTTTTCTGAGATGAGGACGCGCTTCTTGCGCACGATGCGTACGGCTTTTGTGCCATCTTTGCGCACGATGGTCTCGCGGCTGCTTTCTTGCCCTGGGCGTTCTTCGTTAATTTTTTGGATGATGTCTCGTACTTGAGAATCACCTTCTCCTTTGTATTTGTCGTTGGAGCTCATAAGGGGGTACTGGCGATGAAATTTTTGCTTGTATGCGGGTATTTCTTTCTTGCTCGCGTATGCGAACATGGAAGGAGGCTTTGTCGAAAAGCATCCTTCCAAGTTGATTTTCTGTGCGTAAGCATCTATATAGGCTACTTGCGCTACTCTCTAGTGTATTGATTTTTCTGTCAAATACCAGCCAAATTCTGTTCTTACTGAGAAAAACCCAGTACGACATCTTATTGGCTCGATAGCGCAGGACGCTGTCCTGTCTTGACATCCAAGCCCGTAGGATCCATGATGTCGACGCGTGCAAAGAAGAGCAAGACGCGCTTGTCGCGGCTCGTGCCCTCGGAGCGGAAGAGGCGTCCGACGAGGGGGATGTCGCCGAAGATGGGCACCTTGTCCTCGTACTTGATGATCTTTGCATCATGGAGCGCGGCAAAGACGACGACGTTGCCCGGGGCGAGCTCGAGTGAGGTGTTGACAAACTTGCGGTCGAAGATGGGCTGCACGATTCTATTCTCCGTGACGACGATGTCGCTGCGTGTGCCGTCCTCCAGGAGGAGACCCGAGCGGATGGGGGTGCCCCAGTTTACAAAGCCGTCGAACTCATTGATGGCAGCGGAGAGGTCGAGTACGATGCTCGCGCCATTGTTGAGAATCTGCGCGCGGTGGACAGCGAGTGTCGTGCCGATACCGTTGAATTGTTCTTCAGATGTGCCGATGAACTCAAAGGCGGTGGGGTGTGCGGGGCTGGCAAGGGGGGTGGAGAGTGTACCCGAGCCGACACCGCCGAGGACGGCCTCTTCTGCCTCCTCCTGTGTGAGACCTTGCTGGACGAGCAGCTGGATCTGGTAGGTGGGATCGGTGCTAGAGCCGCTGCTCTGTTGGAGCTCTGGCTCGGAATATTCTGAGGGAACGAAGAACTCGCGTACGTTGGCCACGAGGACTTGGCGCTCGTCGCCAGGCGAGAAGATGACCTGGGGGTTGTGCAGGCTATCAACTCCTTTTTTCTGATTGAGACCGCGCATCAGGATGGTGAGGTCAGCTCCCGACCAGATACCGCGGAAGCCGAAGACAGCGGGGGATTTCTCAGCGCGTGCAGCCCCGTAGCCCTCGACGGAGCCCGCCGAGATGAGGTCCTCCATGTTCGCATTGGTGAGTACACCTTTGCCGGAGCGGAGGCCGGAGGTGACGAGGTTGCCCTGTCCATTGATATTGACTGTATTGTTGCTGACGGCGTCTGCTGCACCGGGGGCGACCATGCCGCCAGCTGTGTAGACGGCATCGGAGATGCTGGCGTTGATGAGCCATTCAAAGCCGAGGTCTTCGAGGTCTTGTTGGCTGACGTCCATGGAGTAGACGTTGAGCATGACCTGTCGGTCGGTGAGGAAGGGGATGGCGAGCAGCTCGTCGATCTCGCGGAGGTTGTGGCTGGTGTTGCGCACGGTGAGTGTGCGGGTCACGGCGGAGTAGTTCGCATCAGCTCCCGTGGGGAAGGGGACGCCCATGCGCTCCAGCTGCGCCTTGGCACTGAGGCGGCGGAGGCGTACACCTGAGTCAGAGGAGCCGAAGTCGCCGTCCTCGTCGTTCGAGTCAGCACCTCCTTTGTCTCGGAAGAAGGAGGGGTGCACGGTGTATTGACGTGTCCTGATGGGACCAAAGTCGGCTCCCGAGTAGGTGAGCTCGATGCCCGCGGGGACGAACTCATACTGTATGCCCAGCTGCTGGGTGGCGAGCTGGAGGACGGTCTCCAGCGTGACGTTGCTGAGATTGAGCGTGAGGCGCTTTGCCGCCAGTCGCTTGTAGGCGGGGCTGTCGGTGGTGCCGAAGTTCTCAATGATGTTGAAGGGGCTGCCTGTCAGGATGCCGCGTGTGGCGGCGACGCGTATCTGTCCGTTGAGCACGTCGATGAAGTCCGCGATGGTGGCGCGATCAAGGTTGATCTGGGGGAGCGTGATTTGCTTGAGCGCGTCGGCAAAGAGGATCTGTGAGTCGCTGCCCATGTTGAGATCGGCTGAGGGCATGATGACCTCGGCTTCTGGGGCACCCTCGTCGTGGACGCGGCTATCAGTGTTCCAATGGCTGTCGACCTCGGCGAGTAATCGGGTGCGGGTGGCGTCCTGCTCGGTTCTGTGGTAGCCTGAGCGGCGTTCGTGTACCGTGATCATGCCGCGCTTCGCCGCGGCGTTGTAGGGGTCGATGGCGGTGACTTGGCGGAAGGTCTTGAGCGCTTCGTCGTATTTGGCAAGATCGTAGTAGGAGTACGCGAGTGTGAGCAGGCGGTTCACCTCATGGACGTCGCCGACATGCTCGGGTGTGAGCGCGGGGCTGTGGCGGATGGGGTCTTGGGTGTGGCTGAGCTCGAGGCGGGCGCGCTTGTTGGTGGGGTCGAGCTCGCAGGCTTCTTTGAGGAAGGCGATAGCTTCTTCTGTGCGTCCGACCTCACGGTAGTCCATGGCCTTTGCCACGAGGCTATCACCGAGGCTCTTGCGGATGAAGGCGCGCTGGCTCTTCGTCGCCTCTGCCTGCGGGAGCAGGTCGAGGGCGGCGCGGTAGGACTCCTCCGCCTGTGTGTAGCGGCCAGCACTATAGGCACGGCGTGCCTCCTGCACCTTGATCATCGCATCGCGTAGGTCGTTCTGTCGCTGGGCGATCTGGGTGCTCATCTGGTGATTATCATGTGAGCCGCTCCCTGTAGAGGCATAGGAGGATAGCGGCGTCGCGTCACCTCCCCAGGTTATGCTTGATACCGAGAGAGAGAGAGAGAGTAATAAGCTGGAAGCACGATTGGTCATCATCAGTAGTCAGCAATATAACATGAAGATGATGCCAAGTCACTCACAAAATAGACTCCTATCGTAAAATTTTTTATTGCTTTGGGCTATCTTGCCAAATGGGGATCTTGCAAAATGAGCAGCTTCGGATTTTGCTTGCAGTTTGGATGAGAATTTGCGGCGTTTGGGCGCGCATAGCGAGCTATGTAAGCCCAAAAAGCTGCGAATTCTCGCCAAAATGCAGCAAAAGACGTGCTGCGACGCTCATTTTCGAAATCTGCAATTTCCCAAAACTAATTTTGCAAGGTCCCCAAATGAGCAGCTTCGGATTTTGTGTACGGTTTGGCGCTCATTTTTTAGGGGGCTTCTATTTTCTCGCGAGGTAAGATTTTGAGATGATTTTAGAGCTGGATTTTTTGCGAATTGATGGCTCAGAGTGTCCTCTGAGACGAAAATTCGCAGGAAATGCAGCCTAAAAGCGCTCAAAAGCTGCCTTGTGAAGCGATTTTCTGTATTTGCTTATTTAGAATGACGAGAATTTAGAAGCTCCCTTTAGATTCAGCTTCTCAACGGACTCATTGCGCAAGGAGCTCTTTTTGGGGGGCGTTGATAGGGGCTAGGTGATGGCGCGCGCGCTCTGTGCCAGCAGCTCCAGTCTGCTATCTCTCTGCGAGCACGGCTTCGCATTGTCGCATGACGGAGCTGAGGGCCTCGGCTCGTGCTTCGAGCGGATAGCTGTGTCTTGCGAGGTGTCGCTTGATGTCGCAGCGCATGCGGGCTTGGATGGTTTCTTTCTGCTTCCAGTCGCGTCCGCGGTGTGGGCTCAGCGTCTGCGTGAGCTCGCGCGTGATGGTGATGATGCCCTCGGGCTGGTAGTGATCGAGGATGTGTGAGGGCTTTGTCAAGGCGTCGTAGAAGGCGTATTCTTCGTCATTGAGCTCGAGCTGGAGGCCTGCTTCTTTGCCTTTCTTGAAGTCTAGCGCGAGGTGCTCGAGCTGCTGGATGATGTCTGTCTCGGGGGTGCCGCCTGTGCGTGTGCGCTGCATGATGAGCTCGAGGCTGGAGAGGTAGGATTCTGCGCGCAGGCAGTTGATGCGGTGGTAGGCATCGAGCTGCTCGCGCAGGAGGCGTTCGATGAGCTGGATGGCGAGATGCTTGTGCTCCATTTTGGCGAGCTCGCGCAGGTAGTGGCGATCGCAGATGTCGTGTTTTTCTGCGGCGTCGGTGCTCTGTCGGAGTAGGTCGCTGAGGCGGGGGGAGATTTTCTCCTGAGCTGGGGGGCTTTTTTCTGCGCTTTCCGCGCTGTGGGATAGCTCTGCGCGTAGGGCGAGAAAGTAGCTGGTCTGGTGGCGCTCTTTTTCTGATAGCTGGCTGCCGCATAGAGAGCTGTTGGCTCGTAGTGGCTGGCTTTCTTCTAAGAAGGCGTCGCGTGGTGTCTGCGTGTCTGCTTGCTGTGTGCGCAGGAGGTGCTTGACGCCTCTTGCGATGGCGTCGTTGCGCTTGTCGCTGTCCTGATCCTTGAGGGAGAATTGCTCGTAGTCACAGCCCTCGAGGAGGTCGTGGCAGATCTCGAGCTGCATGCGGGTGCGCTTGAGCTCGGGGGTGCTGTGCTGGATGTTCAAGAGTCGTTCTCTGTCGCGTAGGCTGTAGTCCTCCATGGCTTGCTGGAGTGCCTGTGCGATGCCGATGTAGTCGACGATGAGTCCGTAGGGCTTGCCCTTGTAGGCTCGGTTGACGCGGGCGATGGCCTGCATGAGGCTGTGCCCGCGCATGGCTCTATACATATAGAGGGTGGAGAGTGAGGGGAGGTCGAAGCCTGTGAGCCACATGTCGACGACGATGACGATCTTGAGCGGGGAGTGCTTGTCTTTGAATCGCTGCTCGAGGTAGCCTCTCTGTGTCTCATCGCCGATGAGGCTCTGCCAGTGGCTGGGGTCGCTGGCGGAGCTGCTCATGACGAGGGCGAGCTTGCCCGTCTGCGGGTGCTGCTCGCTGCCGCTGTGCCAGTCGGGGCGTCGCTGGAGTAGTGCGTCGCGTAGCTGCATGGCGATGCGGCGTGAGGGGGCGACGAGTAGTGCCTTGCCCGTCTGCTGGTCTTGGCGTTGGCTCTCGTAGTGCGAGATGAGGTCGTCGCAGAGTGAGCCGAGGGTGGCGTCTGAGGAGAGCAGTGTTTCGAAGCTGCTGTCAGGGTGGGTTTTCTGCTCATCCTGCTCTGGGTCTGCCTCGGGGCTGTGCTGGTGCTGCTGATAGTAGCGGTCGAGCTGTGCGAGTGTCTCGGTGTCGAGGCTCAGCTGATTGACCCGACTCTCGTAGTGGATGGGGCAGGTGACGCCGTCCTCGATGGCTTGGCTGATGTCGTAGATGTCGACGTAGTCGCCAAAGACCTCGCGTGTGGAGCGGTCGTTCTCCGTGATGGGGGTGCCGGTGAAGCCGATGAAGCTGGCATGGGGCAGCGCGAGGCGCATCTTGCGCGCGGAGCCTATGCTGATCTGGCCTGTGCTCTCGACGCGCTCGATGAGTCCATAGTGGCTGCGGTGGGCCTCATCGGCGATGACGACGATGTTGCGCCGCTGGCTCAGTGCGTGGTCTGATTCGTCTGCGAGGAGGTCGAATTTTTGTAGCGTGGTGAGGATGATGCCACCGGCCTGTGTGGTGCTCAGCAGGCGGCGCAGGTCCTTGCGGCTGCGGGCCTGGATGGGCTGGGTGTGGAGGAAATCGCCGCTGAGGGCGAATTGGCTGCTGATCTGGTTGTCGAGGTCGTGTCGATCGGTGACGATGATGAGGGTGGGTGCTGCTAGTTTCTTGCTGAGTAGTAGTTGCTTTGCATAGAATACCATGGAGAGGGATTTGCCGCTGCCCTGTGTATGCCAGAAGACGCCCGCGCGTCCGTCGCGCTCATGGGCGCGCTCGGTGGCGCGCCGCGCGGCGTGGACGGCGTGGTACTGGTGGTAGGCGGCGAGGTATTTCTGATCACCGGCATAGCAGAGGAAGTGCTGGAGGATCTCGATGAGGCGCTTTTTTTCTAGGAGGGATTGGAGGTGGGTGGAGA
Organism: uncultured Akkermansia sp.; assembly: GCA_964370135.1. GTDB lineage: Bacteria > Verrucomicrobiota > Verrucomicrobiia > Verrucomicrobiales > Akkermansiaceae > Akkermansia. Next base: position 6,297 of record CAYJID010000017.1, on the reverse strand, counting down.
AGTGGTTGAGGTGGAGCTCTCCTGGTTTCTTCCACGTCATGTATCTCTCTTCGTCGGCGGTGAGGCTGCCTGCGCGGCTGCTCTCAGGGGTGCAGATGATGCAAAAGGCATTGTAGGCCATGAGATCGGGCTGCACGCGCTTTAGCGTTTCGATCTGCTCGTAGCTGTCTAGCGCGATGAGGACGAGGGGGAGTCCGTTCACGTAGAGGATGATGAGTCGCTGGTCGTCGCTGAGGGTGAATTGGAAGCTCTGCTTCTTGAGCAGACGTGGGGAGATGAGGCGCACGTAGGCGCGGCGTTCTTGGTTATCCTTGTAATAGCTGACGTAGAGACCCTCTTGTACGGCTGTGTGCAGCTGCTTGTTGCGCTCGATGAGTGGGGCGTCGTTCTCGGTGGCGAGGTCGTGGAGTGTGGTGAGGGCCTGCTCGATGGCGGGGGCAGGGAGGCTGCGATTGAGCTGATGTAGGGCGCTGCGGCATTCCTCCTGCTGTAGCGAGCTGTATAGCGAGGGGGAATTTGGAGTATATATCTGCTCAAATCCTAGATGTTCACGGATAAAGTTGATCACTTCTTTCCGGAGTTCATTGCGCTGTTCGGTCGCGTTCATTGTAACTCAATTTAGTGAAAAATTAGTTACAAATCAATAAATAATAATGTCCGTAAAATATATCGGTTTGTTATCAGTTTAAATATAGTTACTTAAACGTAAATATTTTTTTATGTTATCTTAAAATTTTCTCTTCAAATAACTGATGTTGTGGCGATATTGCGCTATTTTGCACGAGTATCGTGCCATGCTCATGGTGCGCGTGTAGGAGGAATTTGAGTATGAGGGGGTAATTGCTTCTTTTATATTGACAACTCGGTTGTTAGATGTTAGTTAAGTACTAAGTTGTACTGTTATAGAAATCGCATCTCTTTTTTCTTGTAAGTTCTCCTAGGTGTGTTACACTTTGGCATAGGTTGATCGTGAGGTAAAATTTAAGAAATCACACACATGGATAAAAAGAGCATAGTTATTTTAGGAATGCGCAATAGTGGGAAAACGGTGTTTATCTCAGTTATGGCGAATTATTTGCAAGATATATGTAATAAAAGTGCAGATGGTATGGGGTTTAAGCAGGATTCTGGTCACTGCCTTTCCTATGTTCAGAAAAACTATGAAATGCTTCTTGCAGGAAAATGGCCCAATCGCACGACTAAATATGAAGAAGGCTTGAAGTTTGTCTATGATGATAAGTGTTTCTCGGCAAGCGCTGTGGCGGGAACAGTCGTGAGTGCTGCTGCTCTCGGTGGTGCTGCTGTAAAAGGGGCTTTGGTTGGCAAAGCTGCTCTCGGTGGTGCTGCTGTAAAAGGGGCTTTGGCTGGCAAAGCTATTCTCGGTGGCTTAACAGTGGCTACTGGCGGTGTAGCTATTCTAGGTATAGCTGGTGTAGTCGCCGGAGGATATGCCGCTCACAAGTTTTTCTCTGCTAGAACGAAAAAAGAGCTGATTTTTCATGACTTCCCTGGAGAGGATTTTGAAAAGATAGGGGAAGGCAAGGAAGGTAAGAAAGTACTCGAAGCTGTTAAAAAGGCGCATGGCATCATCCTCGTGGTCGATAGTGAAACTATGGCGAATAGGGATGATCAAGGCGAGGGGCAAAGCTATGCCAAACTCTTTCAGGCTGTCGCCGAGCATAACAAGCAGGCTCGTGTAGCTGTCGTGTTTAACAAACTGGAGCTATTTTATACCCCTCCCAAGTGCAGGCGTCTCGAGGGTGATTTTGCTAAATGTTACGGAGCCGCTTATGGGCACTTGAAGGACTTAGACGAGGATCATATAGACTATTTTCGTGTATATGGATTGGGGAGTAGAGAGAAACTGCTCTTGACCTCGCAGGGTGATAGAGAGTTCGTCCCGCAGAAAAAGTTCCAGCCTGAGCCTCGCGGTGTTGCCAGTGTGATAGGGTGGTTGATTGACAGTGAAGCATTGCGTGATTGTGATTTGCTAAAATGATAATTTGAAATAAATAACATTATGTTTGAACAATATATATCTGAAAATAAAGCCACTATTGACTTTCTCGATCAGAGTGTCGCTCTGCTCAAGGAGCTGGGGGAGAAGACGCTTGCTCGCCATATTGGCCAGTCTCTAGATGAACTAAAGAGAGGTCGTTTCAATTTGACCCTCGTGGGTGGATTCAACCGAGGCAAGTCGACACTACTCAATGCGCTGATGAGGCAGAGAAATGATGATCTGTCTCCTATCTCCTTCACCGCCTGTACCTCAGTTATTATCAAGTACATGGACAGATCCTTGAGTCCAGATGGACGGTCCAAGGCTGTGGTCAGCTTTGCCCCTCATGGTGCAGATCAAGCCCATGTGACGAGTGAGATTCGCCTCTCGGAGCTGCGTGATTATGCAACGGAGGGGGGCAATCCGCAGAATTCGAAGAATGTGGAATCAATAGAAGTCTATGGTGAGTACCCCAGCTGGAGCAAGGCGATGAATATAGTCGATAGCCCTGGGCAGAACTCCGTTTATGGTCATCACGATGAGCTGCTGCGTCATTTCTTGCCCACCAGCGATGCGATTGTCTTTCTTATCGCGGCAGACCTCCCTCTCGATGGAGGGGATCTTGAGCTGCTGACTCAGATCGCTGAGCGTGATCAGCGAAAAGTCTTTTTTGTGCTGAGCAAGGTTGATGAACTCGACTCTCCTGAGGAGGTCGATGAAATGAAGGCCTATATACAGTCCCAAGTGCGTGCTTCAGGTCTGCAATGTGGCAAGATTTATCCTATTTCTGCCCACAGTGTCTATGAATTGCTAGTGACCGAGTCAGACGACGGGATGCTTGAGCAGCAGCTTCAGTGCTCGGGCATGCGCGAACTAGAAAAGGATTTAGAGGAGTTCATTCTGGCGAACTCAGCCGAACCTCAGCTGATAAAGCAACGCCTTGCCAGTCTCGTTGAGCAGGCTACAGAAGCTCTAGCGCGAAACAAAGAGCAACACGCAAAGGTGCTTTCTGGCAAGGTGGATCCAGACCAACTGAGGGAGGAGCAGCAGCAACTGGAGGCTCTCTCCCAAGAGCTCGAAGGCGAGATGCGCGCCTCGCTCGCTCGCGTTGATCGCGATTGGAAGCAGCTATTGATGAGCTTCTCAACGGAGTTTCATGCGTATCGACCCTCAATGGAGACCTCCATTGTGGCAGAGCTTGAACAAGACGGACTGTTCGCAGCATTCAACAAGCAAGGAAAATTGAATGATTGCGTCTCACGAGCTATCGGAGTACATCTCGCGCCGATGCTGTATCAATTGAACGAACGAGTCGATACCATCTTGGCTCCTCTCAGCAGTATTGATATGAAGGTAGCAGGGGTGCTATCTGGGAATTTGCTATCATCTCTGCCTCTGTCGGCAGCATCGCCAGTAGAGTCTGCTAGCACTCCGTCATGGGATGCGTCCGTCGTGGGTCTTGCTAGTCAGGCAAGCGCGAAATATGCAGAGGTTAAAAATGTAGGTAACGCAATCAAAGCGATCCCGTTCGTGGAGCAAGCCCTGAATAGCTCGATGGTTCAAAAAGCCAAGGATGTGATTTCGGGTAAAGAGACAAAGACCACGCAGCAAACAGAAAAAGGGACAAAGACCGCGCCGCAAACAGAAAAAGGGACAAGCATACTAGCACTCGCTAACACCGCTACTAGAGCCGTGCCTGCGGTTGTCATCGCTGCTACAGTAGTGACGGTGGTGGGCTACTTTGGCAAAAAATGGAGGGTGTCCCAAAACATTGACGAAGCCAAGGTTGTTTTAACAAAATTATTAGCCGAGGCAGGTGAGAAAATTCTCGCTCAAATGAATACAATGAAGGATAATTTCAGCATCAACTACAGAAGCCAGATGCAAGATAGGCTCAAGGAACATGCACAGCGAATCGAAAAGCTCAAGCAACTTGTCGTCAATTTCGATGAGAACAGCATGGTGAAGCTCAAGGGAGACATTGAGACCATCCAGCATATGCTTGACCGCAAACCTTCTATCCTCCAACAGCTCCACGAAACGAAATCATGAATACTATCTCCTTATTACATTTGGATTACCTCCTTCGTACTTTGTCCATCATCAAAGGGCAATGTGAGAAATCCAAACGCGACGTATCAAAGATCGACCAGGTGATGTCAGCTATTGATAAGATGAGCTCGCCTGTCGTTGGTGTGTTTGGTGCGCAAAAGCGTGGCAAGTCTACCCTCATCAATCGCCTCATTGGCGGAGATTTGGAGCTCATGCCAGTCAAGGCCATGGTTGCCTCAAGTGTTGCGATCATGGTCAGCCACAACGCAAGTATGAAGGAGGCAGAATACCAGATCCTCATCCGTTTAGAGGGAGGGAAAGAAGAACTCCATACGAGAAAGACACTAGAAGAGGCTCGCCTGCTGATTGTGAGCTATGGCTCCCATCAAGGTAATGCGCACAAGAATGTCGAGGTCATCGAGGTGGAGGGGAATTTTGGCAAATCAAAGCTCTTGAAGGCGAACTGCATTCTGCTGGATACACCGGGTGCTGAGAATTGTGTAGAACGTGCGCACTCCGCAGATGATGACCGGAATGCGCAAGACACGAAGAGAGCCTTGTCTATGCTGGAGACGGCGCGAGTTGTTCTATTCCTTGAGAGTGTCGATTACTATCAGTCAAATAATAGTGTAGAGTTTTACAGGAGTTACATAAGAGATCTCCCCCATTTATTTGCTCTCAACAAGCAGGATAAAATGCTTAAGGCTGCCAGAGGTACAGGCAGAAGCGAAGAGGAGCTCAAGCAAGAAGTGAAGACGCAATTGTTTGATAAGTGGCAATGCCACAAGATGAATGATATTCATTTTCTAAGCGCAAAGAGTCAGAGTGCTACTGATGGAGTAGCCTCATTAGAAGATGCGATTTTGCAGCATGTTCAGTCGGTGTGTATCTATGAGCTACTCTCGCGAGTCAAGTTCATCTTGGCTGATTTGGGAGAGGCGCGCGAGCGTCTGCTGCGTCCTGCTCGTTTGCAATTTACCAATTTCAGCGAGGCTTACCATGATTATTTACAAAAGGAAAATCGTGGCTCGATCATGGGGGCGGAAAAGTTTAAAAACACAACGGATGATTTGAAAAAAGTAATTGACGAAATTAAAACCATGTTTTAAATATGAAAATAACAAGCTATTATATCTATGGAGGGGAGAATCTCAATGATGATTCTTTTGCACTAGGAGTGGAGGATTCGGAAAGCTTCGCTGTATTTGAGAAGTGGAAGAGAACTGTAGCTAACGCTGATAAGGGGGAGCGATCTTTTTTAGATCTTCCTGTTAATCAGGAGAGGCGATTGTTCATCAATTATTTTGATGTAGAGCGACCAGGGAAGCGCGCGATATCTTATATCGTGGGCTATTGTATTGATCGTCAGGATTATCTTCAGGCTGAATCCGTTGCTGATATTCATGCAAGTATCAATGCGCTGACTTGGGCGCAGATTGTGCAAGCGTGGAAAAACGGAGAGGATGCACTCGACGTACCCACTGAGCATCACCCGCTGTCTGTCTCTACTCTTCCTCTGAGCCTAGGAGAGCTCAACGAGCTTTTTTATGGTGTAGGGGAAAATCGCAAAGAAGCACTAGAGCATATCTATCAATCTCTAGCCTATTTGCCTGTGGCGGATTGGTTCGATCGTATCACTATCGCTGTGAATCCCGCGCAGTTTGATCCTACAATGAATATCTGCCTGAGCGCCCGTAGCTATGTTGTACCACCTGTGCGAGCATTGGAAGGGTCGGGCGCTTTTTGCGCTCAAGTGAAGACGAATCCTCTCTTGCTTTTGATCGCAGCAGCTCTGCTGCTTGTGGGCGTGAGTGTGGCTATTGGCAGTTGCCGTGACTCATCAGATAAGTCGGACTCGCCTACGGTGATACCTTGATTTAAAATGAATTGTTTATCAATGAAGAAGGAGAGAGAGGATGTGTATGTCTTCTCTCTCCTTTTCGTTGCCGCGCTTCAATGGGGGAACAGGTCGAAGAGGGCGGTGACCTTGGCGGCATCCTTGATGCCGGGGGTGCTCTCGAGGCCACTGTTGAGGTCGAGGCCGTGGGGGTGGTACTCGGTATAGAGGGCGCGGGCGTTGTCGGAGGTGAGGCCGCCTGCGAGTAGCCAAGGGTGGGGGAAGCTGAGCTGCTGGATAAGGTCGGCTGATTGGAGGGTGCAGCCGTGGCCGCCTCCTTCTTGTCCCGCGTCAAGGAGGTAGTAGGCGCAGTGGGGTGCCCAGCGGTCAAGCTCGGCTTGGAGCTCGG
>CAYJID010000016.1:0-19631 GCA_964370135.1 uncultured Akkermansia sp. | reverse complement strand
GACGTCGGCCGCGTCCACCTCGGCGTCGTCCACCTCTTTGACCTCCCCAGCCCCGACATCGCCCCCAACGAAGCAGCGCTCACCGACATGCAATTCTACAGCCTCGACGAGCTCACAGGCGAACTCTACGACCGCCTCGAAAGCTGGTCCCAAATCTGCGTCACGGCACTACGCGCACACGCCGAAGGCTAAAAATTTCCTCGCCCCCTTTTTTCACACAAGGCATTTTACCATGGTAAAATGCCTTGTTCTTTTTTACGAAGCAGCATCCTTTTTCACAGGCAAATTGATCCTCGCAAGCAGCCCCTCGGTCTCCACATCACACGCCAGTGCCAGCTCATCATCCAAGTCACAATACGCCTTCGCCATCCGCGGTAAATCAATAATCAACAAATGCGGTGCCCTATTTTTTTAAAAACTACATCCCCAAAGTTAAAGGCTTCACCGTTTCCGATGAAGCCCTGTGTTTTACTTTTAATACTACCAGTTGTGGGACTTATGTCTATTTATTGTAAATAAATTAAAGCGATGATTCACCTTGTTCGTCACCTAGAAAAAATACTATAGAAAAGTAGAACTAATCTACAAGCTCTGACACATTCTTTCCTGTTTTCACGAAGAAGTCTAGAATATTCCCCACGGAGGCGGTTGCGTAAGCTCCTGCGTTAATCATTGCTCCTGTCTTGCTGGTTGAATTCCTTGTCCCCAGAGCCGTGAGCGTCGCAAGAATGCGCAGCGCGTCATTCACGACAATGACTTTATCATCCCACGTGCCCTTGTCACTAAAGGCTTTGTTAGCTCGACTGTTTAAGCGGTCGATATCACCCATAGGAATGAGGCTGCTTCCGTAGACGTGCGGCAGATCGACATCCAAGCCGATGAGCTCAGCAAGATCTTCGATCTTGGGCGAGATGCCATTGACAAGCCAGGGCACGAAGGGACCCACTAGAGGAATGCCCGAGATGGGACCGAGTAGCGCGCCTGAGATATAGCCCCACGCGCTGCGCTTCTCGCGTAGCTCTTCATCATCGGTGATGAGATTGTAAGCGAGCGTGAGAGCCTGCAACGCGATACCATGAGTGAACCACATGACGCCCGCTTTCTTGTATTGTTTCTTGCTTAGCAGTCGTACGAAGTTGCCAAACGTATTGATTGATTCCCCTCCAAGGAAGAATGAGAACACCTTGAACGCGCTCTGCTGAGAGCTCGTCAGCGAGCGATTCAGCCAGCTCTGGGGCTGACTTTTCACCGCTAGAGCCGTGCGCACATCATACATCGCCATCTCATCGAGCTGCTCTGGGGTGTATTTCTCTCCGTTCATCTCTCCTTGCTGCTGGTGGTAGCGGTAGGAGGCATCGTACATGATGGCAGATGAGAGTGCATTTGCCTTCACGTCTATTGCTTCGATGGCTTCCAGAGGAATCGTGCCGAGTGCTTCTAGGTTCTGATTGCTTATCTTGACATCGGCAAGCAGGCGGATGGCTTGTGAGATCTCTGTCTGCCCCCACCCCTTGAAGCGTGCGGCGAGCTCGGGACGCTCGAGCATTTCTCTCCATCCGCTCTTGCCTCGGCGCGAGGTGACTCTTGCGGCACTCGTCATCCACGCGCGCGTACTGATATGATCCACGCCGTGGAGTGAATTAAAATAAGCCGTTCCTTGCTTGAAGAGCGTCCCGACGCGAGAGGACAAAATGATGCGCGCGGAGGTGGATGAGAGGGCGTTTTGCAGCTTGGTCGCGGCTTGTGTGCTGGTCTCCACTTCTGGGGCTAGCTGGCTGTAGTTCTTCGCGATGTGGTCGAGGTTGGCGACGGTCTGCGTGCCTAGTAGCTTGGTGAGGGCGAACTTCATATCATGCTTGTCCTGCCCCTCACCCTCGGAGAAGTTCATAGTGCGCGCCATCTCTTGAGGGAGGTCTTCGAAGCCGATGAGGATGTCTTGCTCTTTCATCCCTGCGCTGAATGCGGAGAATAAGCTCATGGTCTGATCAATGCGTGCATTGTGCTTGCGACGCGTGTAGAGTACCTTCACCTTGCCAGTGCCGGCGGCGTTGCCTGTCCCTTGCCCGTCGATCACGGTTTTCTCCTTGGTCTCATAACTGACGTTGAAGAAGGCTCGGAAGTAGTTTTTCACCTCGGGGAAGGGCATTCCGTAGACGCTTTCATAGATGCGCTTAAGCTCTGCTTTACGCGCGTTGAGCTCGACGCGTAGCTTGCGAGCAATGCGCATGAGGTCGGCTCCCGCGTACTCTTCGAGCTGGCGCACGACATCAGGCGTATAGCCCTGCTGCCTGAGTGAGTCAATGAGGTCTTCTTGCTCACACATGAGCACGCGATAGGCGGCTTGCGCGCGCGTGATATTCATCGACTTGCCTTCTTTCCGCTCGCCTGTCTTGTAGCGGTCTGTGAGGGCTTGTTTTTCTTTTTTTTCCTTTTGCCAGTCCTCAAGCAGCTTGCTTTCTTTCGCCTTGATATTGGCGTTCGCGTCTGTGTAGCGTTCATACTCCTTTTCAGTGAAGAAGACCTTGAGCGCGTCGTCGCCTCGGTAAGGCGATTGCGTGGGATCGCCAATACCTCCGTACTTTGCCTCTAGCTCTCGAATGATTGCTGTTGGAGTGTTCCCCCCATTTTTCACCGCCTGAAGTGCCGCTGCAAGTAAATGGTCGCGCGACGACTGCTGAAGGCGATGAATCGTCCCTTTACTGACTTGCTTCTTGTCGATTTTCTCTAGGAGGGCTTTCGCTAGTAGATTCTCGTCAGCCTTCGCTTTGAGCTTCTTCTTGACTGATGCGGGGACATCTTCACCCTTATTGATAGATAGAAGGGCTTGCTTGATGTAGGTGTTCTGCTTGCGCCCAAGATCGTCTAGCAATAGCTCAGGGATAGCTCCCGCCTCCTCGATGGCGACGAGTGAACTGATGAGAGGATCTTGCCTGTCGCGCTTCCTGTGGCTCTTGCGGTCAAAGATATCTACCATCTGACGCTTGACTTCCTCATGCGCCTTATCCCTGAAATCAGGTGCTTGCTCAATGAGGACGATGCCTGTGTCTCTTATTGTATTCACCTCTTGCATGTAGTCGGAGAATTCCTTCTTGTTCTTGATGCCTGCCCCTGCCATGATTGTCTTCATGGTGAAAAGCTGTGTGCGCTTCTCGCTCTGTGCGGCATAGAGGTGTCCGTCTACAGCTCTGTCACGCCACTGAGTCGCCATCGAGCGGAGAGATTCCTCAGAGCTGATGCTGTCGAGTGTCTGCACGTCATTCATCGCCCAGCCAAGAAGGCTTCCTATTTTGCGTACCACGGGCATAACTTTGCGCATGATGGAGTTCTGGAGTTTTTGAACTTCGTCATCCGTGGCGGCTCCGACCTTTTGTAGGGCGGGGGTGCAGTTCTCACGAATATGCTCGAGCTTCTGCTCTTGGATATTCTCCCATGCGTTCTTGCCTGTGGTGATGTACTCGCCTAGCATGCGTGACACGGTCTCGGCTTGTTCTGCGCTCATGGTGTCAAAGGAGGCGTAGGTCTCAAACTCCTGCTTGGTGAGCGTGAGTGTCTCCTTCTTCCCCTCGGCGTCGAAGAGATCGACGGTGATATTCTCATCGGGGGTCATGTCGTCCCATGCTTTTTCTTTCTGGTTCTCGCCCGTGTAGCGCGTCTCATCAAAGGTGATCTTCTCGCCCTTTGTCATCTCCAGCAGTCGCATGTAGTCCATGACCTTCTTGTAATTCTCAGCTGGCATGCGCCCTTTGACGGGCTTACCATCCTTGGAGGGGAGAGGCGTGAGGCTGCTGACGACGCGGCGAATCTTGCCTAGATGGACATCCTTGCGATAGGCATCGAGCTGCTGGGAAACACGATCGAGGAACTTGGCCAGCACGCGTTCTACTTTCACCTCGCCCATCGCCTTGAAGATTTTCTCATCAAGTCCGCTTGTCTCGACATAGGCAAGAGTCTGCTCTAGCGCGGCTTCCCGTCCTCGCTTCGTGTCAGCATCCCCGAGCGTCTTGATGTAGTGCTGCTGCACCTCATCAAGCAGAGCTCGCGTGCTTTCATTGCTCATCCAGAACTCAGCATCTTGACTTCTGAGCTTGCCTGTCAGGATCTCACCTAGCTGCTTCATGAATGACATCCTCATGATCTTGTTCCAGCCCTTCATTCGCAGGACATTGCCCGCAGCTTGAGGGTCTGCGCTGCCGTGAAGATTGGCGAAGGTATGAATCCATTGTTTGTACGGCTCAAGGGCGAAGCCATAGGAGGCAGGTAGATATCTCTCAAAGCTGGTCAGGATAGAGAGAGCCTCATGCGCGAGCTGCAAGCCGCTGTTGTCATCGCCGTGAGACTCAGCTTCACGGACGCGACGCTGCACGCTCTCAATCATCTGATAGATGAGCCTATCGTGTGTGAAGTCGCCCACAGGACGCAAACGATTATGAAGAATGCGCCCAAAGCGCCCCAGCTTGTCAAAGGTGATGCCGCCGAGCTCCGTTGCATTCTGCGCAATGGAGATTGTATAGTGACTGGGCGATGAGATGTAGGCGGCGTGCTCCTCGATGGGCTTGCCCTCCTGCACGCGACGCGCCTCCTGTTCGCCTGAGGAGAGCGTATACACGGAATCAATAGCTGCATCATCACCTTGGTTCACCTGCTCAAGCAGCTCCTCCATGAAGGCGAGATTGTCCCGGCTCCAATCATCAGAAATACCCTTATCCTTTCGCTGCTTGATCGCGGTACGAAGATAAAGAGCCGCCCCGTTCTGATTCATGCTGCCAGCACCACGTGAGAATCCCTCTATACGCTGGATAGCATGCTGCATCTCGTGCATGAGCGTCTGCTTGAAACGCTGCGCATTCTCAGCAGATACATGATTAGCATTGATTCCGATGTAGGCTGCTTTCTTGCCTGATGGTGGGGAGAAGTAACCATAAACATGATCTTCAGCTTTGGGCTTGTAGAGACGCACGCGCAGATCTCGCAACTCGGGGTAGGCTTGATACACCTCGGGGAAATCAAGGAGAGCCGCCAGACTGACATCCTTGTGCCCTCCTGCAGGGATGCTGGTGATCTGCCCCATCTTGAAACCTGTATTGAGGCGCGACTCGGTGGGATCAATAAAGAACTTTGTCTGCCCGTCGGCGGGGTCGATGAATGTCGTGCCGCGCTGGACGGCTGCGCCCGCGCTCTTGGCGCGTAGCCCGCCCAGAGAGAAATTGATATTAGGAGTTTCGTTACTGTAAGTACCACGATTGTTCGTTGCCGATTTGAGTTGATAGGGGGAGAATATAGCCCAAACCTCAGAAGGAGGAAGGTCGTAAAATGATGGTGTGTCCTTGATATTTTTAATCTGTACAGCATCGTACCCTTTGCTCTTAACCCATGATGCAATATCATTAGTACCTTTATAACTATATCTTTGCAAGTTGTAATGCTGCTGCCCCTTGGCGTTAATGGTTTTCACTCGACGAGTATTGAGAAAAAGCTCCATAACCTCCCCTCCCCGAGCATAAGTCGAGGCTATATCCTTTTCCACAGTAACCCAAATATTATCTGTAGGTCTTCTGAAGTTCTCGTCGACATGATCCCTTGGGTTAAACACTGTAAACGTATCGCTTCTTGTCCCATGATAAAATAACCTAGGCTCACCGTTCTCATCTAGAGCTTTGCTCGCGTTCTCTGGGTCGCTCTCCCAGTCACCAAACCATTCCTTGAATGACTGAGTGCGCACATTGAGCCACTGATCAAGAGAGAGCTTGCTAGGCTCGCCATTAGGTGCTATCGCCGATGATGGATTCTGATGATCTTTAGGCATACGCTCAGCGTTGAGATGTCCTTGCACTGCCTCTAGCTTTTCATGGAGACGCTGTTTGTGTTTGACATGTCTGTCACTCGTTCTAGCGATTTCGTCCTTGACGTGATCAAGCTCACGTGTAAGCTCTTCAATAGCTTGCACATCTTCGACCCATGGTATTAATCCTTGAGCTCTTGCTTGGTGTTCAATGCTTTTCTTTTCTTTCTTGACAAAAGAATTAAAGGCTGATAATCTCAATCCAGATACCTCATCAGATTTCTGTTTGCGGGCCCCTGTATAAGGTGTGACTGTTTCTGAGACACTGATGGGGTTTTCTATTGTCATCTCTAAGCTAAAAACGCGCTTCCCATCATTCTGATTGACAAACTCAATCACGGAGATATTGGCTAGAAAAGCCTCTTCTCCCCGACTCGTCTCAATAATTACAGGCTCAAAGAAATGGAATACTGCTTCTCGTTCTTGCTTTTTGTGATAAGCTTCCTCCCTTAGATAGAGTTGCGCCTTTTCATAAAGATCAGTCACCCTTGAGGCCGCGGTGTAATGTATAGTAGTCGCTTCTTCTTCGGTGTATCCTAGTCGGACAAGATTCGTGACGCTCTCCCCTGCTGCATGACCTAGCTTTCCTGCGCCGTCGCGGCTCAAGTTGGCAACAACTCCCGATTTCTTATTGATAAATGTCCCTCGTTTTCCTTTCAGAATATCAACCAGCTCCTTCTTGCTTTCCACTTTCTCATTCGCGCTGATTCTATAAACAGTAGGATTAGAGGCACTCAAGCTAAAGTTCGTTGTAGGCGTCTTCTCTAACCAAGCAAGACGCACCTGCCCCATGAGCTCGGGATCAGTATAGGGATGCGCCCAGCGTTCCTTGAGAGCTTGTGCTTCAGAGAGAGCCTTCTTCATGCCGTCAGGGTCTTTGAGGTCTACGCCGTAGCGCGTCGCCATGGCGGCAGACTGCTTGCGCCCAGCTGTAGTGCGCAGATAGGAAATATCCTTGCCCAGAGTGTTTTTCTTCTTGGTGACATATTCCGCGACAAAGCGCATGAACTCCTCATCATCGAGGCGATTACCAAAGAGATCAAGCCCCCCATCGACACCCACATCTTGCTGTAGCTTCTTCAGCGCGACCTCTGCCACCATGCGCTCGATAGCCTGCGCACGGCTCGCGCCATCGAGGAGGGCGGCTAGCCCCTTGCTCTGCACATCATCGGCGTGAGGGACAGCGCGCGCCAGATGCAGCGCGTCACTTGTATCAATGCGTCCATTGCGCAGAGCCTCCATGACACTCTCCCCAGCATTGCGACCGATGAGATAGCCATCATGCCCCAGCTTGCCCTCTCGAGCGATGCCCGAGCGGCTGATCTCCTCCTCAGTGAGTGTGCGACCATCGGTGAACTCGCCTCTCACGTAGAGAGCCACCTCAAGGGGGCTTGCTTGGTTATCCCTGATGTTGCTCTCCACGTCGTAGCGACGCGCCCAGCTCTGATCGAACTCGGGGCTCTCCTCGTAGAGGTAGGCGGTGATGCGTGATGCGCCAGCTCTCTTTGCTGCATCGAGGCGGTGACGACCTGAGATCACCATGAGCGAGCCGTCAGCCCTGCGCCACACGCGTATGGGATCGTGATCGGGGCGGTAGTCTCCCTTGAGAGGATGGACGACACCCTCGGCATCTGAGCCCAGTTTGAAATTGGGCATGATCTCCAGATCATCCACCCCGAGCACGCCAGATTTCACCACCTGCCCGCGTTCATCCGTGATGGGGATGTAGACACCACCATCAAAGGCGGCATCCTGCTGTGCATCGGGCTTGTCACTGATCTTTTCTGTCTGCGCATCGGCGGCTTTCTCCGCGTTCGCCTTCACGGCATCCGCGTGTGACGCGCCCTCTGCCTCCTGCTCGGCGATGTACTCACGCCCGATGGCGTCAGCGGCTTCATTCTCCTCTGCCATCTGCTGCTCGTACTCTTCTGCCGCCTCGCGCTGTACCTGCTCTACACGCGAGGTCACGAGAGGCGAGATCATTACACCCGAGCCGTTCGCCGCGTCCAGATGCGCTTGATCCAGCAGGCTATCATGATAGAGACTCATCAGCGCGTCAGCATCGGGTGCGCTACGTGAGGAGATAGCCGCCTCGATGTCGTCCATGGTCGCATTCATGAGACGAGAGGCGACATTATCCAGTACTCCTGCCTCTCGGGCGGCTGAGAGCGTACGCGCTAGCGCGAGATCCTCGGGGAGCTCCATGAGATGAGGCGTGAGCGCGGCGATGGGCTCCGCCATCCACTCGGGCACATTGCCATCAAGCGCGCGTGACATCAGATTCGTCGTCATGAGGCGTGACGTGCCCTCGATGACAGCACGCGTGACCGCCTCGCGCTCCGAGTCGCTCAGAGCGTCCCCTTTCTCGAGCTTCTGCTCGATGTCGGGGGAGAGTCCTAGGAACTTATCTGCGGCTACCTTCAGCTGCTTATCCTGCGCCATCCATGAGCGGATATCATCCAGCTCACGATAGAGATCAATCATGCTCACATCCTCATCCTCGATGCGATCAAGTAAGCTCTGCTCAGCGATCTCTTCGAGCCCCTGAGCGAGATTCATATCATGGCTCATGCGCAGGATGCGCTGCTTGCGCCCTTGATCCCCGACGAACTGCGTGACGACATAGGCTTGCGAGATGGGAGAATCGGCATCTCCCCCACGCTGTCGCTCCAGCTCGATACGCTGGGCGAAATGCTCAGGCGTGATCATGAGGCTCTCTAGCGTCTGCGTCTGGGAGATCTCGGGGGCGATGGTGCGCTTTGCCTCGCGCTCACTCATCCCCTCACTCATGAGCAGCTCCATCTTCTCTCGGGCGAGATTTGCGCGATGCTGGAGGGAGCGCGGGGTCTCTGATCCCAGCATCTTTTCTACCTGCACGTCACCTGAGAGTATATCGGTGAATGCGCCTTGGAGCGCGTTTTTCGCCCCGAGATCGCGAATCTTGTGCACGATCTCTTTTTGCTGTTGGTAGATCCCCCCGCCGATGAAATCATCTGCATCCTCACGCGTCAAGTCTAGGTACGTCTCACCCTGGTCAAATGTCCCATCAGGACGCGCCACGCCGTCGTAGTAGACTCTCACCATGCCCTCCTTGTCTGACTGACCTTCACTAATACCCTGCACACGCATGGCTGCGTGCAAGGCGGCATCTGCGCGCCTCTTCTGATGGAGCTCTCTGTCTTTGGACAGTTTGGCTTGAGCTATGACACGCTGAGACCATGCGCTGAAATCTTCCTCCATGTGCTGGCGCATCTTGCGAGCCATCGCAGGCGTGCGTTCGTCTTCATCGAGCTTGAGCGCATCGTCATAATCTGCCTCCGTGAGCCCCATCTTGAGTGCCTCTTTCTTGCTGACTTTCATCGCAGCGTGAGCTTCTCTGAGCTCAGGCGTGGAGCTCAAACCGCCGAGAGCGTAGAAGAGCCCCATCATGGTTTGAGTCTCAGGGTCACTCCATCCCTCCAGCCACTCATTGAACTCCTCACCTGCGAACTTGAGCTCATCGGGCGCATTGGTCGCATAGTCATAGAGTCCCTTGATGCCGAACTCAGACATGGTCATAATCACATCATCAGCGGCTGCGAAAGCAGTAGCCGAAGCAAAGGCTCCCACCCTCGTCGCGCCCATCTTAGCGGCGGCTTTTTGAAGGATAGGAAGAGCCTTGTATGCTTGCCCGAAGAACGCCATAGACGTCCCCTTCCACGCCGCTGCTTCTACGCCGCCGTAGAAAGTGGCACTCGTGCGAATTTCGTCAGACGAAATCTCAGGGTTGAACCGCGCCGAGGAGGCGGCGCGACCATGGGCGTTTTGCACCCCCTCACGGAAGAGTGAGAGCAGACCTACAGGCGTTGCGCTCTGGGTGGCTTTAGCAAAGGCGTTCGTGAGGTTGTAGGCGAGAGATGCCCCTGTTGACGCGTCCTCTGTGCGCCCCTTCTCATACGCCTCCTTCATATCATGTTTGAGGGCAGCACCAGTGTCAATGTAGCTTTTGTAATCCTCCTCCTCCGCGCTACCGTACTCATAGCGAGGTTGCGAAGAGGAAGGAAGGGGAAGGTTCGCCAAGAACCCCACCCCCACATCCACGACAGATTCTACAGCTGACCCCACCCACGAATCAATGGGATTCTTTGCCCCGTCCTGTCTCATGCGCTCCAGTAGCAGACCACGCGCCACCTCGTCGTCCCCGAGATACATAGCCGCCATGGCTACATTCTCATCCGTCTGAGCTTTATTTCTCATGTAGGCGTACGCCGACACTGCTCGCTGTAATGAGTCAGATTCAATCTTCGCAAGCTTGAGCGCAGCGCGTGCTTCATTGGTATGCATGATTATATCATTCTCGTTATCAAATGACTGCTCTATCGTTTGCTCGAGCACTCTTTGATGTTGGGCTATGACTTTCTGCTGCTCCGCGCGCTGCGCTTGGGCGTCGTCATAGGCTTTGAACGCGTGACGCTCCATGATGCGAGAGACGACGCGGCGACCGTCGCTGACGCTGAGGCTATGCTCCAGATCTTGCTTGAACTTTCCTTGTTCCTCATCGGGGAGAGTAGAGATGAGGTACTCAGCTGTATCGTAGACATTGCCTCCCATTGAGTGGGCTATTTCGTCGCCCATCAGCATATGAAAATCATCCGCGTTGTGCCTCGCACCCATTGTCATGCTATCCACAGGATCAGCGTCGATTTCAGTTCTATCAAATCCCTCCTTGTCATAGAGGTACATAGATGAGAGTCGCTCTAGCCGCGCTTGGCGTGCCGTCTCATGCTTCCGTTTCTGCATCTGCTCAAAGATGTCGGGGGCTTCGTAGCCTGCAAATGAGGATGAAGCGTTGCGGATGTCTGTCGTATTGATAGGGGTGCTCATAGCTTAGAATGATTGATAGGTGAGTTCTGCCTCGTAGTTTGCGAGACGTTTTCTTAATTGGCTTTTTGTTAATCCTTTAGGTGTTAGCTTGGTGAATAGGGCTTCCGATATTTGAACGCCTGAGACTTGCCCAGGGCGCACGATGTAAAAAGATCGCCCTCCGTCGATTTTTGCTCCAAGCCCGCGCCCATTATCTTCGGTGATCCCTAGCTGCTCACAGATTTCTGCGTACTGTTCGATGGGAACCGTGATGATAGGTTCGCTGGATGTGTCGTCTCTGTTCTTGTCCCATGCCATAGACTGCTTGACTGGATAGCGATAGGGGAATTCTTTGCGCTCCTCTTCCTTGAGCTGTGCCGTCGTCTTTTTGGGCTGTTCCTGCTTGGGCTCGGGCTTCTTTTTTCGAGCTCGCAGAGATTGGATAGTTGCCTCTGCATCCTTCCAGTACTTTGCTGCTTGCTCTCTCTTCCTCTCTTTCAGTTGCGCGTAATAATCGGCGACTGGGGTTTCTTGAGAATGCTCTTTTCCTGAGGCTCTAATCAGAGCTTGACGGATGATGCGCTGCTCTTCTGCCCAGCTCCTGCCACCATTCGCTCTGTACTTGGCTACGTCTTCTATCGCCTCCAGTTTGGCAATCTCTTTGATCTGAGCGCGCCGTTCATTTCTCTCCTCTTCCCATCGACCTCCGTCCTTGTTGTACCACTTGAAATAATCATCGTACGCATCATCTATCGTTTCATATTTATTCCCTGTCTCTGCGTTAAATCTCGCCCTGTTGCGAATAAAGGATTGTTTCACATTTTCATTTTTGTGTGACCATTCGCCCCAGTTGGTTTCATCTGTCAACATGTCTTGCCTGTACCTCCATCCACCGAGCCAAGAATCAGAATCAAAGACATCATCAGCCAGCTGATTGATTCCCTTTAATCCCTCAGCTCCAGTCATAGCTCTATCCTCGCGGAGCTTCTCTCCACCACGCAGCGAGAGCACAGGCTGGATAGCTCCTTCTAGTAGGTTCTGGAGCTGTGCGTCATCTCCATCAAAGAGGGTCTCACTTGCTCCTTCGATATTCATTTGAGACATAACGAGCTTGGATATATCGCCATTATCCAGATTCTCGTAATCGGGAGAAGAAGCGTAATAATTCGTCACCTTTATAGCCATTTGGCGCATTTTCTCCGTAGTCAAGCCCTCGGGTACATTAGCCCTTGCCATAGTTTCCTCTAGCGGCTCAGGCGTACTCTCAGGGATGGAGAGATGCTGCTCTCCTGTTGCCGTCTCTCTCGTCAGCGTCGGACTATTAGCCATTGCGGCACTCTCCATGATTTGCGCCCTGTACTCATCATCAGCAAGCTGGGTGATGCCGTCTTGATAAAACAGTTCCTCATCATAGCCGACATCAAGAAGAGGTTCTTTCTGAGGCACGCCATCAGGGAGAGAGGTGGGCAAGGTAAGCTGTCCCGAGTCAGCACGGATGTCCTCTGAGGGCAGCGTATGCGTAGAAAGCCCTCCCTCAGTAAGAATGGGGCTTTCTTTCCTTCGCTCGCCTTGCTCCACAGTCGATGACGTATCATCACCTGAGACAAGCGCGGAATACAGGTCAAGGTTATTCTGCCTTGCCCCCTGCCGAGCCGCCGTGCGCCCACGTCCCCCGCCGCTCCTGCGCCCTGCCATGCGCGAGCGTGCGGAGCTCTTCGCGAGTCGATGCAATCGCGCTTGCCCTTCGGACTGCGTGAGCAGGCCATTCGACACCGCATCACGGATACTCTGGGATGCAGAGCCGTAATCTTGTCTCGCCATGGCGAGATCATAGTTCCCCTCAAACGCGCGGCGTATATTCTTCATCTCCTGCTCACCTGCTAGCGCGATAGCCGAGAGCTCGAGATTGCCGTTGCGCGTCAGCCTACCCTCATCGCTCTGGAGTTGATTGTCACGTAGCCAGTAGTGGCTTTCAATTTTGTTGTTCGCCTCCTGATGCTTCGAGATGAGCGTCTGGATGGCATCGTCATTGAGCCGTCCATCAGCCGCGTAGATCGCGCCCTCTGAGCCCCATGGCAGATTGCTCTTCGCGCGGAATTCTTCTTCAAAGGCGGCTTGATTCTCCGCATACCGCCGCTGCTCATCTTGCTGCGTGGCATAGTCTTTAAGTCGTGCGTAGGAGTTCACCGCCTGCATCGCGCCGTCAATGGCGCGGTTCACCTGTGCGCCCTGCCCCTCGATCATGGGGGCGGCGATGGATTGGATATTCGTTTGAGGGGAGCGGTGCTGCTCGCCTTGATAGAGTGGGATATCTGGCATATTATTTTGTTGTTGATTTGGTTAAATTGGTTCCGTAATCACGATGACGGCAGAAATCCGCCACCGCGCGCTCGCGCCATTCGTAGTCATTGCGATAGTCGCGCCTCCAGCGCACGCGCTGATAGGGCAGGGCACAGAGCAGCGCACGCAGAGCGGGCAGATGTGAGCATTGGAAGATGATGTGCAGCGTCTCGGGCGCATCCTCACAGGGCATCGCCAGCAGCACGCAGTCAGGAGCAGCATGAAAGATGCCGCCATGAGCAAGCACATGCTCGATCGTCGCCGCCCATGAGCCCGCCACCTTGCTCTCCATCCATTCACGCGCTTGATTCAATCGGCTCATGATGTCGAGATTGAGAGGATGGTGAGCTTGACAGACTTCGTGACAGCAGGGTAGCGCGCCCAGATTTTGTTCCAGTCACTACTCTCCTCCTTGGAGGAGATGACAGCCCCGCGATCTAGTGGTTCGATCTGCGTGTCACCACGATAGCGGATGCTATTCTGGAGCTTCTTTTCTCCCTCCGCATTCGCCCACACCGTGGGACTGCCTCGCCAATGCCCCCATGAATGGGTGAAGTAGAAAATATGCTCCCGCTCGCTTGGGGTGCCTACCATCGAGACCGTCACGCCGCCTGTCACACGCTTTTCCCACTTCGCGTATTGGCAGTAGAGCTTGGTCTTGGGATACCATGGCAGCACCGCGCCTGAAGTCTCATCCCCGCGCCCGCTGCCCTGCGTCGCGTACTCGGGGGAATCATGCTCGGGGATGACCAGCTGGATCTCCACCTGATCACCCACTTGCAGCGAGCTCTCAAGAGGAGCATCGAGCTTGTCAAAGCTGATGCGCCCCCGGTCCCATCCCACAAGCGGGGAGATCCCATAGGTCGAGAACAGATTATACCGTCGAGAGGGGAGCTCTAAGCTCATACGCTGAGTGAGAGAGGAGGAGGTGCGACACAGGGATTCGGCATGCATCCAGTAGATGCCCGCCTCCGACTTGTCTAAAGGTGCCGTATCAAGAATCATGCTCATGATCCTTGATTTGTTATCTGGATAAATCTGCACACCATTATGCATAATGCGCTTGATTTGCTTTCCGTTGAATCGGACATCAAGCACTCGCTGATTGAGTACTAGCTTTCCATCTTTGTCTCTAGCGGTGATATTCATACTAATAGATGAAGTAGGCTATTCCATCTTCTTCACTCTCAAGATTATTGTAATCCTCATCAAGGATAGGCTCGCAGCCTTTCCATCCAGCGCGCTGCTCTACGTAGCCAGAAAGCTTCTCTTCTACATCAGCAGGAGTCACAAATGTCGAGTCTACGTAGACCTTGGAGGCGGCTTCATTCTTTGTGTAGAATGTCGCGCGCGCCCACGTCTGCGCCGACGTATCAGCCTCCGCCTTCGTGTAGACCTCCGACTTACTGTAGTAGGTCGATGTGAGATGAGCCGAGAGCCCCGAAGCCGACAACACCGCCTCGGGGCGCGCATCAGAAATCGAGGTCGCGATGTACACCCCCGCGAGCAGCGAGCTAGACGCGCTCAACAAGGTGAGCCCCTCGGCAGCACTCTGTGAGAACTGAGCCGACGTTACCAAGCCCAGATAGTAATCCTCCTCCGTGTAGTAGTCAGGATGATCACCCGCGCTCTCATCGAGCCACTCCATATCAAAGCCAGTCCACCCCCCCATACGCTGATGCTGGATCGCACCTTCACGCAAGATATTATTTGCAATCTGCCCATCACTCGTCGCCCCGACGCCGATGATGTAGGGCTGCGGGTTCACCTGCCCGATAGATGAGCCCAGCTTGACCGTACCAGGCTGATAGAGCGTCGCGCGACGTGTGCCAATCAGACCATTAGCCATGAGTCCTATACAGCCATCCTCAGCCGTGGCAGACATGGACAGACGCACAGAGCCATGCCTCTCCATCGTTGCGGAGATCACGCGTATCTTGCCATCCTCATCAAAGCCAATAGCCGCGCCAGAGTCAACCACATCACCAAAGCTGAGCACCACCGCCCCCGATGTATCGACAGAAGCCAACGACACCGAGAGCCCACCCGCCTCATCATTACCCACCGCTGCGCCCTGCTCGATGATGGAATCAGTCCCCAGCTTCACGAGCCCATGCACCTCTGCTGTAGCAATATCATTCGCCTCCCCAATCATCACCCAAGAGCCCGCGCCGTCGGCAGTCTCCAGCCACGCATACACGTCAAAAGCGTCCTGCTCATTGAGGAGGTAGTAATACACGCCCAGCTGCTGCCCATCGGGCAGCTCATCCAGCGAGTCGATGATCACACGGCGCATGCTCACGCCATCAAGACCATCCACACCTTGCGCCGAGATACCCGAGTCAACCCAGCCCGAAAGGGGATCATATGTCACCCACGTCCCCAGCGGCGAGATGTAGGGCGAGTGCCCATTATCAGGCACCGCCTTCTCGCCTGTATCCACATAAATACTCTGCGCATCATCCCAGAGCAGCCACGTCCCCACATTAGAAATCTGCGGACTCCTCCCATTCTCTCCAGTCACGCGAACAAAGGTATCACGCCCCGCGATCCACCATGTATTCGTGGCAGGATTCGGCACGACCGCCGACGCAATCTTGTCATCAAACATAGCCAGCTTTGCATCCACGACATCCAGCTTCTCCACCGCCTCCTCAGCCGTCGAGACCGCCGTCTCCGCACGCTCAATAATATCGCCCACACTCTCCGCTGACTCCTGCGAGCGCATCGCCCACAGCTGCGCCTCCTTCGCATAGCTCCCCGCCACCGACGAGCCGCGCCACATCACCTGTAGAGGAGCACCCACCGCGAGCGGCACTTGAACTGCGAGCGTACGCAGAGAGCTACTCTCCAGACTCTCCATCAGCTCATCCGCTTGCAGCGTCGAGATCGCCGTGATGCGCCCATAGATCAGCCTCTTCACCTCCAGCGACTCCGACACCGAGTGCAGCTCATACTCATAGATAGCCGCATCCAGCGCAGGAATAGACAGCAGCAGAGATCCCACCTGCGCGCCAGCCTCCACCGTCAGCTCCGTGGATGCGCCCTCACAGAGAGCCACCGCCTTAAAGCTCACCCCGCTGAGGTCAAACGCCGCCCCATTCTCCAACGAGAACGCCAACTCATAAATCTCAGGCAGCCCCTCAGGCACGCTCAAGTCAAACCGAGTACCAGTAAAATCAAACATTCCCCCATTGTAAACGCCCTCCCGCGCGCGATCAATTCGAGTTTACTACTATTGAACATAGCCCCCCCTCCATGCTAAAGATGAAAACTAAAAACACGCCGTGGACGACAACGAAATCATACTCACCCCCGAGCAAGCCCGCGCTCTGACCGCCTTTCTACGCAGCCAGACGCGCCGCCTCAACACCCTCTACCACATCCTTGACAAAGACGGCCAGCTCCAACGCTTCGCCATGAACTGGGCACAGGAGAGGCTCCACCAATCCGCGCACACCAGAAACAACATCCTCAAGGTGCGTCAGCTCGGCATCTCCACCTACCTCTCCATGCTCATGCTAGACTCCTGCCTCTTCACCCCCAACTTCAAGGCAGGCATCGTCGACAAAACAATCAAACTCGCCAAAAACAAACTCAAGAAGATAAAGTTTGCCTACGACATGCTTGACCACCTACCCGAGAATCCCACCGCGAAAGATCGAGAACTCGCCGAAATAGGCCGCATGCTCAAGCAGCACTTTCACAAGCCCTCATTCAACAAAGAAGAAATCACCTTCCCGAACGGCTCAAGCATCAGCGTCGGCACGACTGTACGTGGCGACACACTCCAGCTCCTCCACGTCTCCGAGCTAGGAAGCATCGCCGCCCATGATCCCCTCATCGCTGATGAGGTTGTGACAGGCTCCATCAACGCTGTCGGGATGAATAGCCGCGTCTACTTAGAATCCACTCATGAGGGAGGACGCTACGGCGTGAACTACGAGCTCATCCTTGCCGCCATGGACATGATAGGTAAGCCCCTCTCCCCCCTCGACTTCAAATTCTACTTCTTCGACTGGATGAGCCAAGCCGAATACCAGCTCCCCCAAGTCAACTACCAACCCAGCCCCAAGCATGAAGACTACTTCAACGGACTCGAACGCCGCCTTGACATCACCATCACCCCCGCCCAGCGCGCATGGTACACCACCATGGAGCGCACCCAGCGCGCCAAGATGAAACAAGAATACCCCAGCGTCCCAGAAGAAGCCCTCTCCCCCATCATGGACGGCACCATCTACATAGACCAAATAGGACTCTTGCGCGAGCGCGGGCACCTAGCCGCCGAGTTTGAACACGATCGCTACCGCCCTATCTTCACGGCATGGGACATAGGAGTTGGCGACTACACGGCTATTTGGTGGATACAGCCCATGGGCAACGGCAAGCTCAGTTTGCTGGATTGCTACACCGCTTGTAACAAAGATGTCGCACACTACATCAACATAGTGAGAGAAAAAGACGTGCTCTACGGACGCTGCACATGCTGTATCACACCACATGATGGGGCAAAGAGAGACATCACCCTCACCTCCTACGACGACCACCTACGCAAAGCAGGCTACAACGTCACAGGAGTCCCACGCACCTCCAACATCTGGGACAGTATCGAAAACACACGCGCCTTGCTGCCTAGCTGCATCATCCACAAGCGATGCTCCGAGCCCACCATTTGTGATAGCAAATCATTCATGCCCGGAGTCGATGCCCTCGCCAACTACCGCACCCTGCCAGCAGGTAGCAACGGCTCACTCAAGACCGCCCCTCTACATGACCTCTGCTCGCACGCCGCCGACGCGCTGCGCACCTTTGCTGATGGATTGGCACGTGGGCTTATCTCGCTGCATACACCACAGGCACAAGACTACGCCCCCTCCCAATCCTCCTACGTCCAAGACTTTTTATCCTAACATCCTAACCCCATACCCCAAACAGAAACCCACAATACAACAATGAAAAGACTAGCCTTCAACGGCGGGGAAATCTCCCCCAGCATGACACTACGCTCCGACATGGACGCCTATCACCGCAGCTGCTCCCAGCTCATCAACTTCGACCTCGCCCAGACAGGCGGCATCAGCCGACGACGCGGCATGCGCCCCCTGCTCGCCAGCCCGCTTGAATACAGCATCCTCATCCCCTACACCTACGACGAGACCCAGATCTACCTCATCGAGCTCTCCTCCGACACCCTCATCATCCGTAGCAACTCCGACGCATCCGAGCTCCAGCGCATCGACAGCGACGGCAGCTGGCAATTCGGCACCCTCGAGCGCGTCCGCTGGCTACAGATCAACGCGCTGTTGCTCCTCTTCTCCGATGTCTGCCCCGTCATGGCACTACGCCTCCAGCGCGACGGCAGCTGGACATTCGCCCCCTTTGAGTTCAAGAATCAGCCATGGTACACCATCGACGTGCAAGACCACCCCCTCACCATCTCCAGCACCACCGAGGGACACTACCTCGTCAGCTTTGATGAGCAGGTCATCAGCGACGACAGCGACCCCGAGAGCGGCGAGCGGCTACGCGTCTCCTACTACACCCAGCAGGCAGAAGCCTTCACCCGCTCCATCGAGCTGCGCCGCGACATCGAGATCATCAGCTCCATCACCCCCAGCAGCAGCTACGACACAGGGCACAAGCTCGCCCTCCACGGCGACATCTCCAGTGAATACTTTGTCTGCACCGCCGACTTCTCCGCGACCAACGACTTTGTAGCAGGCCTCATCAGCCCCGCGAACTACCCTGACAACTTCCTACCCGCTGAGAACCTCGACGGCTTCGACACCATCGCCCCCATCTACGAAATGACCAATGGGAAAAGCTACAAGAAAGGCGACAAGATCGCCCTACAAAGCGGCTACTGGGATCTCTACACCTGTATCAAGCCCTTCACCCCCGCCGACTACATTGCAGGCTACAACGAGCCCACCCACTACCCCTCACACTTCGTGCGCGGTGTCCCCATCGGCGACGCGCTCCCCTGCGGCGGCACATGGCAATTCTATTGCTCGGGCTCATGGTTTGGCAGCTACGACATCCGCCGCAGCTACGACGGTCCCGAGCTCACAGGCGAATGGGAAGACATGGGAGAGAGCTTTTCTCGCATCGGATCTTCCTCCAATGAAAACATCACAGGCGATGAATCACAAGAAGAATGCCACCTACGCCTCTTCATCACCCGCAGCAAATACCTAGGAGACAACAACCTCGCGGGCGGCTGGCCAGCCGACTCCTGCTCCAATCGCCTCATCATCCCCTCCTACCGCCACGACATGATCCTACGCTGCCAGATGCTCGATGACGACGACCCCAGCACCACCGTCTACCACGACGAGAGCCACGTGCCCATCCCCATCACAGGCAGCATCAGCTCACGCGACTGGAGCTGGCAGGCATTCGGCGTACGCTACGGCTACCCCACCTCCGCCACCCTCCACGAGTCACGCCTCATCATGGCCTCCACCCGCGTCCAGCCCCAGACCCTCTGGCTCAGCCGTGTTGATGATCTCAACAACTTCGCCACAGGCGACGACGACAGCGCGGGTATGCACCTCACCATGTCCACCAGCACGCAGAGCCCCATCTGCTGGATCTACTCACGCGG
>CAYJID010000015.1:0-19796 GCA_964370135.1 uncultured Akkermansia sp. | reverse complement strand
GGACTCCTCCCCTCGCGCTGCTCGCCGACTTTGCCGCGCTGGGCTGCCATCTCGAGATCTGCACCTCTCCCGATCCCGAACCCGAGGAGACGAGATCCTATTTGCATCTCTACTACGACAAACAGCCCGAGGGAGATGACCTAGGGGCAGCGATAGCGGATGCGATCTTGCAGGTGCAGCCTGATTTTGTCGATGATGATAATGATGACCCCCGCGCCTCTCCGCTCCTCGAGTGTAGCTGCTGTCAGGAGCACTCGCTCGCACAGATGCGTCGCTATGCGCGCGCCTTGGCACGCGGTTGCAAGAATCCAGAGGCGGCGGATTTCGCCTTTTTTCTCGACCTCGTGCAGGCTGCTCCTCACCTGAGCCTCTATCTGGATGTGGAGACGGATCTGCCTGCGCTAGCAGGATGCTCCAGCGCACTCGTCTGGGGGGCGAATCCCGCAGCACCAGAGACGCCTGACTGGGATGAGGCGCCTGCGAGCTTTTACGTCCTGAGCCTGCGTCGTGGTGATCGGACGCTGCACTGCCCTGCGTGGCGCGACTGGGCGCAGCAGCACGATGAGGGTGAGCAGCAGGTGGATTACAAGGAGTATGAGGGGGGCAGCTATCTGATTTGCTCGGGACAGGTGATGCGCACGCCGAATCTCTTGTTGCAGCAAGCCCTCACCGCGCAGAGCGGCTACGTGGATGTGCAGATCTCCTATTTCATCCCTGAGAAGGTAGTGAGCACCTTCTTCACCCTCGAGCTCGCCAGTATCCAGAATCTCTGCAAGATGGGGCTCTCGCTGCGCGTCGATGTACACAGCGGCTTCTTTTGTGATTCCTTTGATGCGAGTCCGACCGAGGAGCTCGTCAGCGAGCTCTTGGATGAGCGCGCATGGCGCGTGCGTCTACAGGGTGACTCACCTAGCCCAGAACTCTAGACGGCTCATCAAGAAAGGCTGGCAGTCAACTCGGACTGCCAGCCTTTCCTTTAAAAATAGTTAATACAATAGCGTTTAGTACGCACCCTTGGAATAGGTGACTTCATAGCTATGGGAGTAGACCTCGAAGACGATGCCAAAGGGATCCTCGACATAGCACATGCGGTAGGGCTTTTCGCCAGGGTAGTATTCTTTGATGGGCATGCGCTGCTTGCCACCGTGGGCGACGATCTCCTTGACGAGGCCTTCGATATCGGGGTCTTGGACGCAGAAGTGGAAGAGGCTCGTATTCTTGTACTGGAAGTCGGGGCGCTTTTGATCATTGTCCGCGAACTCGAAGAGCTCGATGCCGATGTTGTTGGACGTGACAAGGTGGGCGATTTTGAAATCACCGTGGCCTTTGCCAAAGACTTCCTCGCACATGATGCCAATCGCGCTCGTGTTGTCCTCTTTGACGAGGGAGGGCTCCATGACAACATACCAGCCCATGACATCGCGGTAGAACGCCACCGCCTTTTCGAGGTCGGGGACGGACAAGCCGATATGTGAGAAGGCGCGGGGATAGGGTTTCTTGGCAGGTTGAGCGTCTTCTTTGCTTGGCGCGACGCTGGCGTCAGTGGCACTATTGGCGAGGACGGGGGCTGCCGCCGCTGCGGCTGTGGAGAGCGCGAGCGTTTGCAGAAATTGACGGCGTGAGGATGTATCTTTCATATGAATGGGATTATCTCTATAGAAAGATTCTAGTTTTTATGAGAAAAAAAGCAACACTATTCCACACGATGACAGAAATATCCCATACTTTCGGGGAAAATCACACCTAGCCTCAACTAACAATAGACGGTAATTTTGCTATACACACCCCTATCCTTCCCTATTGATGAACAGTAAGAGTGACTCATCAATAGAGGAAGAATTCTCAGCAAGAGGGTAAGTCAAGACTAATCCTCAGGCAGATCGCCGCGCATGAGCTTCTCACGGTAGCGGGCGATGCGCTGCATCTGGGCGGGGATGTCGATGCGCTGTGGGCAGGGCGCCTTGCAGATACCGCAGCCGATGCAGTGCTGCGCCTGACGCAGCCGCTCCACCTTGCGATCGTAGCCGTACAAGAAAGCCTCGCGTGCGGCGTTGTAGCTCTCGCTGCGCGCGCTCTTCTCGATGGTGCCGTTGTTCACACAGGCGTTGTAATGGGTGAAGGTACCGGGGATGTCGATGCCGTAGGGGCAGGGCATGCAGTACTGGCAGGCGGTGCAGGGTACGGTCTTGGAGCTCGCGATGCTCGCCCCGATGCGCTCCAGCAGCGCGCGCTCCTCGCTGTCGAGCGGGACAAGCGGCGAATATGTCTGCACATTCTCAATGAGATGGTCCATGACGCCCATGCCGCTGAGGACACAGAGGACATTCGGAAAGCTCGCCGCATAGCGGAAGCCCCACGAGGCGACACTGCGCCCTGGATCGAGCTCGTCGAGCTGCTCGATGAAGGCATGCGGCACGGTGGCAAGGCGACCGCCGAGCAGAGCCTCCATGATGAGGACGGGCACCTTCTTCTCCGTGAGGCGGGTGTAGAGGTACTCGGCGTCATGCGCCTTGCTGCCGGCGACGTTCTTCCAATCACCTGAGTTGAAGTTCGCCGCGTGCTTCCAGTCCACGTAGTTCATCTGGATGAGCGCGCAGTCCCACTGCATGTCCAGCCCCAGCAGGTACTCAAAGATACCGACGTCGCCGTGGAAGGAGAAGCCGATGTTGCGCACGATGCCTTTCTTGCGCAGCTCCTTGAGGTAGTCTAGAAAGCCGTTGTCGATGATGCGCGCCTTGAGCCCTGCGAGCCCGTCGCGCTCGATGCCGACGCTGTGGATGAGGTAGTAGTCGAGGTAGTCGACCTGCAGTCGCTTCATCGAGGTCTCCAGCATCTCCTTGGCTCCCTCAAAGGTGAGCTCGTAGGGATCGTTGTATTGGTTGGAGAGCTTGGTGGCGATGAAGTATTTCTCACGCGGATGGCGCGAGAGCGCACGCCCTGTCGCCTCCTCGGAGAGGCCGCGCATGTAGCGCGGGGCGGTGTCAAAGTAGTTCACCCCATGGGCGATGGCGTAGTCGATGAGCGCGTTGGTGCGCTCTTGGTCGATGATGTCCTTGCCCGAGGCATCTTTTGTCATCGGCCAGCGCATGCAGCCATAGCCCAGCAGCCCTACTTTGTCGCCCGAGTGAGGGTTGGTGCGCGTGGTCATGGGCTCGCCTGAGGCGGCTTGGGCGTTCGCGCGGGAGGAGCTCTGCGCCTCCTCGTCGCCACAGCCTGTGAGGGCGGTGGCGGCGAGGCTCGCGCCCGCGAGCTTGAGGAATTCGCGGCGGCGTGGGCAGAGGTGGCGGTCGTCCAGAGAGGAGGGATCCATGGTCATAGGTCTCTGCTCTTAGAAGGAGGAGGGAGTTTCACCCTTGAGCAGCTGCTCGCGGAATTGGGCGATGCGCTGCATCTCCTGCGGGATCTTGATGAGCTGCGGGCAGTGCGAGACGCACTCATTGCAGCCGATGCAGTGCTGCGCCTGCCTCAGTGACTCGACCTTGCGGTCATAGCCGACGAGGAAGGCTTGACGCGCCTCGTTGTAGCTCTCGCTGCGCGCGGTCTTGTCGACGATGCCGTCGGCGACGCAGAGGTTGTAATGCAGGAAGGTGCTAGGGATGTCCACGCCGTAGGGGCAGGGCATGCAGTACTGACAGGTGGTGCAGGGGATGGTGCGGAACTTTGACACATCAGCACCGAGTCGCTCCATCATCGCCTTCTGCTCCTCGCTGAGAGGTGCATTGGCAATGACGGCTCCGATGAGCTCCAGCAGCTGGCGCTCCTGAGCGTCGAGGGGGTCGAGCGGGGAGTATGTTTTGAGGTTGTCCACGAGGTGGTCCATGTAGGTCATGCCGCTGAGGACGGTGAGGACATTGGGGAAGCTGCCTGCGTAGCGGAATGCCCATGAGGCGATGCTCTGATCGGGGGCGAGGGCCTGCAGGGGCTCGACGAAGTCGGTGGGCACCTTGGCGAGGCGACCTCCCAGCAGGGGCTCCATGACGACGGCGGGGATGTCGCGCTTCGTCAGCTCGTTGTAGAGGTACTCGGCGTCAAAGTTCGCGCCTGACGCGTTCTTCCAGTCCACGTAGTTGAGCTGGATCTGGACAAAGTCCCAGTCCATGTCGTAGGCGAGCGCGTGGTCAAAGAGCTTGATGTCTCCGTGGTAGGAGAAGCCGATGTTGCGCACCTTGCCCTCGCGGCGCAGCTGCTTGAGGTAGTCGAGCATGCCGTTGTCCAGTAGGCGCTGGTCGACGCCAGCGATGCCTTCTTTCTCCAGCCCAATGCAGTGGATGAGGTAGTAGTCGATGTAGTCGACTTGGAGCCGCTTCATGGAGGTCTCAAGCATTTCCTTGGACTTTTCGAAGCTGCGGATGTCGACGCTGTTCTGCGTGGAGAGCTTGGTGGCGAGGTAGTAGCTGTTCCTCGGATGACGGCTCAGCGCGATGCCTGTGGCCTCCTCGGACGCGCCCCCGATGTAGAAGGGGGCGGTGTCAAAGTAGTTCACCCCATGGGCGATGGCGTAGTCGACGAGTTCGTTGACCTTCTCTTGGTCGATCTTGCCGTCTTTCTGCGGCCAGCGCATGCAGCCGTAGCCGAGCAGCGAGCAGCGATCGCCTGTCTTCTGAGACGTGCGGTAGCTCATCTCGCCTGTCGGGGCGGAGGCTGGCTTCTCACTGTCTGCGCCGCAGCCTGTGAGGGCGGTGGCGGCGAGGCTCGCGCCTGAGAGCTTGAGGAAGGCGCGGCGACCGGGGCAGCCTGAGCGAGGGTCGGGTTGGGAGGGATTCATGGAGTGCATGGGCTTGTGTTGATTCTCGTTCATAGGCTGCATTAGATGAGGGGTTGGTGGTCGATGAGGCCTTCTACGTGGATGGCGGCGTGCGGGCGTACGGGGCAGTAGAACTCGCAGGCGCCGCAGCCGATGCAGAGAGACTGGTCGACGATGGGCTTGAGGAGATGCTCAGGGCGTCCCTTGCCGACGGGGACCATCTTGATGGCTCCTGTGGGGCAGCTGCGGGCGCAGTGGCCACAGTTCACGCCGTCGGTGATGGGGAGGCATTCGCGGTGGTTGCAGACAGCCTTGCCTATCTTGATGTTGGATTTCTCGGCGGTCGTGATGGCACAGATAGCTCCCGTGGGGCAGACCTGCGAGCATTTGTTGCACTCAGGGCGGCAGAAGCCGCGCTCAAAGCTCATCTCGGGCTGGAAAAGGGTGCTCATGTCCTCACTGGGACGCAGGACGCGGTTCGGGCAGTTGCTCACGCAGAGCTGGCAGCCAGTGCAGCGTTTGTAGAAATTGCTCTGGGAGCGCGCACCGGGGGGCACGATGGAGGAGCTGCGGTCGCAGGGGAGTTTTTCCTTCAGCGGGGCGAGGCCGCCGTCGCCTTTCTTTTCGCGCTTTTTGCCATCCTTGATGGTGTTCGCGAGGAGGACGGCTCCAGCAAAGGCGAAGAAGTCGCGGCGGGAGTTGTCGGTGGAGGGGGCGGCGGGGCTGTCAGATTCGCTGGATGCTGGAGTGGCGGGTGTGGTAGCCTCTGCTCGTGCGGCGGCTTTCTTTTTCTTGGGAGCGGGGGTGGGTGCAGGCTTGCTGGAGAAGGGGTTCACCCAAGCCCATTTGATCGCCCCCTTGCTGCAGGCGGCGGTGCAGTCGAGGCACATCACGCAGCGGCTCACGTCGATGGCGTGATTCTTCGCATCGATGCAGCCTGAGCGGCATTTGAAGGAGCAGAGCTTGCAGGAGACGCAGCGGTCATTGTCTATGGTGGGACGGTAGAGGGAGAAGCGCGAGAGCAGTCCGAGCAGGGTGCCGACGGGGCAGACGGTGTTGCAGTAGTAGCGGCCGCGGAACCATGCGAGTGCTCCGATGATGAGCACGGTGAGCACCGAGAGCATAAGGCTGGGGTAGATAATGATGAGCTCGGGGCGATGGATGTAGGAGAAGCTATTTTCCTTTGCCGCGCCGTCGGCGAGGAGGTTGTTGATCTCGATGGCGATGGGAGCGAGGAGGTTGCTTGCGATGCGTCCGTAGGCGCTGTAGGGCGCGAGCGCGGTGAAGATCATGCCGATGCCCGCCACGAGGGCGACGATGAAGACGGCGAGCACGCCGTAGCGCAGGATGTTGTTGGCGGGGCGGTGGATGAAGGGCTTTTTGCTGCGTTTTTTACTACAGGTGTTGGCTATCCCTGAGACGGCATCCTGCGCGATGCCGAGCGGGCAGATGACGGAGCAGTAGACGCGGCCGAAAAGCAGGGTCAATATCACGATGGCGGCGATGACGATGACATTGAGTGACAGGACAGCGGGCAAGAACTGCCACTCGGCTATCCATTTGGCATGCGTGATGATGGCGGGGCTCAGATTGAGAAACAAGAGCGTAACAAGGGTCAAGCTCACCGCAGCGAGCAAAATACGTAAATATCTCATAACGAATAAGTATAAAGTAAAGTCTATACAGGCTTGTATAGTCTATTCTATAATATAGATTGTTAGCAACCATTAGTCAAAGCTAACTTAATGTATTCTACCAAACAATTTCTACAAGCAGATGAAGAACCTCCCTCCTCCCCCCCCGAAATAAGCACAAGACAGCAGTCTCTATTTTCACGAGGCTATTTTGTTTTCATGCTATGCACGCGGGCGTTACGCCTCTGCTACGCGATTGCCGCGGTCTAAAAAATGCCTTGAAAAAGAAAATGAACATGATAGACTGGGTCTCACTTCCATCTTCGACTCTTGGCTCTATCCTCATCTTGAAAACAAGCAGTCGATCAATGCAAACAACCCCGCTAGATACATAGAGACAACATACAGTAAGTCACCAGCTCGCCCATATGCTGGCGCATCTCATCACTACAAGAATACCCATATGCTATTAAAATCACTATTCATCGGCTCCTTGATCCCCGCGCTCATCGCAGAAGAAATCAAGGTGAGCAATATGATTGCCATCAAACAAGGTGAGTCCAAGGAATCCATCATCAAGAAAGCCGCCCACATCGTGCCGACCGCCAATCAATGGGAGGCACTGCGCAATGAGTTCATCGGCTTTGTACACTTTGGTCCCAACACCTTCACCCGCCGCGAGTGGGGCAATGGTTTTGAAAATCCCGAGGTATTCGACCTCAAATCCATCGACACAGACCAATGGGTACGCGCCATGAAGGCCGCGGGCATGAAGAAAGTGATCATCACGGTCAAGCATCATGATGGCTTTGTCCTCTGGCAGAGTCGCTACACGAAGCAGGGCGTGATGTCGAGCCCCTTCAAGAACGGCCGCGGCGACGTCCTGCGCGACCTGTCGAAGTCCTGCCAAAAGTACGGCATGAAGCTCGGCATCTACCTCTCCCCCGCCGACCTCTACCAGATCGAGAATGCGAAGGGACTCTATGGCAACCTCAGCAAGACCACGAAGCGCACCATCCCGCGCGAGGTCAAGGGACGCCCCTTCAAGAATAAGAAGAGATTCCAATTCGAGGTAGACGACTACAACGAGTACTTCCTCAACCAGCTCTATGAGCTACTCACCGAATACGGTCCTGTCCACGAGCTCTGGTTTGACGGCGCGCATCCGAAGCGCAAGGGCAACCAGCAGTACAACTACAAGGCATGGGAAGAGCTCATCCGCACGCTCGCCCCTGATGCCGTCATCTTCGGACGCGCGGACATCCGCTGGTGTGGCAATGAAGCGGGGGCGACCCGCGCGACCGAGTGGAATGTCATCCCCTTCAACTACGAGATCAACCAGAACAAGCCCTTCGCCGACATGACAGGCCAGATGCTCGGAAGCCGCGAGCAGCTCTACGGGGCAAAGTTCCTCCTCTACCAACAAGCCGAGGTGAACACCTCCATCCGCGAAGGCTGGTTCTACCGCGACGACGTGCACCAAAAGATCCGCAGCGTGGATGACGTCTTTGACATCTATGAGCGCTCGGTGGGCGGCAACGCCACCTTCCTGCTCAACGTGACGCCGAACCGCGAAGGCCGCCTCTCTGATGCTGAGGTCAAAGTACTCGAAGAGACAGGCAAGATCATCCGCAAGACCTACGGCACCGACCTCTTTGCAGGGGCGAAGGGCGCGAAGGAGGTACTGGATGGCAATCATGACACCTACGTCGCGATGAAGGAGAATACACTTGTGATCACCACGCCCAAGCCCATCACCCTCAACCGCCTCGTCCTACAGGAAGCCATCCGCACGCACAGTGAGCGCGTGGAGAAATTCGCCGTGGACGCGATGATAGACGGACAGTGGAAGCAGATTAGTGAATCGACGAATATCGGCTACAAGCGCATCCTGCGCTTTGACCCTGTGACGACGGACAAGATCCGCGTCCGTGTGCTTGAATCGCGCCTTGAGCCAGCCTTCAGCAACATCTCGGCGCATTACTATCAATCACGTCCGCCCCGCCTCATCTTCCAGACCAATCGCGAGGGCAAGGTCAGCATCACCCCCTTCAAGCCTGAGTTTGGCTGGAAGCCACATGGTCAGAAGACCATGGAGAACCTCAACTCGGGAATGAGCATCCACTACACCACGGATGGCAGCACACCGACGGCGGATTCTCCAAAGTACACAGGGGCGATTGACAAGGGAAATGTTGTGCTCAAGGCCGTTGCCATCAGCAATGGGGCGTCGGGATCGGTCACCAGTGAGCAAATCGGCATCGCGAAGAACGGCTGGAAACTGGTAGGACAGAGCAGCCAAGAGGCAAAGCACCCTGTGGGCAACATCATGGATGCGAATCAGCGCAGCTACTGGATGTCGCAGGTAGGGCAGAAGCATTTCTTTACGATTGATCTTGGGAAAAAGCAGAAGCTGAAGGGCTTTGCGTACACGCCGCAGACCGAGCATGCGAAGGGCATGATGGCGAAGGGGCGTGTGCTTGCGAGCCTCGATGGTAAGACGTGGAAAAACGTGGGTAGCTTTGATTTTGGGAACTTGATCAATGATCCGAGCAAACGTTATTACTACTTTAAGAAGAGCGTAGAAGCGGCTTTCATCAAGATCGAAGTCACGGAGATTGCGCGCGATGGCAAGCAGGTCGCTGTGGCGGAGTTTGACTTGTTTTAATTGAGGTGCTTTTCTTTGTCGGGTGGGGACTGGAGTCTCGCCCGACGAAGAAAGCCCTCACCAACCCAACCGCTTTCCTCTACGCTCGCACCTGCCCCGCGCCGCGTATGATGTATTTGTAGCTGGTGAGCTCGGGGAGTGCCATGGGACCGCGTGCATGCATCTTCTGCGTGCTAATCCCTATCTCGGCACCAAATCCAAATTGCCCTCCATCAGTGAAAGCGGTGGAAGCATTCACATACACGCAAGCAGCATCAACACTCTGCACAAAATACTCCGCCGCCTCGCTGTCATCGGTAACGATGGACTCGCTATGCTGTGAGCTATACTTCGTGATATGACTGATCGCGTCGTCGATACTGCTGACACTAAGGATAGAGAGTTGATAATCGAGGAATTCACGCCCATAGCTTTCTTCATCCGCGCGCTGGAGCAGCTCGCAGGGGTAGCGATCTTGTAGAGCGGCGTAGGCGGGCTCATCAGCATGGATAATGACCTTGTGCGGCACCAGATCCGCGCAGATGGTAGGGATGTGGGCTAATTGATCACGATGGATAATGAGGCAGTCCAGTGCGTTGCAGACACTGACGCGGCGAGTCTTGGCATTGGTGACAATGCCTGCGGCCATCTGGGGCTGCGCCTGTGCGTCAACATAGCAATGACAGATACCTGCCCCCGTCTCAATCACAGGCACGCGTGCATGCTCTCGCACATAGTTAATAAGCGATTGACTCCCACGCGGGATAAGCAGGTCAACCAACCCCACCGCATGCAGCAGCTCCCCCGTGCTCTCACGCCCCGGAGGCAGCAACTGCACGAGCTCCGCATCAAGTTCATTCTCCACAAGCACATCACGTATAAGCGCGACGAGCTGCGCATTGGTATGATAAGCATCACTGCCGCCCTTGAGCACACAGGCATTGCCACTCTTGAAGCAGAGACTAAAAACATCCAGACTGACATTGGGTCGCGCTTCATAAATCACCCCAATCACCCCAAAAGGAACGCGGACTTTCTGGATCACAAGCCCATTCGGACGCGTGTTCTCACTGAGTATCTCCCCCTGCGGGCTGGGCAATGTACTGAGCTGCTCCATGCTGGCAGCGAGTTCTTCCAATCGCGATTCATTCAACAATAATCTATCGTAAAGCGGATTGTCCACCGACATCGCCGCGAGGTCGCGTTGATTGGCAGCGAGGATCATCTCGCTTTGCTCGCGTACACGTACCGCGAGGCGCAGCAGGATGTCGTTGATACGTTCTTCACTGAGACGAGCGAGTTGGCGGCTCGCGCGGCGGCATTGTTCGAGGGCGGGTGTGAGGCTCATGAGCTGATAAGATGGAGGTAATCGTAATGAACAAGCGCGGGGTGATCCTTCTCCCCTGCAATACGACGCGCATGCGACGCGTCACAAGAAATCTGCCCCAGCGCGATGAGCGCGCCCCCGGCATTGAGTAGGCGCACGATGTCGCCTTTCTCAAAATCCCCCTCGACGCGTGTCACGCCAACGGACAGCAGGCTACACGCGCTCTCCCCTGTGAGGGCAGCGCAGGCGGGCGGGCTGAGGTGGAGCTCCCCCTTGGCAAAGCCCTCGCTATGCGCGAGCCATTTCTTGCGCGGTGTGATGCTCTTCTCACTGGGGGTGAATCGTGTGCAGAGCGTCTCATCAGGAGAGGCGAGCAGATCAAGCAAGATGCCCGCGCGCTGCCCATTCGCAATAATAACCTCTATCCCCTCGGCGGCGACTTGGCGCGCGATGCGGTGCTTGGTGATGATGCCGCCGCGCCCGAAGCTAGAGCGTACTTGCGAAAAATACTGCTGGATACCCTCCTGCTGGTCGTCGATGCGTCGGATGACTTGGCTGTCGGGCGACTGGGGATCGCCGTTGTAAATGCCGTCAATGTTGCTCAGGATGATGAGCTGCTGCGCTTTCATCATGCTGGCGACGAGCCCCGAGAGCTCGTCGTTGTCGGTGAACATGAGCTCGGTGACGGAGATGGTGTCATTCTCATTGACGATGGGCAGCACATCGTGCGCAAGCATAACCTCCATGCAGTGCTGCTGGTTGAGGTAGTGCTGGCGCGTAGAAAAGCTCTCTTTCGTCGTGAGCACCTGCCCGCAGTAGAGACCGTGCCGAGAGAAAAGCTGGTAATACTCATTGATGAGACGCGCCTGCCCCACAGCGGAGTAGAGCTGACGCATGGAGACAGCGGCGAGTTTCTTTTTTCTTTCACTCGCTGGCAATATGCTGCGCCCCGAGGCGACGGCTCCGCTGGAGACGAGGATGATCTCATGTCCCTGCTGCCTGAGATTCGCGATCTGCTCGACGAGGCTCTCCATGCGGGAGAGATCGAGCGTGCCGTCGGCACAGGTGAGGACATTGCTTCCGATTTTGACAACGAGGCGTCTGGGTGTCATGGGTGCCATTGTAGGCAAGCAAGGGCCGTTTAACAAGTCTTTTCCATGGTAAAGAGGTATTCCATGACGCGCAGCGTGCGGCCGCGCAGATTGCGGCTGCCCTTGTAGGTGGCGTAGGGGATCTCTTGGAGCTCGACGCTGCCGCTGCCGCTCATGATGCCGAGGATGTCGTCTTTGGAGAGCAGCCCCTCGGAGTTGTACGAGAGCATGATGTAGCGCGAGGGGCAGCTGGTGATGAGCCGCTGGAGGGATTGCATGGAGCCCGCCTTCTGGTTGAAGTCGGAGCGTCGCCAGTTGTTCGGGATGCCTGAGACGCGCGAGAGCGTGTCTTTATTCGGTGCCTTGCCCTCGGCGATGAGGTTGAGCATGAAGTAATTCGACCCGTAGGGATGCTGATTGTACGGCGGGTCAAAGTAGGCGAGATCGAGCTCAGGGAGTTTTTTCACTGCTTGGAGTGCGTCGTCTTGCGTGACGGTGACGGGACAATGGAACTGTGAAAAAATGGGGAAAGGCAGCTCAATGTCCTTCTTGATGCGCGAGAGGGCATGCTCACCGCGTCCGCCGTACTGACCGATGCCGCTGTCGTTTTTATAGAATCCCTTGAAGACGCCCGACGTATTCGTATGCACCGAGGCCATGCTCAGTAGGGGCGCGAGGAAGAAGGGCTGGAGACTCACATCGAGACGCGAGATGAGGCTGCGCGCCGTGTCGATGTACATGGCGTTGCGCCGTGTGTAAAAGACGCGCTCATCGGGCTGGATGTGCTCATCGTCCTTGGGCGCATAGAGATCGGAGACGAAGCCTGTGTGCAGCTGCTCAGGCTCAGCGAGCTCGGAGAGCAGGGCTCGGTGGATGCGATGGAGCTTGCGCAGCAGCGCGGGGCTGGTATTAGCCAGATAGCAGCGTCCCATGCAGGCGGCGTAGAGCTCGAGGTCATTGCTGTAGAGATCGGAGGCGTAGGACTTGAGCAGACGCGAGACGCCGCCCGAGCCAGAAAAGGCATCCCAACAGCGCAGCTTTCGCCCGACTTTCTGCTCCAATTGCCCAAACACCTGTGCCAAATAGGGCAGGAGTGCGCGCTTGTTGCCTATGCATGTAATCAATTGACTTTTCAGATAAGACGATTGGTCACGAAACTCTAGTTCTGCTGACACGTCCGTATACTAACAAAAATATGGCGCGAGGTCAAGCTTGGGGAGTGACTAAGACAGAAATCTTGAAAATAGGGCTTGCGTCCGCGGCGCTCTTGTGCCATTATCCGCGAGGAGCTCGCTCTACTTGTTTTTTCTCTCTCAAGAGGCAAAACAGGCGCAGCAGATCTCCCTCTATTCATCGAGGCGTGCTCGCCGCACTCCTCATTGGGCAAGTATGGTGTCATCCCATCGCTGTGTCGCAACCGTAAAGGAGTAGCGGATTTTCTTTTTTTTTGAGAACAATCCTCCTCTCACCAAGCCGGAAAACCAAGTTGAATAGTACTTCGCAAGCCCCCTCCCGCATCGGCGCACACCGATCCTGCGATCCCCATGACTCCCTCCCCCCAGCGCAAGAGCCCACGCCCCTCGACCTCCCGCCCCTCTGATTGCCCCGACGCCGCGAGGAGACGAGAGCTCATCGCGTGGAAGACAACGCCCTACCTCCTCCTCATCTTCGCGGGCATCCTCGGCGCGATGTATCTAGCCCTGCCTTGGTCGCGCGGTGAGCGCTTTTCGCTCACTTCCCAAGTCTCCAGCCTCACCCATGTCCACCTCGTAGCACCCTCCACGGCAGCAGCGCAGCCCCCCGTCGAGAGTAAAGAGACCAAGCTCGATCTCAACAGCCTCGCTGAGCAGCTCCCCCCCTGCGAGCCCACGCCGCCCACGGTCGAGCCAAGCATCGACATGACACCCATCGTCGTACCAGACCCCGAGCTGCCGACGCTGCCACCACAGCGCGAGGACAGCTTGGCAAGTATTGAAGAGGATTTCAATGAAGCGAACTTCCGCCCCACGCCCAAGCTACAGCCTCAGAAGAATCAAAAGAAAACTCAAAAGACGGCCAAGGTCACGAAAAAAGCCACCCCACGCCAGCAGCAGGCGCGCCGCCTCGCCGCCCAAGGCAAGCCCAGCTCACAGCCCGCGAAGCCCTCAGCCTCGGCGGGCATGATTGCCAAGACGAAGCCCAGCTACCGCTCCGCGCCAAAGCCGCCTTATCCCCCCAGCCTCCGAGGCCGTCAGGCGGAGGGCACGGTGCGCGTGCGCATCTCGGTGAGCCCCGCGGGCAAGCCGACGCGCGTGCATGTCGTGGCGTCGAGCGGCTTCCGCGAATTCGACAACGGCGCGCGCAGCTGGATCATGAGTCGCTGGAGCTTTGTGCCCGCGACGGAGAATGGGCGCGCGATCGCCTCAACGGTGACGACGCGTATTCATTTCACCCTACGCTCTTGAGGGGACCTTGCAAAATTAGTTTTCAGCAATTGCAGATTTCTAAAATGAGCGCCACAGCACGTCTTTTGCAGCATTTTGGCGAGAATTTGCGGCTTTTTGGGCTTACATAGCTCGCTATGCGCACCCAAACGCCACAAATTCTCATCCAAACTGCTAGCAAAATCCGAAGCTGCTAATTTTGCAAGATCCCCTTGATTGTTGCTTGATTGTGACGAGCGGTGCTGTTAGAATCCTCCGCGTGAATATTCTCCCCGTCGGGCTAGCCCTCGCCCTCCTCCTCTGCCCCGCCTGCACGCAGCAAGCTGCGCCATCCAGCAGCACGCCGCAGGCCGCGTACAGCCAGCTGCCCGCCGAGCTCTGCTTCCTCGATGAGATAGCACCCGAGATCAAGGTGGATCTGATGTATGCGGGGCATGACAACTTCGTCGGCCGCCCCATTGATGGCTACACGGGCAAGCGCGCCGTGCTGCGCCGCGATGCAGCGCGCGCCCTCGCGGCAGCCTCGCGTGACCTTGCCTCACGCGGCTACACGATCCTGCTGCGCGACGCCTACAGACCGCACCGTGCGCTCGCCGACATCGCTGCTTGGGCTAAGACGCCCGAGCAGTCCATGAAGCAAAAATACTTCCCCCGCATCAGCAAAGCGCAGATCCATGGTGATCGCTACATAGGCGATCTCTCCGAGCATAGCTTTGGCATCGCCGTGGACATCACCCTACTCGACGCACAGACGGGGCAGCCCATCGACATGGGCAGCCCCATTGACTTCCTCGATCCCAGCTCCGCGACACGCTATCAGGGCTCTTTCATCTCCGCT
The DNA here is from genome assembly GCA_964370135.1 of uncultured Akkermansia sp. Taxonomy (GTDB): domain Bacteria; phylum Verrucomicrobiota; class Verrucomicrobiia; order Verrucomicrobiales; family Akkermansiaceae; genus Akkermansia. Next base: position 5,092 of record CAYJID010000015.1, on the reverse strand, counting down.
GAGGCAAAGAAAAACCGTGCGCTGCTCCTTGCGGTGATGCAGCGGCACGGCTTCAAAAACTATGAGAAGGAATGGTGGCATTACTACCTCGGCAAGGAGTCAGCCCCATGGCTCCTGCACAACTTCCCCCTCAATGACCGCATGACCAGCACTCGCTAGGGGCTGCCTCATCAGATATCCCAGTGATCCAGCCAGCGGAAGGAGACCACCTTGAGCTTGCGACCCATGATCTTGTTGACATCGGACATGTCGGCGGCTGATTTGCTCCCATCGGGCTTGCGCTCGCTCTCAAAGGGCTTGTTGCTCGGATCAACGTAGTCGATGCTGCGCTGCACGATAGCCTCACACCATGCCTGAGCGAGGATGGCGTCATTGCTATTGCGCACGCAGCCATAGGAGCGCACGATGAAGGTGTCATCGCGCAGGGTGAGGATGTTGCTCAGCGACATGAGGATATCGCTCTGGATGAGGTAGCCAGGGGCGGCCGTGTGGATAGAGCCGAGTGCCGCCTCGGGGAATAGATAGAACTCACCATCGCCTGCGGAGTCCACGAGGATTTCTTTAAAATTCTCGTTGATGGAGGTCCTATCAATGGCGGCTTGGAGCGCGCCTGTGAGCGCGTGCTCCTTGTTGCCCGCATCGAGGCGGCGGTTGATGAAATCGGACATGTTCAGGAAGGGACCGCGCTCACGCACCTGCTCGACGATGCGCTCGGCGAGCTCTTGGATAGCATCAGTGTCCAGCTTGCGCACTTCCCCCCATGCCGAGGTCAGCCCATCGCCGCCGCGCAGCTCCGTCGAGCCACGCATCATGCTGTAGCCACCCAGTGACTCGATACTCTTGTCCGTGGTCGAGACCATGAAGCGGGAGAAGAGCACGTCCGTCGCGTTCTTATCCTGCTCCACAAAGCTGAGTTTGCCATTGACATTGGAGACCAGCTGACGCTTTGCGAGTCCACGCAGGGTAGCCGCCCAAGCCTCAATTGAGGTGGAGTTGACATTAAACCCACCGTCGATCTGGAGGAACTGCGCGATGTACATCCAGCCATCCTCCGCCATGACGCGCCCAATGATCGCCTCATGACTGTAGGGATTGTCCCCCTTGACATGGCGGGAGACAGGTAGAGGAGCCTCATCATTGAGAAAGCTGGTCAGCGTCGTCTTGGCATCAATGACACCACTCGCTGAGGGCATGTCGGCCACCGAGGAAGTAAAGAAGCGATCCCACAGGGCATCGTTGATGAGGAGTCCATGATCATAGTAATCATCGAATATCACCTCCTGCCCATAGATGAGCGGGTAGTTGTGACTATAGACTCGGTGGATGTCGCCTGCGGGCAGGGCGGGGTCGGCAAAGGCATTACCAATGCCGATGCTCGGCACGCCCGATTGATACTGCTGGCGCACCAGATTCGAGCTACCGCCTTCGAAAATCGTGCGCTGCGTCCCCTTGAACCACCCCGGTGTGAGGCGCATCCCGCTGAGCCCCGCGAGGGAGAAGGGAGGATGCATGGGAATCTCCAACGACGCGATAAAGGAGACCTGCTCGCCGTCACTCGTGCCACCATAGAAGCCATTGCGTCCGATGCTATCGAGAGGAGCCGAGGTGAGGCCGCCTCCGACCTCGATATTGACGAGCTGGTAGGGATGATAGGCGCGCATCTGATCAAATGTCGCTTTCTTCGCCCCTGACTCTGCGATACGAGATCCGAAGAACGCGGGGCTGGAGTACTGCCATGATTTGCTACGGTAGTCACTGGAGGTGAAGCGGGGGCTCATTGCATTGTTCGCCGATTTGGGGGCGATGCCCAGTGCTGCCACAAAGTAGGGCTGATCGGGGTCATTCATGGTGGATGTATTCCACGCAGTAGTATTCATGACCTCCAGATTCTCCGAGGTCGTGTCAGGATCGTACCAGCCCAGCGTGTAGCGATGGGGAGATCCGAGATGCTGCCCAACGTTGCCTCCTGTCGAATCTGTCAGACCGAGGAAGCCGCCGCGGTATGTGAGCATCTCGGCGGAGCCTGCAAACCAGATACCCATGTTGGAGAAGAGCGGGATTTTTGCCTTGGTGATAGGATCGTAGTTCCCTCCGTGACGCAGTCGGAGTTTGAAGTGCCCGCTGTCCACCTTGGACTTCGTCGTGTCTTTGCCATTGTCGTAGCTCACCTTGCTGCCGTAGAAGTGCGCCTTGATCCCCGAGGTCGTCTTGGGGTCGTATTCATTGGAAAAGGGATTGTCAAAGGCCTCGCCTATGTCCGTGATCGCATCGCCCGTCGTGGGAGAGAAGATGAGGATCTCACCGGGGGCAAAGACAATATCCGCGTTCTGGTTTCCTCGATTCGCGATGAAGTACTCCCCATAGTTATCCCCAAATGTCTGCGCATTCCAATAGGCGAGCCCCAGCTGCGTGTCGTAGTGGCCGCGCTGCACCATCCCATAGTTCGACCATCGGTAGCCCTGACCATCTTGCGTATCGTAGAGACTCTGCAGCCAGACGGTCTTGTAAGGCAGCGTGTAGGACCAGAGCTTTCTGCTGGAGATGCGCATGGGGACGTTGTAGGGATTCCACCAGAGGACGACGCCCGTGTAGCCTACGCTGAGGTCATACTTTGCCTCCCCCGTAGCTCCTGTCTGTCCATTGGGCTCGGCGTGCATGAAGAAGCTCTTGATGTAGGAGAGCATCACGGGGACGCGCGCGTACCCCGCTGTCGTCGAGCCCTCTTCGAGCAGTGTTTTGATGTCGTAGTCGCCTCCTTTGGCACTATTCGTATCACGTAGGAAGTCGTCGTCTTGGTACGCACTGCCGCTCATGCGCGTGTGCGCCGTATCGAGATTGCCGACGAGGCGCGCGTGGAAGGGTCTGTTGGATGACTCGCCGCGCGGCCATGTGTTGTGGTAGGCATGCAGCACCTGCCAGCTGCCGATGGGCATGTCGCGCATCTTTGCCTCAGGGATCTGGTTGCCCTGCTCGACGATAGGTACGTCCTGCGTCGTGCGGCGGGAGAACTCGGTGTCTCCGAGGTGATCTTTGTTCAAAAGCAATGAGAGATCCTGCTTGAGTCCCCCCATGCGCACATTGATAGGCAGCGTATAGGAGTGTGTCGTGATGTCAAAGAAATAGGGCGCACCCGCGGGACGTGACGTGCTACTGCTCAGGGGGAGTGTCTCAAGGGTGAGCAGCTTTGCCCTGTCCTTGATAGGCTCAGCGAGCTCCTTGTAGAGAGCACTGCCCTCAAAACAGGGCGGTGGAGTATCCCAAGTACGATGCAGGGCATCAATGGGGTCGGTGCTCTCGGCTATCTCCTCGATGCTGATCTTGGCCTTTTGGTTCTCACCACCTACCCACCAAGCATATTGCGCTCTATTCTGACCGCGTGAGGGCATATCAACGAGATCCGCATAGACGTACTGATTGTGCGAGGCGTCCGTGCCCAGCGTCCCCTCACCGACGAGACAGATGCGCTGACCGGGTAATCGACTGCTGAGGCTTTTGTAAGCATCAAGCTGGCGCGTCGTCTCCTCCTGACGCGAGGAGATGAGCCAGCGGCGAAACATCTTGGAGCGTCCCCTGTCGTAGGTCGCTTGGATATTTTCAGCTTTGCCACTCAGGCTATTTCCATAGATAGGGCCATCCCAGCTATTCCAAACGCCGAGGAGATGAGAACTCGCCTCATCAGAGCTGCTGTTCATGATGCCCGAGTTGGCCGTCACGCGCTGGTCGGGACCTACCTCCATCTGCAAGGTAGCAAGGGCGGCATCCAGCCCGATACGGGCTTGCTGTCGTGCTTCCTCCACAAGGAGCTTTTGCGCGGCGATGCGATTGCGGCTCGCGACGAGTGACATGAGGCCGATCGCAATGAGGGCGATGAGCACCATGAGCACCATGGTCGCGATGATGGCAAAGGCTGGTTGCTGGGTGGATGATATTGTTCGAGTTTTCACGATTAATACTGATTACTAAATACTTATTTAATTATGCAACAACAGCGCGGTGATCTAAGCGAGCGTGAGCCCAATAGACGCTATTGTTGCACAATGATTAGCATGTCATCGTCCCGTGCTAATCTAAGGCAAAAGATGAATATCAATTTTACCTACTGGAAAAACTATACCATTTTCATTTCTCTTAACAAGCTATTTCTGTTTAAATTAAGCTTCTAGCAAATAATGAGCAGTGAGCCCACGCTGATGAAGACCCACAGGCTGATGCCAAAGAGGATGGACTTGATGCCCGCGCGTTTCACCGCGTCGACGGAGAGCTGACTGCCGATCAGGAAGAGGCAGAGGCTGAGGATATGGTGGGAGCTGACCTTCACACTCGTGGTGAACCACTGGGGCAGCGCGATGTAGCTGTTGATCACCATCGCGACGATGAAGAGCAAGATGAACCAAGGAATCGACACGCCCCTCTTCCCATCACTGTCGGTGCTCTTGAAGAGGAAGATGGAGATGAGTGAGAGAGGGATGATCCACAGCGCGCGGCTCAGCTTCACCAGCACGGCGATGTTAAGAGCCTCAGCACCATAGCTCTTTGCTGCGCCGACGACAGCACTCGTATCATGGATGGCGAGAGCTGCCCACATGCCAAAGTCCGCCTGCGAGAGATTCAGATAACGCCCAATGCTGGGGAAGGTCAGCATGGCCACCGCATTGAGCGAGAAGACAACGGCGAGCGCCATGGACGTATCCTGCGCCTTCGACTTGATCACAGGGGCGACGGCAGCGATGGCACTGCCGCCGCAGATGGCCGTCCCTGATGAGATCAAGTACGCGAGCTTGCTGCCAATCTTAAAGACCTTTGCCAAGCCATAGCCTGCGACCATGACGAGGAAGATGGAGACGACGGTGAGCACGATGCCCTCGGAGGAGGTGCGCAGCGATTCCTCAATATTAATACCAAAGCCGAGACCGACGACGGCTATCTTGAGGAGGAGAGAGGAGCTTTTTGCAGTTCTTTTCTCCCAGACAGCCCCACAGCTCAGGGCAAAGACCATGCCTATGAGCAGTGAGAGAGCGGGTGAGAGAAACAAGGAAGCAATACAGAGGGCGAGCAACGCCACGACTTTCAAATTCATCCCCCTTATGTTAGA
>CAYJID010000014.1:0-19908 GCA_964370135.1 uncultured Akkermansia sp. | reverse complement strand
ACCAACTCCCCCGCAATAAAGAGCACCGCGACAGTCTCACCACCCTCTCACGCGATACGGAGCTAGGCGCGCGCAGCGCGCTCGTCCAGCAGCTCAGCCGTCAACTCCTCGCCAATCAAGAGATCACAGAGGGCGAGCTCCAATCCTCACTTGACGCAGGGCTCATCAGCAAGGATCAGCTACGCCACATCACCAACCAGCATGTGCGTCTCCCGCGACGCCAAGAAGACCTTGACTACAACCAATGGCAAGAGCAGGTCGATGCCTGCCCCTCCGATGAAGAAGCTCTCCTCCAGCTCAAGCTAGGCATTGCGAGCTCGCCGCTCAACAAGCAGAACAAGAAAAACCTCCTCCTGCGCGTCGAGTCCAACGCCGAGCTCGCCGATAGCAGCAGGCAGGAGATGCACCGCAGCATTGTCAACGCCTACAAGGCAGGAGCGTTCGGAACGCCGGGCGACGCGAACGCCCTCGCGCGATTGCGTCAGCTACGCGATCTCGCCCCCAGTCATATCAAGAAAGAAGGCCTCAAGGCATTCGACGATTTCATCTCCGATCACAGCCTGCCCGAGCCCGTTTGGGTCTGCTACAGCGATCAGACACCCACCTCCCACAGCTAATCTCACCCCCTATCCCTATTGCCATTCATGACACAGCAAGCCCTCCCTCACCCAGATGAGCAACATGAGCACGAAGAAGAAAACGAGCTCTCGCCCCAAACTTCTCCAGCATATCCAACATCCCCAGACTCCCAAGCACTCCAATCCGCCCTTCCTCCTACCCTCTCCTCTGAGCCTATCACCCCGTCAGATTCAGTAGAATATGATGGCACAGAGTCATCCCAAGGAGACACAGGCACGGCACCAGAAGAGCACAATCTCGAGCCTCCTCCGCTCACCGCCGAGGACATGCCCAAGGTGGTAGAGGGCATCGCCCCCCTGAACATCGCGCAGCAGCGCTCGCACTTCTACAACCCCGATGACCCTGCCAACCAGCCTCTCCCTGAGGGTCAGCTCCCCGACCCCAACAAGGTCTATGGCGTCGAGCTCCAAGAAGGCGAGCTCAGCGGCGATGAGATGAAGCGCGAGCTCGACCGCTTCGCCTACAGCTCCGATATACGCGGCCACTGGGGTGACATCCTCACCGGCTCCATCGCCAGCATCCCCGAGCGCATCCGCATCACCGCTGATGTCATCGGCAAAAAGATCACCCCCGAGGAGCGCGAAGAGCGTCTCCTGCGTACCATCAACCAATCATGGGTGGCTGACCACCTCAAGTATAGCCGCCACCAGATCCGCCACGACTGGACAGATATCCGCGACAATCTCAGCAAGGGGCGTCTCATCGCCGCCGATGAGGAGGAGCTCTTCTATGCACTGAGCGAAGAGCAGCTCAAGTACGACTACGAGGACTACTCCAAAGCGCTTTTCGCCAAGGGTTATGAACAAGGGCTGCTCTCGGGAGATCCCGAGGCATGGCAGCAGACGCTCGCCAAGCAAAAAGAAAAAGTCCACCCCAGCAAGCACTCCATCATCGAGCGCTACGCCCAAGAGGCCATCAACAAGGGGAATGCACAGCGCGAAAAACTCCTCCCCATCGCGCAGATCCTCTCTGAGGGCATCGAAGGCATGGTCGCCGCTGAGCACCGCATCTTTAGCCCCGAGCAGATCGTCGACAGCGCGGGCAGCGCACAGCGTGCCGCCTCCCAGCTGCGCAAGCTCAGCCGAGAGGAACGTCAACTCGTCTACCATCTCTGCCTCCAAGAACGCCGCAAGCGTCAGGGACAACGCAGCCCTGATCAGGAGGGGCTCACCTCCCGCGTCCTGCGCTCCGCCAAGCGCGGCGCGACCAACATCGGCTTCGACCTCGGACTCGGCGTCATGCACCTCAGCGCAGGGGCTCTCAACACCGTCGGCTATGCCGTCGACGACACCTTAGATAGCGATCTCCAGGGCAAGGCGCAGAATGTCGACCTCCGCGCTCGCGTCGCCCATGAGATACGCAACTTCGCCCAGCAGCAGGTAGCCCCTCTTTACATCCCAGAGGACGCCTCACTGGGGGAGCAATTCATGATTGACATGGCGGGCATCGCCCCGAGCGTGTACCTGGGCTTCGGCGGTGTGGGCGCATGGGCAGGACTCACCGGCAGCGGTATTGGCTCATCGATTTCGGGTGGTCGTGAGCGCAATGCCGAGGGCAATATCTCGCTCCAAACCGCAGCAGGTGTCGTCGGTGCAGGTATCCAAGAGGCCATCTCCTATGGCTTCGCGCGCAGGAGTCAGCCTATCATTGAAAAAATGCTCTCCCAGTTCATGAAAGCGAAAGGGCAGGGGGCACGCAGCTACACCCTCGCGGGGCTGCGCAGCGGAGGCATCCTCACCGCAGAAACGACGAGGATGCTCATCGAGCAAAAGGCGGGCAGCTCCGCCGACCTCGCCCTCCATGAGGCGAGCTCCTACATCGATCAGACCAACTCCAACATTGATTGGCAGAGCTACGGCAGCTCGCTCACCGACATCGAGCAAAACCTCCGCGAGGCCGCTCACACCCTCCCCTACCTCCTCATCGGTGCAGGGCGCGCGCAGCTCCATCACTTTGAACAAGCACGTGATCTGAAAAATAATACCCTCGTCATGCACGCGTGGGGAGTCCCTGAAAAAGACATCGCCGACATCGTTAACGAAGATAATATGCTACTCGCCAACAAAAAACTCCAACACGCCCTCCAGCAGAGCCCCCATTGGGGAGGTCTCGCCTTCTTGAAACAGGCACTTCAATCGCTCAAGCTCCTCAATACGGACTATTTCAAGGGCTTCAAGACGGAGGAAGACGTGCGCGACTTCTTGGATCTGAAAGGTGAGGCGCGAGATCTCCCCCATGTCCAAGAGCAGCTCCAGCCCATCGAGACGGACGCCCAGCTCGACGCCCTCCACGAAAAGCACGGGACGGGGCATCTCAAGGGCAGCCGCCGCCGCATCGGGCAAGTGCTCGAGGTCTGGGACTACCTCTGGAGACGCTCCAACCTCGACCGCCTGCTGCCCCCCAGCATGCAGCAGGATAGCCACCCTCTGCGCATGAATTATATATTCAACAAGCTGCGCGAGCGTCACGAGCGCAACCTCGCGGAGCATGATCGCAAAGAGCCCATCGTCCCCCTCTCGCTGCTGCGTGGCTTCTACTCCCCGCAGGCCGAGCAGCGTCGCCGCGTCCTGCTGCATGATCGTGTCGCGGAGGTGCAGGACATGTCCTACCTCCACACCCTCTTCCTGAGCAGCCCCGAGTACCTCCTGCGCAAGGCGGGCAATCCCTCCGCCGAGATAGGGCGACGTGAGATGAAGCGCCAGCGCTTCCTCGACCGCATCGCCTTGGAGGTCATCTCACGCGCACAGGGCGCCACACGCCAAGAGAGCTCGGAGTCCATACGCCGTGCGATGACGCAGCACTACCGCCATTTTCGCAATGAATCCATCTCCACCCCGTGGGCAAAGCAGGCGCGTCTGGAGCACTATAGTGATATGGTGGCATACTCGCGCATGACGCAGGCGCAGCGCGAGCGAAGCAAGCTGCCCCCTGAGTTCTTCCAAGCCTGCGAGCTCGTCTTTGGCATGGAGCGCAGCGTGGATTTCCTCTATGAGATGCTGCCGCAGATGGACGACTTTCACCGCCTGCTTGGCCGTGGGCAGACGCCCATTGAGGCCTACGCGACGCTGCTGCAGCGAGAGCTGGGGCTGACGGGCACCGAGTTCTCCAAAACCTACATCGACAGTATCAATCAGGTGAAGGCGAAGTCGAACCTCAGGAAGAATCAAAAGCACCAGCAGCAGCAATTCAAGCTCTACGAGCAGCTCACGGGCTTCTCACTCGAGTCATCCGAGGGGGCTGACGGCGCGACCTACTGGCGCACCCGCCTCCCCGACGGCTCACCCACCCGCTGGCATCATACCAAGCAGCAGGCCGTTGCGGATCTGAGCATGAGCACGCTCTCCATCTTCCGCCCGCTGGGCGAGTCCGTCATGGACAAGCAGCGCGAGCTCATGGCAGATGGCAGCTACCGTGTACAAGACTACATCAATGAGTCGCAAAAGCCCTACAGCAACTTTGACATCGTCGGGCGCCTCGCCTTCCAGGATCTCTATGTCCATCATGTCAAGGCTACCGCCTCGGGACTCCCCGGCCTCAACTATGTCCACAACAAGCGACGCATTAGCAAGGCTGACTCACTGCATGTGCTGAATTTTACCCCCGTAGACTACTCCCGAAAAGGGGTCAAGGAGTTCCGTATTGATGAGCTCTCGGCGACCACCCCCTACGCGCTCCTCAAGTCGCGCGCCCACGCCTATTGGAAGAATCTCCTCAATACCAAGATGGCGAAGTCCAAGGACCTCATCGAGCAGCTCGAGCAGCTCGGCCTCACCTCCAACTGGTCAGGTGTGCGCGCGCTACTCAGCGACCCCGAAGTCCATCCGCTCAACAACTCCACCCAGATGCTCGATCCAGAGCAGCACGCCAAGATGCCGAGGCAGCACCGCGTCTCGGAGAACGTCGCTCACATCCTCTCCACCCTTTCCACCGACTACCTCTTCGCCACCGCTGATGATCACCCTCTGCCCGAGAGCTTCAAGACATGGCTGCGCCTCATCCCGCTGGCCCCAGCCGAAGATAGCATCAACCAAGGCCAGCATATCAAGCTCGGAGGCAGCCGTGTCAACCTGCTCCAATGGAGCAATCGCCAAGCCGCCACGAAGATCCAGCAGCGCATCGGGCTCTTTACCAAGCTACGCAAGATGCGCCGCCAGATCGAGAAAAGCCCGCTCATGCCGTTTATCACCTCCTCACTCGGGCTCGACAAGGCCGAAAACGCCGAGCGCTCATGGAGTCATTACTATGGCGGGGATAATATCAACTACTCCCAGAACGACGAGCTCTGGCAGCTGCTCACCAAGCCCGCAGAGAAGTGGCAGCGCGTGAGCCCCCGCCGACAGGTTGCCCTGCACAGACAGCTCGTCGATAGCTACCATATGTTTGAGGACCGCATGGAGATCTACGCCTCACCCGAGCACCTCGGGCGGGCTCTGGGCACCCTCGACGATGTCCTACAGCAGTACCCCGAGCTGCACAACATCAGCCTCGCGCCCAACTCCAATGAGCGCTTTATCAGCCTCGAGCTCGTCGATGGCTCGCATGCGCCCCCACTGCTCGATATCACCCATACCCGTCCTATAGGGTGGCAAATCCCCTATAGGGCGAATGACGGCTACCGCTACAGCGGAGAGGTCAAGCTCCCCAGACGGATGCTGCAGGACGCGCGCGTGCTGCCCTCCCTCCGGCTGCTGCACGACCTGCGCCTGCTCAACTCCCACGCCCCAGTCCACAATGAGCAGGGCATCTGGTGGAAAGGTCAACGCTACGGCTACGGTGCGGCAAAGCCAAATGGCCTCGGAGAGCATTGGAAGGAGCAGCGGCCTCTCACCTCCATGCTGCCCTATATCAAGGAAATCCAAGACCGCATCCAGATGAGTGGCGGTGAGAAGTACAAATATCTGGGACTCACCTTCGAGCCCCTTGATGAGAGCATCGACATGCGCTCACTGCAGCACGCGAGCATCTATCGCAACGATCACTTCCCCGGTCACACGCTGCGCCTCATGCCAGGCAGCAGCCGCCAGAGCAGCCCCACCATGCGCTCTCCCTATGTGGTACAGGTGCGCAATGGAGTCTATTCTGGGGATAGGGGGCGTGTCTTTAACCCCAAGGAGGCGGATGACTTCTATACGAACCTCAATTACTACGAGTACCGCGAGGCACGAGGCTACAGTGCGAATACCCACGCCTTGGCGCTCCGTGGCACAGCGCAGTACCATATCCAACGTCTCTATAATGAGATTGAGTCGGAGGATTTCTCGCGTCGATTGCGTCGCGGTGAGGTCGATGTCGAGGATCTACTCGTCTCCCTCTACGAGGACACGGGGCTAGGCTACGACCTGTCAAAAAAGAGCTTTGAGCAGCTCACCCCAGGGCAGCTCACCCTGCTCAATATCTGCTACAACCTCGCCCAGATCCAGTACGGCAAGCAGAAGCGACCCGCCTATACCAATCTCAAAAAACTCCTCCACCACATCGAGAGCAAGGACAATGGAGTGAGGCACCTACGCATCGACATTATGGACCTCATGGAGCGCCAGTTCACCGACTCCATGAAGCAGCGTCGCGAGGCGATTGCCCGTGGGATCATCGAGGCAAAAGATCCCCAATATGTCAACGAAAAGGACAATCGTAAACTCAAAGAGAAGTACAAGGATCACAATCACCTGATTGACAATTGGGAAAGACTCCTGAAAGAAGCTCAAAAAAAGTCAGAGGAAGAAAAAAACTAAGCGCCTATGACCAGCCCCTCCCCCCTCCATGGCCGCCTCAATGACCAGCTCTGGCGCCTGCATCACCTCTACTGGATAGAGAACAAGGCGGGCCACATGCAGCGCTTCACCCCCAATCAGGCGCAGCAGCGCGTCTACCGTGGCATGCACACCCGCAACGCCATCCTCAAGGCGCGCCAGCTGGGCATCTCCACCTTCGTGAGCCTGCTCATGCTCGATCGCTGCCTCTTTCAGCCCAACTACCACGCGGGCATCATCGACAAGACGCTGCCCGACGCCGAGCAGAAGCTGGGCAAGATACGCTTCGCCTGGGAGCATCTCGACTACGAGCCCCCCTGCGCCAGCCTCGAGGAGCGCGCCCTCGCCCAGCTCGGCAGACTCATCAAGCAGGGCAGCGGTCAGCTGCGATCGGGCAAGCATAGCCCACTGAGCGACACACGCTCACGTCTGAGCTTTCGCAATGGCAGCGACATCCGCATCGGCACCACCCTACGCGGTGGTACGATGCAGATGCTGCATATCTCCGAGCTCGCCCATACCTCCGTCCATAGTCCATGGAGGGCAAAGGAGATACGCACGGGCGGCATCAACACGGTGCCGCAGACGGGCAGTATCTTTTTGGAAAGCACGCATGAGGGCGGACGCTTTGGGGTGAACTATGAGCTGATGCGACAGGCGATGGAGAATAGGGGCAAGGAGCAGCTCAGTGAGCTAGACTTTGCCTTCTTCTTCCTCAGCTGGTTTGACCATGAGGAATACCAGCTGGCTGGCACGCCGCGCTGGTCCGACCGACTGGCGCGCTACTACCATACATTGCAAGAAGACGAGCATATCGAGCTCTCGCCCCAGCAAAAGCTCTGGTACGCCCGCATGGAGCATACACTGGGCGGCTCCATGCAGCAGGAGTACCCCTCGACCCCCGATGAGGCCTTTGCCACAGGGCATGAGGGCTCCATCTACGGCCGTCAGCTCTCGCAGCTGCGCGAGCAGGGGCGCATAGGGGTAGATTTCGCCTATCAGGCAGACTCACCTCTCTATTGCTCCTGGGATCTCGGGCTCAGCGACCACACCGCTCTCTGGCTCGTGCAGGTCATCGGAGGAGAAATTTATTGGCTCGATCACTACGCGATCAATCAGCAGGGACTGGATCATTTCGTCTCCCACGTCACCCAGTGGGAGCAGCGCTTTGGGAGCATAGAGCAGCACTTCCTCCCGCATGACGCAGCTCACCGCGACCCCCATGGGCACTCCTATGTGGAGAGCCTCGCGAGACGCGGAATCGCCTCTGTACGAGTCGTTCCTCGCACGCCCGACCTATGGCGCGGGATCAATCAGCTGCGAAATCTATTGATCAAGAGCTGGTTTCACGTGCGCACCCTCAATAACCTCCTGAATCACCGCGGGCTAGAAGAGCCCAGCGGTCTACGCTGTCTGGAGATGTATCGCACGAGTCCTCCGAGTGAGAGTGGAAATATTCGTGAGACACCTCTCCACGATCATCACTCTCATTCAGCCGACGCTGCACGCACATTGGCAGAAGCTTTTTCTCACGGTATGCTTGCGAATGCAATTATTACCAAAGGGAAAAAGAGGGCAATTATGTAGAAAAACAGGCTTGGCTTAGAGGATTCATTATGCTAGAGTTCCCGAGAAGAAATGGCAACGAGAACGAGCAGACACAAACTGAAATCCTCCAAAAAGGGCAAAAGCATACTCCAATCACGCTGGATGATCCTCCTCATCCTCGGATTTGCGGGGCTGCTCCTGCTCTGCTGCATCGCCTACATGATAGTGAGCAGCTACCTCGAGGGCGATAGCTTCCGCCGTGATTCGGTGAGCAGCATCAACAGCACCAGCCCGCACCTGCAAGTGGACATCAACAAGAACCTCCAGATTGATGGCTCCACCCTCGCGCTGCCTGAGTTCGTCCTCCAATCCAAAGACGAGCAGCAGAAGCTCTCGCTGGAGATGCTCCAGCTTGACCTCAATCGCTTCGCCCTCTTCAACCGCCTCATCCATGTCGAAGAAGCTAGCATCAAGGACCTCGACCTCACGCTCAACCTCGATACCCTCCAGTGGAAGGGGATGCTCCCCAAGGCGGGCAGAGAGAGCTCAAGCTTCATGCCCAACAAGTGGCAGATAGACGCCTTCACCAGCAGCAATACGAGTACGAAGCTCATCATCAATAGTGAAGCGTACCGCTACCACGGCTACCATATTCAGGCACGCCCTACCGACAGCAAGAACAAGAATTGGGAGCTCCTCTTCAAAGGGGGCACGATAGAGACGCCCTTCTTCTGGCTAGAGCGCGCCCAGCTCGACGCGGGCAAGATTCTCATCAGCCCCGAGAGCATCCGCCTCGAGAGCACCTCGCTCTCCCTCGCACCTGGCAATATGCAGCTGCGCGGTCTCTACAAGATCAAGTCAGGCGACTGGCTCACCCGTCTGCGTGCGAGAAAGGCTCCCATCGCCAAGCTCCTCGACAACGACTGGAAAAAGCGCATCACCGGCGAGCTCGATGCCTCCATTGAGCTACGTGGCAAGAAGGAGAGACTCGAGCTACTCACAGGCAGCATCAATCTCCTCCACGCTCGCGCCGAGGCACTCCCCTTCATCAGCGAGCTCAAGATAGGCAACAGCTACCCCTACCGCAGCATCGGTTTCAATCAAGCCAGTGCGAACATACGCTACCCCTACACCTCCCAGACACTCGGCATCAGCAAGGCATGGCTCATTGATGATATCGTCATCCACGCGCAGAACAAGATCCTCATCAAGGGCTACATCCTCATCAAGCAGAATCGCGCCCTCAGCGGCACGCTCGACATCGCGCTACCCAGTGCCATCCATCGCTCCATCCCCCTCTTCCAGCTCCTCATCAAGCAGCAAATCTTTAGTGAAGAGGACGAGGATGGCCACTGCTGGGTCAAGGTGAATCTCAGCGGCACCACAGACGCTCCCCGCGAGGACCTCAGCGCACGACTCAAGACAGTCCTCGAGAAGCAACTGACAAACACAGGAAGCAACCTGCTCAATATCTTCAACAGTGGTGTGAAGTCCGTCCTCCCTCGCGGCGAAAAAGAAGTGCCGTCCACCGATCAGAGCGACGAGGAGAGCACCTCGCCTACCCTCATTGATCAGGGCATCGAGGGCTCACGCCAACTCGTTGAAGACGGACTTCAGCTCTTCCTCTAAGCCTCAATCCCATCTTCTCACATGTCCCCCAAAAGCTACTATCCCGCCCACTACATCTATACGCGCTGTTGCATCATTGAGCGCATTGCCGATCTAGCCTTTCGCGCCGAGCTCCCCAATGGCAAGGAGACGGTTGCCTTTCTACAGAAAAATGAGCGCCACCTCAGTGAGCTCATCGAGCCCCAAGCCCATGTTCACGTGCGCATCTGCCCCGCTGACCTCGACCAAGCACGCATCATGAGCCTCGTATAAAAACGCCCCCACATCCTTCGCCCCCCCCCCCGTCTAGCTACACCCCCTTACACATACACCCTAGTCATGACTACTCAACAAAGCCCTATTATCGCACGGCTCTGCCCGATGCTTGATTTTGCCTTGATCCTTTGCTTTTCCTATTACTCCCCGCAGATTGCCAATATCGTGGGACCTCTGCTCGGATGGCAACCCGTCGTCGACCTCAATCTCTTTACCGCCCTACCACTCATCGTCGGCATCGCGCTCGTCAGCTGCCCCATCCTGCTGTCTCGTCTCGGCTTCTATAGCAAGAACAACCTCCAGCGCCCCCAGCGCGCCCTCGGGCAGGTATTTCTCTTTACAGTGATCTGCCTCTGCTTTGTCGCCTTCTACCAGAGCAGGCAGGCACATGCGACGATCTTTAATCATACGCTGATGACAAATATGGTAGGCGTGCCTGTCTTGCTCTACCTGCGCTACTACATCTTCCGCTGGCTTCAGCTCCATACCTGCCTCGGGCAGGGGTTCAAGAACCGCATCCTCGTCATCGGCCCCAAAGAGGGACTCGAAGAGCGCTGGATGAGCTTCCCCCTCCAGTGGAGACAGGCCTACGTGCGCCTCGGCATGCTCTCTGTGGAAGAGACCTCCATAGAAGATATCCAAAAAATCATCTGCGAGCAGCATCCCCATCTCGTGCTGCTCTTCGGTGAGCGCCGCTCCTACGTCGATCACACCGACATCATCTCGCTCTGCGAGCTCCAAGGCATCGACATCTACATCCCCGACCTCAACCCGCAGACCCCCTTCACCCGCAGCAGCATCGTCGACATCGACCATCAGCGACTCCTCGTCATCAGCTCCACGCCCAAGCTCAGCTGGAACTATCTCGTCAAAATCACCCTTGACAAGATCCTCGCCGCCCTCGTGCTGCTCGCCACGCTGCCTCTGTGGCTCATCGCGGCCATCGGTATCAAGATCTCCGATCGCAAGGGACCTATCTTCTACACGCAGGAGCGCACAGGGCGCTACGGTGTCCCCTTCAAGATGTGGAAATTCCGCTCCATGTACAGCGATGCCGATCAGCGACTCGACGAGATCAAGAAGCAATACGGCAACGAGATGGAAGGCCCCATCTTCAAGCTCACGAATGACCCCCGCATCATCCCCTTTGGCAACTTCCTGCGCAAGTCATCCATCGACGAGCTGCCCCAGCTCATCAATGTGCTGCTCGGTGATATGAGCATCGTGGGCCCCCGTCCTCTGCCTACGTATGAGACGGAAGAATTCCCCAATATCTCCGACCGCCGCCGCCTCTGTGTGAAGCCCGGCCTCACCTGCTACTGGCAGGTCGAGGACAGGAGCAGCAACCCCGACTTTGACCAGATGATACGCCAGGACCTCCGCTACATCGACAATTGGTCGCTCTGGCTCGACGCCAGCCTCTTCCTGCGCACCATCCCCGCCGTCCTCCTGCGCCGCGGGGCGAAGTAAGAGGAGGGCGCGCAGCTCCTCTCCAGAAGTCCCTATCTCCTCATGTTCAACATCGTCCTCCATCACCCCGAAATCCCGCACAACACAGGTGCGGCGGGACGCCTCGCCGTCTCGACAGGTACGAAGCTACATCTCATCCGCCCTCTAGGCTTTAGCCTCGATGAGAAGCATATACGCCGCACGGGACTCGACTACTGGCAGCATGTGGACCTCAAGCTCTGGGACTCACTCGACGAGCTCACTCGAGCCGCCGCGCCCGAGGCGCGCTTCTGGTACCTCTCGACGAAGTCGGATCGCTGCATTTGGGATGAGGATCTCAAGATAACACCAGGTGACTACTTCGTCTTTGGCGCAGAATCACGCGGGCTGCCCGAGTCATGGATACAGCAGCACCGCGACACGGCTCTACGCATCCCCATGCCTGGTGACCAATCGCGCAGCCTCAACCTCTCGACGGCAGTCGCCATCATGCTCTACGAGGGACTACGCCGTCACCATCTCGAGATCTGATCTATGAATATCGTTTTTTTTGACCTCGAAACACGCCGCTCCGCCGCTCAGGTAGGCGGCTGGGACAAGGCTGGGCTCATGGGAGTCTCTGTCGCTGTCACCTACTCGACACGCGATCGTGCCTACCGCATCTACACCGAGGATGAGGTAGATGCGCTCATCCAAGAGATGAAGGCGGCGGATCTCGTCGTCGGCTACAATCATATCGGCTTTGATTATGAAGTTATCCAGCCCTTCAGTTTCTGGAACATCGCCGATATGACCAACAACCTCGACATCTGTCTTGATCTGAGCAGCAAGCTCGGTCACCGCCTCGCGCTGGATGCCATCGCCACGCCCAGCCTCGGCGGGCTGAGCAAGACGGCGAAGGGCACCGACGCGCTCAAGTGGTGGGCAGCCTACGAGGCTGAGGGCGATATTGAGAAGCTCATGGACATCGCCACCTACTGCTGCTACGATGTGAAAGTTACCATGGAGGTCTACTACTACGGCGTCGAGCATGGCTATGTTCTCTATGAGAACAAGAGCGGGGAGGTCACGGAGATCCCCGTCGACTGGAAGCGTTGAGTAGGCGCGCCCACGATAGCTAGAAGCGGAGGGGTGTAAAATTTCCGCTCACGAATGATTTCCAGTATTTAAGCTGAATGGAATGACGAAAATAAATCTTGTCAAGAAGAGATCTTTGTATTAGTATCGGAAACCTCCACAGAGGAAAGATACATTATGAAAATCGCCCTTATATCCATCGCCCTCACGCTTGGCGTCAACGCAAGCCAACTGCCCAGCCTCTCGTCTCTCAAAGAAAAAGGCAAAGCTGCCGTTAGTACCAAAGTAGCCACTCAAGTAGCAAAGGCGAAAACCGCAAAAGAGACTATCAAAGCCGCGCCCACCAAGGCGAAAGAAACAGCCAAGGCCAAAGTCGCTGAAAAGAAAGCGGCCGTCACCGCCACCGTCACGGAGAAGAAGAACGCCGTGACAGCCACGATTGAGGAGAAGAAAGAAGCCGCCACGACTGCCGTCACCGGTGCCGTCACTGGTGCCGCCGCAGGTGCTCTCCTTGGCAGTGCTGATTCTACGACAGCTTCCGCCGTCGGTAGCGCGCTCGTCGGTGCAGCAGGGAGCGACTCCATCGTCCTAACTGCCCTCCAGACACAGGCGAAAGACGCGCTTGCCAGCAAGTTCACCTCCCAGCAGACTCTGCTCTCCCAGCTCAGTTCTCTGAACTCAGGTGAAACAACCAGCGCATCGAGCCTCGAGCAGCTCAAGACCGCCGCTGAGAACTACCAGAAGGCCAACCAAGCATGGAGCCTCGTCGAAGGTCAGCTCTCCGACACACAGGCCTCTGCGGTGAAGAGCTTCTTCCCCACGAGCGACAGCCTCGACTCCAGCATCACGACACAGGCCGCCTCCCTGCTCCTCAAGGGTGAGGAAAGCAGCACCCCAGGTGTCCTCTATGTCCTCCAGACGCTGGCCAAATAATTTTTCCCTCCCGATAGTAAGCTTAGTTTATTCATACTGCTTGAGCCCTCATTCCAGCGATGGAGTGGGGGCTCTCATTGTCGTGATACTTTCATAGCCAATAAGAGCAGGCATGCCGTTGCGCGGCTGTCTGGCAGAGTAAATATTATTGTATCGTGTGGCTTGACATCGTCTAACTGAGCAGGTAGAATGCTCTAGCCCACGCGCATACAGTAGTTATGGAATTCAAAAAACTGACCCCACAAGAAGCAGCCGCTCTCATCGAAGACGGCGAATGTCTCGGATTTAGCGGCTTCACCGCTGCTGGTTCTCCCAAAGTCCTCCCTGGAGCCATCGCCGAGAAGGCGAAGGCCGAGCACGCCGCAGGGCGTCCCTTCAAGGTAGACGTCTACACGGGAGCCTCCACGAGTGGGCTTGCAGACGGCGTCCTCGCCGAGGCGAACGCCATCGGTCATCGCTACCCCTACCAGAGTGACTCCGCTCTGCGTGGTCGTATCAACAGCCGCGACTGTGACTACAGCGACATCCATCTCTCTCTCATGCCCCAGCACGTGCGCTACGGCTACCTGCGCGCCCCCCGCACCGCCGTCATCGAGGCAGCCGCCATCACCAAGGATGGCGAGATCACACTCACCACGGGCGGTGGCAACAGCCCCACCTTCTGCGCCGTCGCCGAGCGCATCATCATCGAGCTCAATACCTATCACAACCCCGAGCTCGCCGAGATGCACGACATCTACATGCCCCTCGAGCCCCCTCATCGCAAGGCATACGACGTCTACACCCCCAGCGACCGCATCGGGACAAAGACACTCAAGGTAGACCCCAACAAGATCGTCGGCGTCATCGAGTCCCACCAGCCCGACCACATCGCCCCCTTCAAGGACGGCAATGAGCTCACGGACAAGATCGGTGACAATGTCGTCGCCTTCCTTGAGAATGAATACGCCGAAGGCCGCATCCCCGAGGGCTTCCTGCCCATCCAGAGTGGCGTGGGCAATATCGCCAATGCCGTGCTCGCCGCCCTCGGTCGCTCCGAGACCATCCCTGCGATCAGCATGTACACGGAGGTGATCCAAGACTCCGTCATCAGCCTCATGAAAACGGGCCGCTGCGCCTTTGCCTCTGGCTGCTCGCTGACCGTCTCCGATGGACAGCTCGCCGAGATGTACGAGAACTTTGGCCTCTACAAGGACAAGATCGTGCTGCGCCCTCAGGAAGTGTCCAATAATCCTGAAATCTCCCGCCGCCTCGGCCTCATCTGCATGAACACTGCCATCGAGGTCGACCTCTTTGGCAATGTGAACTCCACCCACTTCTACGGCACCACCATGATGAATGGTCTGGGTGGCTCGGGAGACTTCGCCCGCAGTGGCGCGCTCACCATCTTCTCCTGCCCCTCCGTGGCCAAGAAGGGCGCGATCTCTGCCATTGTTCCCATGGTCTCGCACACCGACCACACGGAGCATGACGTGGACGTCATCGTCACTGAGCACGGCGTCGCCGATCTCCGTGGCCTCTCTCCCCGCGAGCGTGCGGAGGCCATCATTGAGAACTGCGCTGACCCCGAGTACCGCGAGAGCCTGCGCCAGTACCTCGCCCTCACCCCCGTCGGTCACACGCAGCATTGCCTCAAGAAGGCATTTGCCATGCACACCGCCTTCTGCGAGCATGGCGATATGCGCAAGGCTGACTTCAGCAGCGCAGACGCCTAAGAGAATATTTTCTTTTATTAAGCCCGCCGCTCTCATCGTGAGAGCGGCGGTTTTTACTTGTAAGAGAGAGTTCTCTGTGATAACTTTTCTTTAATGAAACAATGCTCTCCCTTTTTTGCTCATTACCAACGTAGGAGTACGAATGTTATAGCACTTGCTAGCATTTTGATTGTCTGCGCTCTACTCTTGCCCACGCTGTTCGTGCTTCTTCGCCATAGCGATCCCATGGTCGAGCGGAGCGCATGGGGAGTGATGTATGATGTATTTTCTGTTGCTGTATCTTTACTGTCTATCGTCGCTGGAATCGTCGCGCTTCTTTACTTCCTCTTTGCCCAGCGTTGCTACGCGCGATGCGAGGGAGGTTTCGTGATCTACCATCGCCTTCTTTGGTGGCGTTGGGGAGCGCGAGAGCTTTCTGTTGACGAGGGGACGCAGACCGTGCTAGCGCGCTATTCGGGGGCATGGGGCATCGCTCTGCTGCGCTCGACATTGCCCGCTTGGGAGCAGATATTGATGGGAAGCAAGCGACGCCCCGTCTATGGAGTCTCCCAGCTGAGCTCGACCTCAGAGCCGACGTATCTCTACGAGGCAACGAGACGCGCCGATGCGCTCGCCTTTCTGCGTCTGCTCCGAGAGCAGGGGCTCTTGTCTACCGTGGAGGGGCTAGATGCCTCTCAACTTGAGCGTGAGCCCGCTCGCATCTCTCGCTTGTCCGCGGTGAGATGGCGTCGCGGGATCTCCTTGTTCTCACCGAAGCGCATGCGCCGTCGCCGCGCCCTGCTGCAGCGCATTTCCTTGGCTCTAGCTGAGCAAGGCAGGGTGGATCAGCGTGTGATGAGGGCTGCCAGCGCGAGACCTCTCTATGTGTCTCATGCGGAGCAGGCGTGGGCTTATGGTTTTTTGTGGGTGGCAATCTGCGTAATCAATCTGTGGACGCTGATAGGATCAAGTTTTGCAGCATCTTGGCAGCAATGGCTCGGTTTACCCGTGAGCGCAGAGGTACTTTTTACGGCTATTGCTTTCCTGATCTACCTCGGCTTCTTTGGATATGTAGGATTTCAGCTCTTGGTGATGCAGGTCTATGACTTGCGTGAGGGTGAGCTGTGCCGCCGTTGGCAGCTCTTGTGCTGCACGTGGGGAGCTGAGCAGATGGCTATTCCCGACGCGGGAGCGCTCGTGTGGCGCGCGACGCGAGGTCAGTGGCTGCTGCTGCGCTGCGAGTTGCTCTTGCAACGCGAGGGGCAGCCTGATGCCACCTTGTATTCTTCCTCCTTTTTAATGGGCTGGATATCCCCTGAGCTCACGGAGTGCCGCGAGCGCGTCATGCTCAAGCTCCTCGCGACTCGCTACCCGAGGCTGACGGTGGAGTAATGTCAGCCCGCGCTTGACGCGATTTATTGCTTATGATAGAGTGGGCACCTATATTATGCAGCACTTACTCAATGAATCAAACCGTATCCCTTGGGTGGATTATCTCAAGGGTTTAAGTATTTTTCTCGTTGTACTGGGACATTCTTATGTCCCCCATACGGGAGTAGATGCTGTGGGATGGGCTTTTAGCTCGATTTACGCCTTTCATATGCCGCTCTTTTTTGTATTGGCGGGCATCACTGCAGCAGTGAGCTTGATGTCGAAGGGGGATATATGGCAATTTTTGAAGCTGCGTTTTATTACCATTTTTATTCCCTATCTGTGTTGGTCTTTTTTGCGTCCATTGTTTTTTGCTGATATGCAGCAGATTTCAGCATATTCATTCGAGGCTCAGTGGATGTCCTTTGTGACAGGAGATGTGAATTTATGGTTTTTGCCTGCTTTATTGTTACTACAAATCTATTACTGTATTTTTTATGTAGCTACAAAGCTGCTCAAGCAGCCTGTCTTCCAATGCCTTGCACTAGGGGGGATTTTTGCCATCGCGGTCTTGCTACATAAGCTGTTTGGTAGAACAGCAGCTGAAGCTAATGATGCTTTACAATGGTTAACATCTGCTTATAAATATTTAATTCCGTTTTTCTTTGGTGTTTTCTTAGTCCATTACAAGAAGGTGTACCAGATGGCAGCGGAAAATAGATATATCATAGCCGTCGCTCTGGTTTATCTTTTTGGATTTACTTTTCTAATGGATAATTTTCCTTATCATCAGTATAGCAAAGTGTTTTGCGGAGTATGCGCTGCTGTCGTGCTGATGCGTCTGTTTCTACAGTGGAAGCAGGGTGCGCTCATCAAAGGGCAATTGCGGTTCATTGGGCAATACACCTTGATTATTTATATCGCATCAGGTCTCTTTGAGTCTCGTGAGCTCAATTTGCTACTTGAGGGAATGAATGCGACATTCGTACAAGTCACATATGGGGTGGCCTCATTGATCGTCTGTTATGTCTGCATTCTTTTTTCAAAGTTTATTGAGCTCTCCGATATTCTAAGCTTCCTTCTTTTGGGGAAACTCAAGAAGAAGGCGCCTGCTAGTGCATCCACTTGATGCCGTAGCGGCGCAGGAGCTTTTGTTCCTGCGCGTCGAGAGGGCGTGTGCTGGCGAGGACGAGGGGGGCGGCTCGCTGGCTTTTTTTGTAACCGAGGAGGTAGTGGAGTAGTGTATTGATGAGGCGCGCCCAGCGCAGACGGCGCATGTAGGCGGCGGCGCGCTTGATGCATTTGGTCAGTCCCTGATGATCCTCGACCGCGATGACGACACCGTCGCAGACAGCGGCGCTCGTGCCGATGCCGTGGGCTTGGAGTTGCTGCGCGAGGTAGCGTGCGTGAGAGGCGTCGTCCTCTCCCTTGGCCGCGTGGGCGTGGATCTGCTCACCTATAGGGCGTGGGAGTGCAAAGAGGCTGATGCCCTCGCGCTGGCAGAAGGCGAGCACCTCCTCGCGCTGGAGCATGATGGTGCGCTCGGCTTCAATCACGATGTGGCGTATGCCCGCGCGCAGGCAGTGGCGTACGGTGCCGATGCCGATGCAGGGGACGTCAAAGCGCATGTCGTGCCCGTGCTTCGTGATCTTGCAGAGGATTTTCTCACCGGCGAACTCGCTGTGTGCGGACTGCGCGATGCATTCATTCGTCCCTTTGTAGCCCTCGACGCAGAGCACATGCGCGTCCTGCATGACGAGGCTCTGCCCGATGTCGAGATCCGCGATGGTGCTGGCGTGCGCTAGACCGCGCCGCGCGAGCGCGAGCATCTCTTCACTGGGTGCAGGTCCCGCAATGTGTCCCTCAGGGGGCATGGACTCCTCCATGTAGATCGTGGAGGGCAGCGGGCGTATGCCGTGGCTCTCGATGAAGCGGCAGATAGCACCAAAGATGGTGTGCGCGTTGCGCCTGTCGAGCTCAGCGAGGAGGCGACGCGCTGTTGCATCAGGCCAGAGCGTGTAGATGCAGGAGGGCTTGATCTGTCCCGTGAGGACGCACTCCTTCACCCCATGTTGCTTAAAAAAAACGGCAGGTCCTTCAATAGCACCGACGCGAAAGCTCGTGTAGTGATCGCAGAGCGCGATGAAGGCGGGCTCCTCCGCTCCGCGGAAGCCTATGCCCACGATGCGTCGTCCCGCGCGGCGCGCGCCCTCGGCGAGGAGGCGCGGGTACTCGCCTGCCCCCGCGAGGATGCCCAGTGGGGGCAGGGAGGCATCGAGATGACGATCTTGCTGATTAGAGGACATCGGGGTGCTCGAGGAAGTAGGCGATGCGCTGCATCAGGCGACCAATGTCACCGCCGTCGACGACGCGGTGGTCAAAGGAGGCGACGATATTCGCCTTCTCCACAGGGATGAAGCACTCCACCTCGTCGCTCCAGACGGGCTCTTTCACCACGGAGCCCACACCGAGGATGAGGCTCTCGCTGGGCAGCGGCATGGGGGAGGCGTTCGTCAGTCCAAAGCCGCCGAAATTCGTCACCGTGGCGATGCCGCCTCCCTGATACTCGGGGTTGAGGCGACGCGCGCGGGCTTGTGCGACGAGTTTGTTGTACTCCTCGACCAGCTCCTCCATCGTGTACTCATTGGCACCGCGCATGACGGGCACCATCACACCGTCATCCACCTGCACGGCGATGCCGATGTCGATGCGCTTGGGTGTGAGGATGCGTCCGCCCACCATGTAGCCCGCACACTGGGGCGACTCGGCGAGGGCGAGCGCGAGGGCGCGGACGAAGTAGAGCGTGATGCCCGGCTTCTTCTCCGGTTGTTGGCGCTTGCGGTGCAAGATGATAGGAGCCATGAAGATGGGGCGACTCGCACTCGCGATGGGGCGGCGCCACGTACGCTGCATGCTGTTGGCCACGCTGCGGCGCATGGGCGAGGCATTCAGCGAGGGCCAGCCATCCACATAGTTCATGAATTGCTCAAAGTCTTCAATCGTGATGCGCCCACCGACACCTGTACCCGTGATGTAGGCAAGATCAGCCTCGGTGATGCCCAGCTCGTCCATGCGCGCCTTGATGCGCGGTGAGAGGTAGCTTGCCGAGCGCACGGGCATGGGGACGGGGAGACCGCCCGCCACGTTGCTCTGTCGCGAGGCGAAGTTCTCACGGAACTCACCCTCGGTGCGGAAGTGCGCGCCGTCATCGCTGCTGGCTGCCGCTGAGGCGGGCATGGCGGCGATATGCGGGGGCTGGTCGACGTCCGAGGAGGTCTGCTGCACCATCTGGTGGAGGCCTTGGAGCTCGATTTCCTCCTCTGTGGCCTCGATGTAGCCGAGCACTGTGCCGACAGGCAGCGTCTCTCCCTCTGCCGCGGAGAACTCCGCAATGGTGCCGCTACAGAGGGCTGTGACAGACATGACCGCCTTGTTGGTCTCGACCTCGATGATATCTTGGTCGACCGTGACGGTATCTCCCACGTTGATGAGGAGACTCATGATGGTGGCCTCGGTGATGGACTCGCCGAGCTGGGGCATGAGGATGGGGACTTGGGGCATGA
>CAYJID010000013.1:0-20426 GCA_964370135.1 uncultured Akkermansia sp. | reverse complement strand
TGCCTCGTGAAGCGATTTTCTGAATTTTCTTATTTAGAATGACGAGAATTTAGAACCCCCCTTTAGAATGACGAGAGTTTAGAAGCCCCCTTGAGCGGCGCGTTCTCCCTTTCGCGTGAATCACGCTTTACACGTGTTGATGTTGAGTCTGTGGCTTTTTTTGCTTGACTCTCGCCAAGCATTCATTATAACACTGTTCAACACAATGCTCATCGTATGCTAATTTGGCTTGCGTATAACAAGTGTCATTTTTTATCAACTACTATCTATGGCGAGAAAAATCACCCTCAAGCGCATCGGGCTTCTCATCCCCACCCTGTGCCTCATTGTCCTGATCTTGCTCATCCTCGTGCTCGCTTGGTTGGGCTTGGTTGGATTCCCCAAGCCCTTGCTGCGCGAGATAGAGACGATCGCAGCCGAGGAGGGCATCTATCTGAGCGTGGACAAGGCCACCTTGGAGTTCACTCGCGGATTTGGCCTCAAGCTCCACCAGGTCAAGCTGTACGAATCAGATAAAAAGGACACCCCCCCGCTCATCTCCGTCCCCTATGCCGATCTAGGCGTCGAGGTGCGTGATCTGCTCGTCGGTGAGATCCAGCCTCACCATCTCCAGCTACGAGACGCTGAGCTGCGTATCCCCATCCTCGATACGCCTACGCCTGCGCAGACAGCACAGCCAGCGCAGTATTTCTCCATCTCGGGGATCAATCTGATGGCTGATCACAGTAGTGAGGGGAGCATTCGCCTGACAGAGGGACGGCTTCTCTTTGATCAGATACCTATCCGCATCGAAGGCTCGATCAGTGATACATACTTGCAGAGCCTATTGACGAGCTCAGATACAGAAGAAAAGCCCGAGAGCACGGAGAAAATAGACCTCGCCTCAGAGCTCGCGGCGTTGGGCGACATCATGCGCGACATACGGAGCTGGGTCGCGACCCAGCAGTGGGGGAGCAAGGATATCCCGCAGCTCGGCATCAATGTCCGTGTCGCGGAGGAAATCACCTGCCATCTGACCGCTCAGCTGCCCGCGCTACGCCATGAGAACTTCCGCCTGAAAAACACGCTGCTGGATGTGAGCTATGCCGGAGACCGCGTCACGATCAATCGCCTCGAGACCCATAGCGTGATCCCTGCGGGGAAGCTGATTGTGCAAGGCGCGTACGATCTCAAAGAGGGTGCCGTCTCTTTTGATATCAATAGCAACCTGCCGCTCATCTACTTTGTCCGCGAGGTGATGAATGAAGAGGATGTCGCCGTCCTCGCCAATATCCCAGCCCTGATGCAACGCGAGGCCAATACCCTGCAATTGCAAGGTAGCGTCAAGCTGGATGAGGACTACGCGCCCAGCGACTTGCTGCTCCGTGGGCATATCGAGCAGCAGGATGTCCAATTCCGCAGTATGGACATCGAGCAGCTCAAGCTCGCCTTCTATTATGAGAGCGGGAGTTTTTCGCTCAATGAGCTGCAGCTCACCCTCCCCGATGGCAGCATCCGTGCCAAGGGCTTTCTGAAGGACGGCAAGGGGCAGCTCAGCCTCGATCTCCACCTGCTGGAGAAAGACATCTGTAGCATTATCAATAGCATCGTCCCCGATACGCTCAGCGCGCAGTTCTCCGAGGCTCTGGATCTGAAAGGGCATCTCGATCTCAAGATCAAAACCGACATTAGCACGCCGAGCTTCCGCCCTGGCGAGAGCCCCTTGACCGACTTCATCCCCAACCTGAGGCAGGCCGAGCTCAGCGTAGGACTCCCGCAGCTGAGCTACACGCAGGATAAGCTCGTCATCGACGCAGAGCAGCCTAGTGTGTCTGTGAAGCTGGAGGGACTCAACGGCGTCGACGGCGCGCGCCCCGATCTCGTCGAGCATCTCAAGATCTCGCTCAAGGCAGGCAAGCTCACCCTCAAAGACGGCGATGCTATCTACCTCGCTGACCAATTCCTAACGGAGCTGCACTCCAAGGACATACGCTGGGGCAAGGAGCAAGACATCAAAGAGCTACTCATCGGCTCGAGCTCACTGTTTACCTACCTCGGCAAGGTGGAAGTGCCTGGCGTCCAAGTAGAAAATATCAATCTCAACCTCCGTGAAATCAACAACATCCGCCCCCTCTCCAAGCCCGATGAGCTGATCAACTCAGGCATCGTGGAGCTTCAGACAGGAGCGATGGATATCTTCAAGCGCCGCGCCGAGGGGCTCGCCGTGTCGCTACAGCTGCGCGACCAGCGTGACCTGACGGGAGATGTCACACTCACATGGGACAAGAAGGGCGGGCATCTCACCTCATTGCACCTCGATTGGGAGGACTGGGAGAGCCTCACAATCAGTGAAATCAACAGCCGCCTCTCCTCCAAGCAGCTCATGCAGGAGCTGCCGGAGAAGTTCTATGATCAATACGGTATTGCCCTGAGCAAGGACCTCATCCTCAGCGACGGACGCGTGCATCTCACGACAAAGGACTGGAACTTTGCCCCCCAATCAGCATCACTAAGTATCCGAGCGGACGGCATCCAGCGCAAGGCCGTGGATATCCCCAGCATGAAAGGCAACGCCGCTCTCGATCTCTCCCTCGCCGCCAGTCTGAATGCGGAGGTGAACGCGGCGGGCGACTTCCTCTACACCGTCTCCCCCCTCGTGCTCAAGCATCAAAGCGGCAGCCTCGAGGTGACCGTGCAGGGGAACACCGCCAGCCATGTGCAGATCAAAGGCAGCAACACCATAGGCTTGCAGTACCTCGATGCGATTATCAACCTTGCTGAGGCGCACGCCGTCATGCGTGACTTCAAGCTCAATGCGAACTCGCGCTTGAATCTGAGCAATATCGACGCGATGGTGAACTACGCAAACGGCGTGAGCGTCTACGCCACGACCGACCTGAGCGTAGCCGACACGGGCTATGCGCTCGGCGGGATCATCGAGGAGAACGGACGCGAGCGCGTCGACACCTCTTTGCAGACGGATCCCTTTGGTTACTTCAGTAGGCTCTCGGCGCATACTGTGGTTGATATACGATACGGGGCGAAGGATGCTAATGGCAAGGCTCTATCAGATAAACTCCTCATCCTCATCGAGGACGCCGTCATCGACAAGGACAATAGACCCTGGTTCGCGCGCATGAAGCAGAAGCCCGGCGTCGCGCAGTCGAGGATAGAAGTAGGCTGCGTCACTCTCGATCTACAAGAGGGCTATGTACGCATCCAAGATCTCAGCGGTGAGATCTACCCAGCCTACACCTTGGGGATGTTCTATGCCCCCCTTTATAGCATCCTCGTCGACCTCCAAACCACCCATCCGGTCAAGGCGAAAATCAATGACAGTCTCTTCCCCTTCTACTCAGATTGCAAACGCTCTATGTACAGCACGGTCGAGGTCTCCAGCCCCCATCTGGCGAAGTACAATTTTGCCGGCATCGGCATCCCCTTAGAGCGTCTGCACGGATTTGTCAGGATCTCTGATGACTACGTCCAGCTGGATCGCTTCCGCAGCTACACATGGCAGGGACAGCTCGACTTGAACCTACGCATCGGCATCTCAGGAAAGAAGACCAGTCTGGATGGCTATGTGAAGGCAGTGAATATGAATCTCAAGCAGATCGCAGGCACCTTTGGCGCGGAGATCTCGCCTGCGCTCTGCTACGCGGACTTCCGCTTCCGCTCGCCTAGCACGGAGATCAAGGACATCGACGGATACGGACAGCTCTACCTGAGGCAGGGGCAGCTCATGGAGCTGGGCATCTTTGCCCCCATTTCTGAGCTCATCTACAACCTGCCCTCCTACATCATGTTCTTCAAAGAAGAGGCAGAGGAGGCGAAGCGTGGAGCCATCAGCAAGCTCTCCTACGCCATCTGCGATGCGATAGGCAATAGTCTCAAAAAATCAGGACAAATTATAGGCACCACGATCGACAAGGTCCCCGGCGTCAATATGCTGCTCAACTACGGCTTGAGCGACGCGCACGCAGACTTCCGCATCAAGAATGGTCGCTTCTCTACCGACAATTTCGTCGCCTCGGGGAGCAATCTGCGCGTGCCTCTAACGGGCTACATGGACTTAGAAACGCTTGACATCAAGATGAAATTGTGGCCTGATCTAGGCAGCATCCTCAGCCTCGCGCTCTCGCCTATCACCAGCATCTCCGAGCACATCATCTCCATCGAGCTGACGGGCAAGATAGACAAGATAGGCTGGCGCATCGGGGCGAACTCCCCCATGAATATCATCAAGTCCGCTCAAGAGAAGCTCAAACTCGACAAGCTATCGCTCAAGAGAGGCTCTGCGAAGAAAACGCCCACCAGCTCGCGATAGCGCGCGCCTAGGACTGCCACCTCAGAGCTGACTTCGTAGACAAGCGCACCTCCCATCTCACCCTACTACGAACACGCATGACCTGGACGACCCTCCTACAGATCTGCCTGATCTGCTGCTACTCCATCGGCATACTCCTGGCGCTCCACGCGATCTATCACGCCCGCTCGCCGCAGGGGGCGCTGGCGTGGAGCCTGTCGCTCGTTCTGCTCCCCTTTCCCAGCATCGTCTTCTATCTCGGACTGGGGACAGGGCGCATCAAGCGGCGCATTCAGCAGGTGCTACCCGAGTCCAGCGCACGCTACCTCAAGGACTACTGGGAGTGCTACCAAGCCCAGCAGGGCATCAGCGAGATCTCCATTGCAAAGCTCACCACCATCACCTCCTGCTCGGGCAACAAGCTCGAACTGCTCAAAAACGGGCTCGAGACCTACCAGAGCATCCTCAGTGCGATGGAGGTGGCGGAGAGATCCATCGAGCTTGAGTTCTTCATTATCAAGAATGATTTCGTCGGCAACATCCTCGCCGAGTGCCTCATGCACAAGGCGCGCGAGGGCGTGCGAGTGCGCGTCCTCTACGACGAGATAGGCTCGCGCAAGCTGCCCTTTGGCTTCACCTACCGCCTGCGAAAGGCAGGGGTGGAGATCTACCCCTTCTTTGGCCAGCGCTTCTGGGTGAGCTCCTTTTTGCGCATGAACTACCGCAACCACCGCAAGCTCGTCATCGTCGATGGGCATCAGGCGTGGATGGGCGGGCTCAACATCGGGCGCGAATACTTTGGCAAGGCGAGCGATGAGAGCTGGCGCGATACCTTTGTCCGCGTCGAGGGCCCCGCTGTCGCGCAGGCCTACCTCTGCTTTGCACAGGACTGGTATCGTGCCACGGCTGAGGATATCTGCCGTCAGTTCCCCACGGCGGTGAAGCTCGCCGGCGTGCAGCAGGCCATGTGCATCCCGTCCGGTCCCGATCACCATGTCAACGCATGGCAGACCACGCTGCTCATGATCGCCGCAGGGGCAAAGAAACGCCTCTGGATCGCCACCCCCTACCTCGTGCCCAGTGACTGCATCGTGCAGGCACTCCATCTCGCTGTGCTGCGTGGTGTCGACGTGCGGCTGATCATCCCTCATCGAGATAATAATATCGTCTCGCGACTCGCCATGCTCAACTACATCCCTGAGCTCCTCTTGCTCGGGGTGCAGCTCTGGGGCTATGAGGCGGGATTCATGCATCAGAAGGTGCTGCTACGCGACGACGATCTCACCTGCATCGGCTCGGGCAATCTCGACAATCGCTCGCTCAATCTCAATTACGAGCTCAATTGCCTCATGCGTGACCCCGCGATGAATCAGGCTGTCAGTGAGATGCTGCTCGATGATATGGCACATAGTAGGCAGCTGGATAGGGATACATGGGAGCAGGCTTCTCTGGTGGAGAAACTGGGAGCACGCTGCTGCCGCCTGATCGCGCCCGTGCTCTGAGAGATGCTACCCTCCGATAACTAAGATAGGGAAAATTGCTATTGTGTAACAATTTCGTCTTCGGTATCACAATTGTCTTGTATTACATTGGAAGATATTTTATAGTAGAGAGCATGAGAAGACCTCCATTACTAGGACTGATATTAGCAGACTCGTGGCTAGCACCCTATGAGAAAGAGATACGCGCGCGTATGAAGCTCTATGATAGCCAGCTCGCGCTCATTCGCAAGCAGCATGGCTCGCTGCTCAACGCGGCGCGTGTGTACACCCGCATGGGCATCTACCAAGACGCCGAGACACAGCAATGGGTGTACCGCGAGTGGGCACCTGGGGCGAAGGCACTCTTTTTGATAGGGGAATTCAATCAATGGAATCGCGAGACGCACCCCCTGCAGCGCGTCGACAACGGCATATGGGAGCTGCGTCTCCCCGCCGAGGCACTCAGTCACGGACAGGCGGTGAAGGTGCACATCATCGGCTCTGCCGATCAGCGACATGACCGCATCCCCGCATGGATACGCTACACCACGCAGGATCCGCACACGCTCGACTTCACAGGTCGCGTCTGGCAGCCTGAGACCCCCTATGTCTGGCAGACGCGCCGCTTCACCCCCGCCAAGATCAAGGTGCCGCTCATCTATGAGGCGCACGTCGGCATGGCAGGCGAGGAAGCACGCCTGCATAGCTACCGCGAGTTCGCCGACTACACCATCCCGCGCATCGTGCAGATGGGGTACAACTGTATCCAGCTCATGGCAGTGCAGGAGCACCCTTATTACGGCTCCTTCGGCTACCACGTCTCCTCCTTCTTCGCGCCCAGCAGTCGCTTTGGCACGCCTGATGATTTGAAGTACCTCATCGACAAGGCGCACGCCGCAGGACTCGCCGTGCTGCTCGACGTCGTGCATTCGCATGCGGTGAAGAATATGGCCGAAGGGCTGAACAATTTTGACGGCTCAGGCGGTCAGTACTTCCACGCGGGGCAGCGTGACGCCATGCACCCCGACTGGGATAGCTGCCTGTTCAACTACGGTCGCCCCGAGGTCATCGAGTACCTGCTGGCGAATCTCGCATGGTGGCTGGAGGAGTTCCGCTTCGATGGATTCCGCTTCGATGGCGTGACCAGCATGCTCTATGTTCACCATGGGCATGAGCCTTTCTGCAGCTTGGATAGCTACTTTAATGAGCAGGTGAATCTCGACGCCATCACCTACCTCCAGCTCGCCACCACCCTTATTCAGGAGGTGAAGCCCGGTGCGCTCGTCGTCGCCGAGGACATGAGCGGCATGCCCGGTCTCTGCCGCCCCGTCGCCGAGGGGGGGATTGGCTTTGACTTCCGCCTCTCCATGGGGCTCCCCGATTACTGGATCAAGCTCATCAAGGAGCGCAAGGACGAGGAGTGGAGCATGGGAGATATGTGGTACACGCTTTCCAACCGCCGCTACGGTGAGGCGAATATCGCCTACGCCGAGAGCCATGATCAGGCACTGGTGGGAGACAAGACACTTGCCTTCCGCCTCATGGATGCGGAGATGTATACGAACATGGGGCAGGGGTCTCAGAGCCTCGTCATTGAGCGCGGCATCGCGCTGCACAAGATGATACGCCTCGTCACGCATGCCGTGGGCGGGGAAGGGTGGCTGAACTTCATGGGCAATGAGTTCGGACACCCCGAGTGGATTGATTTCCCGCGCGAGGGCAATGGCGGCTCCTTCCAGTACTGCCGCCGCCAGTGGTCGCTCGTAGACCATCCCGAGCTGCGCTACCGATTCCTCGCCGCCTTTGATCGCGCGATGATTGAGCTGAGTCGCCAGTACCATCTGCTCCTGCGACCTCCTGCACGTCCGCTGAAGCTCGATGAGGACAATCAGGTCATGGCCTTCACGCGAGGTGAGCTCATGTTTGTCTTCAACTGGAGCGGTACGAAGGCGATCCCCGACTACAAGCTCCCCGCCAATGAGGTAGGCAGCTGGCGCGTGATCCTCGACTCCGATGATGTCCGCTACGGTGGTCTGGGACGACAGGACCTCTCGCTGAGGCATTTCACCCAGGGCGTGCATCCCGAGCTCTCCCTCTACCTGCTGCCCCGCAGCTGCATGGTGCTCGTGCGTGAGTAGTAGGGGCGGCGTGTTCTCTATCAAAGTCTGCAAGCGTGGCTAAAAGCTAGGAACATCGCAAGCACTTCCTGTGTCTCATGGTGTATGAACAAACGCATCATGATCACAGGAGCCCTGAGTTATAGTGGACGCTACATCGCCGAGCTCGCCCGCGAGCAGGGCTGGGACGTCCACGCCCTCGAGGGCGTGCGCTCCGCGGGCAAGCCCAACCCTCACGCCATCCCCATCACGCTCTTTGACTGGGAGCAGCCCGTGCAGCAAGGACGCGTCGAGCAGGCACTGCGCGGATGCGACGTCCTCGTCAATACCTACTGGCGACGTCCCACGGAGGGCGAAGACGCCACCGCCATCGCGCAGCAGCATAGCCTCGATCTCTTTGCCGCGGCGAAGGAGGCGGGCGTGGGGCGTGTCATCCACCTGAGCGTCGCGCATGCAGACGAGGATAGCGACTTGCCCTACTTTCGGCGCAAGGGGCGTGTCGAGCGCGCCCTGCGTGAGCTCGCCATTCCCTGCTCCGTGCTGCGCCCTGCCATGCTCTTTGGCGATAGCGCCGAGGAGAGTATTCTCATCAACAACTGGGCGTGGTGCCTGCGTCATAGCCCCGTTGCGGGGCTCATGGGCGATGGACACGCCGAGATACAGCCCATCCACGTGCGCGATCTCGCCGACATGGTCATGAGCGAGGCGGCGCGTGTCGATGGCGCGGGTGCGCCTTGGAATGCCTACGCCGCTGTGGGGCGAGAGTGCCTGAGTCTCCGTGACGTGACCGAGCGGCTCATCGCCGCCATGCGCTTGCGCTACCGCTGTGTGCTACCTATCCCCGTCATGATCGCCTCAATGTCATCTCAGATGCTCGCTCGTCTCATGGGGGGCGTGCGCCTCTTTGAAAAGGAGGAGATCCAATCTCTGATGGAGGGTAAGCTTGCATACACTCATGGTCTGGCGCCTGAGGAGGAGCGATGGCAGGGCGCACCACCCGTTCATTCCTTTTCTGCGTGGCTGCGTGAGCAGGGCGAGCAGCTCGGGCGTAAGCTGATCTAAGGAGATGAGCCTGTGCAGAGCGTGGGGTGGGGGAGTACATTTTACTTGATTTACGGGAGTCTTTCCTGTAGTGTGTAGGCATGTACGCTATAGCTAATTTGGGATCACCCTCCCATTGGATGATTCTCATCATTGTATGCCTTGTGATTTTCGGAGCCAAGCATTTGCCAGA
The DNA here is from genome assembly GCA_964370135.1 of uncultured Akkermansia sp. Taxonomy (GTDB): domain Bacteria; phylum Verrucomicrobiota; class Verrucomicrobiia; order Verrucomicrobiales; family Akkermansiaceae; genus Akkermansia. The sequence continues at coordinate 11,309 of CAYJID010000013.1, read as the reverse complement.
CATCGCGCGCAACCTCGGCAAGGGTCTGGGAGAGTTCAAGAAAGCCCGCAAGCAGTTTGAAGACGAGCTGATGAAGGAAGAGAACAACACCGAGTCCAAGAAGATCGCCAGCGAAGAGAAGCCTGCGACCAGCACGACAGAAGTCCCCGCGAGCACAGAAAAGAAGCGCGAAGAGCGCGTCGACGTGTGAGTTCAGGACTCGTCCCTTTTGATCAAAATAGCTAGGTACGGTCATACCTAGCTATTTTGTTTAATATTTCTGAGAGATTTGGCTGGATTTTCTTTTCAAGACGTTTTATAATCCGCGCCATGTCTGAACATACGACCAATCAACAAGCACCAGGTTCATCGGAGGAAGATTTGATTGCCGTACGACGCGAGAAAGTGGAGAAGATCCGCGCTCTCGGTGTCAACCCCTACGGCGGTCGCTTTGATGTCGATACATCCCCAGCGGAATTGCTAGCCAATTTTGAAGAGGGTAAACAGGTGAAATTCCTCGGTCGTATCTCCGCGCTGCGCGACATGGGCAACACCCAGTTCTTCGTCGTTTCAGACATACGCGGTGGCGTCCAGTGCATGCTCACCAAGAAAAAGTGCACGCCCGAGCAGTGGTCTCTCTGGAAGCTGCTTGAGCGCGGCGACTGGGTAGGCATCACAGGTGAGTGCTTTATCACACGCACAGGGGAATCCTCCGTCCGCGTGGAGGACTTCATGGTGCTCTCCAAGGCTCTGCGCCCCATGCCAGACAAGTACCACGGTCTCGCCGATATGGACACACGCTACCGCAAGCGTCACCTCGACCTGATGAGCAATGCCGAGAGCGCTCAGCGTCTCGTACAGCGCTCCCTCATCGTGCAGGAGATCCGCCGCGATCTCGCTGAGCGCGGCTTCCTTGAGGTCGAGACCCCCATGCTCCAAGATGTCGCAGGCGGTGCCGCGGCGAAGCCCTTCGAATCCTTTTTTAATGCGCTCAAGAAGCCTGTCACCATGCGCATCGCGCCTGAGCTCTTCCTGAAGCGTCTGCTCGTCGGTGGCTTTACCAAGATTTTCGAACTCAATCGCAACTTCCGCAACGAAGGCCTCTCCCGTCGTCATAACCCTGAGTTCACCGTGCTGGAGATCTATGAAGCAGGCGGTGACTTCGAAACCATGGCCGAGATGATGGAAGAGCTCATCACCAACGTGGCGATGAAGGTCTTTGGCAAGCTCGAATTCGACCAGTACGACGAAGAAGGCAACCTCCGCTGGACGGTGAATCTCAAGCGTCCTTGGCGTCGTGCCACCTACCGCGAGCTCGTTATGGAGGCCGCAGGGAGCGACTGGTATGAGCTCACACCTGAGCAGCGATTCGCCCGTGCAACCGAGCTCGGAGTCCCTCTCCGTGACGACGCGGATGACGCGAGCGTCACGCAAGAGATCTACGAGGTACTCGTCGAGCCACGACAGGCCGACCCCCTCTTTGTCACTCATGTCGCACGCGGACTCGTCCCTCTGGCGAAGAGCAACCCTGAGGATCCCTCGGTTGTCGACGTCTTTGAGCTCGTCATGAATGGACAGGAACTCTGCCCCGGATACTCTGAGCAGAATGATCCCGTTGAGCAGCTCATCAGCTTCCAGAATCAATCGGGTGAAGAGACGCAGAAGATCGACTACGACTTCGTCGAAACGCTCGAATCAGGCATGCCCAGTGCGGGCGGCATCGGCATTGGCATCGACCGCCTCTGCATCCTGCTGACAGGGGCGAACTCCATCCGCGACGTCATCCTCTTCCCTCAGCTCAAGAGCCTTCCTACGGCAGAGCAGCCTGCGGCAGAATAATTTATTTTTAACTAAGCTGAAAAAATATCCCCAGCCCGAGCTTCGTGCTTGAGTTGGGGCATATTTATGTTATCATATTCCCTATCATGGATGCACACGTGGCCCAGTGGATAGGAAAAAGACAGGACCAGCAGGATGTTTATGGAGTTAGACATTTTGCACAGGGGAGTCTAGCCATCGTTTGCGATGGGATGGGAGGTCATGCCTCGGGCGCAGCTGCCGCAAAGGCAGCGATGGATCGCTTTTGTGACACCTTTTACTTTGAGCAGAATAGCGAGATACCAGCTGCGCTAGAGAGATCGCTATATGCGGCCAACGAAGCCGTCGGCGAGCTCTTTGCTGGTGTGGAAGATCCTGGCGGCTGCACGCTGCTGGCGGTCTTCCTGATGCCGCATGCGATCTGGTGGGTCAGTGTGGGGGATTCTCCGCTTTTTCTCTGGAGGCACAACCAGCTGCTACGCCTGAATCAGGATCACTCCATGCGCGCCTACTTCGCAACAAACAGTGACAACGTAGCGACGCGCAAGGACGTACGAGCCTGTGGTCACATGCTGCGCTCCGCCGTGATGGGCGAGCCCATTGCCATGATTGATGTCCCCCAGACAGCACAGGTGCTGCTGCCAGGCGATCGCGTCATCCTCTCGACGGACGGCATCGAGGATCTGCTGCACCAGCGGTTCCTCCCTCCTCATGTCGCGCAGCTGCTCAACTCGCGTAGCGCGCAGCTCGCACCCATCATCGTCGACGCCTGCCGCGATCTCGATGAGGACTATGCGGACAATACGACCGTGATTAGCTTTGATATTTAGATTTATATAGATGCGCGTCTTCTCCTTCTCTCTGCTCGGCCTGCTGGCTCTCGTTCTTCCCTCCTGTCGCACGGCCTTGGTCTATGTGGATGTGTCGAGCCGTGTCGAATCCGCCCTCCGCGGCGGTGAGGCATCTTGTGACGTGTGGGAGAACAAAGAGTGGCATCTGACGAAAAATGAGCTCGTCGAGGTTGAGTACGCGAATGGCGCGAGGCAGTACTTTATCCCTGTCTCCATGAGTCCTAGACGCTGGCTGCGCGGCGTGGTCTCTTACCATGCGAGCAATTATTCTATTCCTCGTTATAGCGTGAGCATGTCAAGCGACAGAATGCTCAAGCCCAAGCTACTCTACGTGCCTTTATGTACTTTCTCGGACGTGACGATAGGAGGAGCAGAGCGCACCAGACCGCCAATCGAGCACATAGATCCCGACCCGATGCCTCATGCCATGCAGAAGAAAGTCTTGGCCGCATTGGGGGTACAGGGAGCAGCCTCACCTCAGGCACCGCTGCGCTCTTACGAGCAGTCCGAGTTCCCCGCTTCTGACATGCGAGTACTGCGTCGCATCCCAATTGCTCAGATGCAGCAGAAGCTAGCAAAGGTGAAATTCGAACCAGATGCGTCTTTTTATTACACACGTCCCTCCATCCCTGTGCGCCTTGCCGAAGGAACGGCGCATGTGCTCGTGGATCTCCCTCTGACCGCAACTGGGACGCTTGTCTGCTCGTTTTACGAGAACTTCTTCCGCTGGTACAAGGCTCTCCCCTGAGCAAAGCACTATTGCCATGTATCGTGCGATGATTTATCATCCAGTGTCGCGCGAAATTACACTGAGGCAGAATCCTATCGCGATTGCCTCACTCGATAAAGAGGCTAGTATTAGAAATGAGGCGGCTATAGAAAATGTAGCGCGATTTAGCTGAAGGATCGCTTTATATTCCCGATTATGTGCTTCATTTGGAGGGAAAAGGCAAAGTCTTTTTCAACCAAATGAAGATACATGCCACCGACCCCAGGGAGCGAAGTTTGACAAGAGAAAAACACAATCTGCGGTTGAGCAGATTGAGACGAAGCAAGTGCGAGAGACGTCTCAAAGGTTGCTGCGAAGTGGCATGCTAAGGGAAAAATAGCAAGCGACGTACGGCGACGCGACATTGCGCTTTGTTCGCTTTTTATATGGATAAGCTCTTCACTATTCACGACCTCGATATCGCAGAGCACCGTACACTTCTAGCAAAAAGTCGGCTTAAACTCGCCGTCCTCAGCGGGCTGCGCGACTTCATGCTTGGCTTCTACTCTGTCATGGAGTTCGGGCATGTATCAGTCGTTGACCGAAAAGCTACTTCGTGCCATTTTTCCAACAACTGCACATATTATTACTTTGGCTTTAGGGGATCACCCGCATGCTTTTCCCGAGCGAGGTTTGCCAGAGGCTAAAGCGATGATGATCCATAGAACTCACGTAGCAAGTAGCACTCGAAAAAAGAAGACATCCGCTAGAACCAAGGCTCTAACGGATGAAAATAGTATTAAATCTCGGGGTCAGTTTCGCCCTCGGGGAGGGGGGGCGCCTTTGGGAGATTGGTCTCGATGTCGTCGAGGAGATTGACGAGATCTACTCCGTGTCGGGCGGAGTTATCATACTTGAAGGTGAGGCGCGGTGTGCTCTTGAGTACGACGCGGCGGCTCACCGCCTTTTGGATATAACCTTTGTTTTTGCTGAGTTTCTCTATCACCTGTGGGGGTGCCATGCGACCGACTACGCCGATCCACACGCGCCCCTCCTTGAGATCATCAGTGATGTTGACCTCAAGGACGGAGATGATGGTCCCTGACCACTCAAAGTCCTTCTGGATGACGGCACTGATCTCGCGCTTCATCAGCTCATTGACTTTGTCCATGCGGCGTGATGCCATGATCGTAGGAGGATATTAGAGTGTTTGTTTGATCTTCTCGAGGGTGTAGCACTCGATGACGTCGTCCTCTTCGTAGTCATTGTAATCAGCGAGGCGTATACCGCACTCGAGACCAGCCTTGACCTCCTGCACTTCGTCTTGGAAGCGGCGCAGTGTGGACATCTTGCCGTCAAAGACGACCTGACCGTCACGGATGACGCGTGCTTCTGCGGTACGCAGCATGCGGCCGTCTGTGACGTAGGCACCTGCTGCTTTGCCCTTGTTGAGGCGGAAGATCTGGCGAATCTCGGCGTGACCCATGACTTTTTCGCGTGTCTCGGGCTCGAGGAGACCGAGCATGGCGTCTTTCACCTGGTCGATGAGCTCATAGACGATGGAGTAGATCTTGACCTGGACGCCCTCGCGCTTTACGGCGCGCACGGCATTGCTCTCAACGTTGACATTGAAGCCGAGGATGACCGCGTCAGAGGAGGAGGCCAGCTGGACGTCGCTCTCGGTGATGGGACCCACTGTCGCGCCGATGAATTGGCACTCGACCTTCTCGCTCTCGATCTCGAGGATGGCGCGCTTGATGGCTTCGACGGAGCCCTGTACGTCGCCCTTGAGGTAGATCTTGAGGGTGACTTTCTGGACGCCATCACCCATCATGGCAAGGATGTCTTCCATGCGGGAGCGGGTGGGTGCCTTCAGGCGCTCGGTGCGCTGGGCTTGCTGGCGCTCATCGGCGAGCTTGCGTGCGGCGCGTTCGTTGGTCATTTCAACAAGCTCGTCGCCGACATGAGGTGTGCCAAAGAAGCCAGAGACCTCGGCAGGCATACCAGGGAGTACTTTCTTGATGATCTTGCCATGCTCGTCGGCTAGTGTCTTGATCTTGCCAGCGTAGGGTCCGCAGATGAAGGGCATGCCCACCTTGAGCGTGCCGCTCTCGACGATGACGGTGGCGGAGCTACCGCGGCCCTGCTCGACGCGTGCCTCGATGATGGAGGCGCGGCAGTTGGCGCGGGGATTCGCCTTGAGCTCGAGGACTTCTGCTTGGAGGCAGAGGAGGTCGAGGAGGTCGGGGATGCCTGCACCTGTCGTCGCGGAGACGTCGACGCACTCGATATCACCACCGAAGTCGGTGACGACGAGTCCTTCTTCCATGAGCTGGGTGCGGACGCGGGTGGGGTCAGCGGCCTCGAGGTCGCACTTGTTGACCGCGATGATGAGCGCTTTGCCCGCATTTTTGGCGTGCAGGATTGCTTCGCGCGTCTGGGGCATGATGCCGTCATTGGCCGCGACGACGAGCACGACGATGTCGGTGACGTCAGCTCCGCGGGCGCGCATCTCGGTGAAGATGGCATGCCCTGGGGTGTCAATGAAGGTGAGCAGATTGTTGTCATGGTTGACCGTGTAGGCTCCGATGTGCTGGGTGATGCCACCGGCCTCACCCGTGACGACGTTCGCACGGCGGATGTAGTCGAGCAGCGAGGTCTTGCCATGGTCGACATGTCCCATGACGGTGATGATGGGGGTGCGCAGCTTGAGGACGTCGTCGGGCTCTTCTTCGAGGGCGACGGGCTCAGGCTCTTTGACCTCTTCTACCTGTGCTTTGACTCCCGCGCCTTTCTCGCGCTTGACTTTCTCGTATGCAAAGCCGTGCTTCTTGCTCAGGGCGGCGAGGTGCTCACTCTCAAGCAGGGTGTCTTGGTTCGCATAGACGCCCATGGGGAGGAGGTCGGCGATGATTTTGAATGTTTTGACCCCACACTGAGCGGACAGAGTAGCCACAGAGATCGGTGCCTTGATGGGACCGGTGGGCACGGGAGCTGCAGCTTTCGCAGGTGCTGCCTTGCGGGGAGCAGGTGTGCGAGGTGCGGGCGTGCTTTTGGGGGTGACGGGGGCAGCAGCCTCGGCAGCGGGGGCACTGCTGAGAGCAGCTGCGGGGGCAGCCTCTGGAGCAGCGGCGGGCTCAGCTGCCTTCGGGCGACGCTTGCGCGGCGCGAGGAGATCTAGAGCCTCTTTCTTTTCGACTCGAGCCTTAGCTACTGGCTGGGGGCTGTCTTTTTTTGCAGCTGGGGTGGCAGCTGCTCTTTTCTTGGAGCCACCGAGCAAATCAAGAGCTTCTTTTTTGGGGGCTGGTTTGTTGGGCTGAGGCATAAAGTGTTTGTGAATGTTGAGAGCTGTGCTTTCGCTATCGTGTGTGTTTTTGTGTGCGGGTTGTTGGTGTAACGATGTGGGGGATGTTTTAAAGCGAGGCTTGAGCCTTGCTGATGATCGCTTGAGCGTCGTCTTCACTGATGCCGAGAGCATCGACGAGGTCTTCGACCTGACTGTAGTTTGCGATCACCTCGAGGGTGGTGAAGCCAGAGGCCACCATCTGGTGTGCCAGCTCGGCGTCGATCTCGAGTGTTGCGGCGAGAGCTTCGGCACCTTCAAGTGCTTCGACCTGCGCGCGGGATGCTTCGTTGTAGGGGTCGACACGCACGTCCCAGCGCTCACCAGGAGCGGAGATGAGTCGTGCCGTGAGGCGTACGTTGAGCGCTTTGCGCCCCTTGGCCTTTGCGGCTGCCTTGTCATCGGCGACGATGACCGTGATGAGGCGTGCTTCTTCGTCTACCTTGACTTCGAGAGGCTCGATGGGGGAGAGCGATTCAATCACCATTTGAGCCTTGTCTTCATTGTACTCCATGATGTCGATCTTTTCGCGGTTGAGCTCCGTGACGACATTCTTTACTCGCATGCCGCGCATACCGACGCAGGCGCCGATGGGGTCGACATTCGGATCGAGACTGCGCACGACGAGCTTGGAGCGGTAGCCCGCGTCGCGGACGACGTTGACGATCTCCACCGTGTTTTCGGCGATTTCGAGCACCTCGTTTTCAAAGAGGCGGCGCACGAGGTTGGGATGGCTGCGTGAGAGGATGAGCTCATTGCCACGCACACCGTCACGTACGTCAAGGACGTAGAAGCGCAGCTGGTCGCCTTGGGCGTATTCCTCATTGGGGATGCGCTGCTTGATAGGAACGATGCCTTCGAAGCGCTCGACCTCGACGACGATGTCTCCCTTGTCAAAGCGGCGCACGGTGCCCGTGACGAGCTCACCGATGCGATTGCGAAAGGCGTCGGCGAGCATCTCCTGCTCCGCGCGGCGGATGCGCTGCTGCATGGTCTGACGTGCTGTCTGCACAGCGATGCGTCCGAAGTCAGGAGGCGTGATGTTGACCGTGATGTAGTCGCCTATTTCTGTGTCGCGGTTGCGGCGCGCGTTGAGCTTGGTCGCGGTCGTGTAGTTGATTTGATTGTAGGGGTCAGTGAGGTCTTCATCTGCTACGATCACCATGTCTGCTTTGATCTTCACGGTGCCGCGCTGAGGGTTGATATCAGCGGTGATATGTTCGATACGCTCAGCTCCCGGGATCATCTTGTTGTAGGCTGTGATGAAAGCCGCGCCGAGTGCATGAATGACGCGTTCGCGGGTGATGTCTTTTTCCCGTACATAGTAGTCGATGAGAGCTGTGATATCAGTACTGGCCATATTATGAGTATTATTTGAATGAGGTGGTACCAAAGTCAAAAAACAAAAAAGAGCGGGCTGAGCCCACCCAATCTCGCCTGACCGGTAAATTTCTGCAAGATATTTTAAGAGTCTTTGCACCACTTGTCAAGTCAAATCTTTATCGTGGGACTTCAAATTTGTTACTATTCACTGCGGTTATAGAGAATCAAGCAGGGTGGTGTCTGATTTCGCTTGGTCTTGATAATAATTGGCGCGTTATTGTTCTAGCGGCGAATGACGGAATGGGGCTAAGCGTCAGGTTTCGTCATCTCATTGACTAAAAGATAGGGGATGACGCCTAAGAGGGGCAAGGCAAGTACGTAGCGCGTCTCCCAGATGAAGAACAAGGCGATGCCCGCGATCCAAGAGAGGTGAAAGATGATGATGGAGACGAAGCGAAGAAGCTGGTACATCTTTGAATCATAGTGATATGACACAGCTGAGTCGAGCAAATTTGCAATAGCGCACAAAATTTACTTGCCTATTCAAAAGAGCTTGTGTATAATCGCATGGCTAAACGCAACGTGAATGAAAGCTATTCTTGCATTAGAAGACGGAACAATATTCGAAGGGCTATCCTTTGGAGCCGCGGGGTCGACAACAGGTGAAGCCTGTTTCAATACCTCTATGACTGGTTATCAGGAAATCATCACCGACCCATCCTACCGAGGACAGATCGTGACGATGACCTATCCACTCATTGGAAACTACGGTATCTGCGAAGAAGACAACGAAAGCGCAGGACCTCAAGTGCGTGCATTTGTGATTGGAGAGCTGGCTCGCCTTCACTCCAACTGGCGTAGCAATGAGCCGCTCGGCGACTGGATGGCACGCTATGGCATCCTCGGTATCGAAGGTGTCGACACGCGCAAACTGACCAAGCATCTCCGCACCCACGGTGCGCAGCGCTCCTGCCTGAGCACGGAGCTGAGTGCAGAAGAAGCGATCGAATGCGCTCGCCAATCCGCGCCCATGAGCGGTAGCGATTTTGTGACCGAAGTATCGACCACAGAAAGCTACAAATGGGATGAAGAATCCCGCGATTGGAAGCTGCCCAACAAGACCGCGGGTGATCTGAGCACCTACGCCGCGCTCCCAGCGGTGAAGTACAACATCGTCGCCTACGACTTTGGTATCAAGCGCAACATCCTGCGCAGCCTCCGCCGCGCAGGCTTTGACGTCACGCTGGTGAATGCCTACACCCCCGCCGAAGACATCCTCGCGATGAAGCCTGATGGTCTCTTCCTGTCCAACGGTCCAGGGGATCCCTCCGCTCTGCCACGCATCCACGCTCAGATCGAGCAGCTGCTGGGCAAGCTCCCCATCTTTGGCATCTGTCTCGGGCATCAGCTTCTCGCGCATGCCTTTGGCGGCAAGACTTTTAAGCTCAAGTTCGGACACCGCGGTGGCAACCATCCTGTGAAGGATCTCCGCACGGGCAAGGTCGCGATCACCTCGCAGAATCACGGCTTTGCCGTTGATCCTGACAGCCTCCCCGCTGATGTCGAGGTCACACACATCAATCTCAACGACGGCACCATTGAAGGGGTACGTCACACAAAGATCCCGGTCTTCTGCGTCCAGTACCACCCCGAGGCGGCACCTGGTCCCAAGGATGCGACCTATTTCTTTGACGAGTTCATCGGTCTGATTGAAGAGTTCAAGGCTGGTGCATATACACAATCCTAAACAAAACATATAATCAGATAGCAAATTTATGAACACACTTGTAATTGGTTCCCAATGGGGCGATGAAGGCAAGGGGAAGGTCATCGACTTCCTCACTGAGACCGCAGACTGCGTCGTGCGCGGCCAGGGCGGTAGCAACGCAGGACACACCGTGATCGCAAACGGCGAGAAATATGTCCTCCACCTCATCCCCTCTGGTATTCTCTGGCCAGGCAAGCTCAACATCATCGGCAATGGTGTTGTCATCAACCCCGCTTCCCTCGTCGAGGAGATCGAAATGCTCCGCGGCAGGGGAGTCAGCGTCACTCCTGAGAATCTCCGCATCTCCAACCGCGCCCACGTCACCCTCCCCATCCACCGTGAGATTGACGCCGCTCAAGAAGAAGCACTCGGCGACCAAAAGATCGGCACCACCAAGCAGGGCATCGGCCCCACCTATGCTGACAAGGCTCGCCGCCTCGGCATCCGCATGATCGACTTCGTCGACCGCGACCGTCTCAAGACCGTTCTTGAAGCTCGCATCAAGACGGCAAATGATGAGCTCGTCCGCCTCGGCTGGCCCGCAGCTGATCCATCCGACACGATGGATGTAGTCATGGCTGCCGCTGATGTGCTGCGTCCCCACATTACCGACACGATACCTCTCGTGAACGACGCGATCAAGCAGAACAAGGTTGTGCTCTTTGAAGGCGCGCAGGGCGCGATGCTCGACATCGACTTTGGCACCTACCCCTTCGTCACCTCGTCCAACACGAGTGCTGGTGGCTGCTGCACAGGCTCTGGTGTCGCTCCTACGCGCATCGACAAGATCATCGGCGTCTGCAAGGCCTACACGACACGCGTCGGCTCAGGTCCCATGGCGACGGAGGATGACGAGATCTCGGACTACCTCCACGGTCTCGGTCGTGAGTTCGGCGCTACGACAGGTCGCGCTCGCCGCTGCGGCTGGGCTGACGGTGTCGTACTACGCTACTCCGCTATGTTCAACGGATTCAATGAAATGGCGATGACGAATCTCGACGGACTCGACGAGATGGCGACGATCAAGATCTGCACAGGCTACCGCCTCGGTGAAGAAGTACTCATCTACCCTCCCGCGCTCATCGAAGACTGGGAGAAGTGCGTGCCCATTTACGAAGAAGTCGAAGGCTGGCAGCAAGACACATCTGGCTGCACCACATGGGAGCAGCTCCCTGAGAAGTGCCGCGCCTATGTCAAGCGCTTTGGCGATGTGATTGGCTGCCCCGTCAGCTCCGTCGGCGTCGGACCTGATCGCGAGCAGACTATCATGGTGCCTCTCACCTAATAACTTACCAGAAGTTTATTAGAATATAAAAAACTTTTAGGCAGGTACTCCGCAAGAGTGCCTGCCTTTTTATTAGTTCAGCTGTTGATTATTCCTTTGGCTGTACTTAATAAAGGGGGCTTCTCGCGAGGTAAGATTTTGAGGTGATTGTAGAGCTGGATTTTTTACGAATTGATGGCCAGAGTGTCCTCTGAGACGAAAATTCGGGGAAAATCCAGCCTAAAAGCACTCAA
>CAYJID010000012.1:0-20637 GCA_964370135.1 uncultured Akkermansia sp. | reverse complement strand
AGCGATTTTCTGTATTTGCTTATTTAGAATGACGAGAATTTAGAAGCCCCCTAAACATTGATGACACAGCTCCACAATTCACCGCTGCCGAGCAGAGCGAGTGCAAGAGAATCCCGCTGTGGCAAGCCCCGAATAAGCAGCAATTGAGGCTTTCATTCTCCACTCAGCTCTGCTATTATCCCCGAGCTATGGGATTTTCTCCAACAGATAGACAGCACGAGCTCTCCGCGAGCGTGAAGGACAAAGCCGCGCTCATCTGGGCGATCGCCGACAAGCTCACAGGCGTATTCCTCCCCCACGAGTACGGGGAGGTGATCCTACCGCTCACCGTGATACGTCGCTTTGACTGCGCGCTCGCCGACACACGGCAGGCGGTCTGGGACTGCATGGAGGAGTACCAGCATCTGCCCCCCCCTATCCTCGAAAAGCAGCTAGAAGATGTATCTGGCTATAGGTTCTACAACACGAGCAAGTTCCACTTTGACAATCTGCTCGACGATCCCGCCGGCATCGGGGAGAATTTTTATGCCTACCTCCAGGGCTTCTCGCCCAATGTGCGCGAGATCATCGAGAAATTCGAGTTCGAGCATGAGCTCAAGACCATGACCAGCAAGGGCGTGCTCTACGAGGTGCTCAAGGCCTTCACCACATCACGCGCCGACCTCCACCCCGACAAGGTGAGCAATCTGGAGATGGGCTACATCTTCGAAGAGATCATCCGCAAATTCGCCGAGGCGCACAACGCCAGCGCAGGTCAGCACTACACGCCCCGCGAGGTCATCGAGCTCATGGTCAATATCCTCTTCTGCTACGACTCCGAGAGTCTCTCGCGAAAGAACATCATCCGCACCATCTATGACCCCGCCTGCGGCACGGGCGGCATGCTCTCCGAGGCGGAGAGCTACCTGCGCCAGCTCAATGACGCCGCCCAGCTCAACTGCTTTGGCCAAGAGATCAATGACAGCACCTACGCGATCTGCAAGGCGGACATGCTCATCAAGGGCAGCAATGATGACCAGATCGCCTGTGGCAACACGCTCTCCGACGACCGCTTCCCCCGCAGCGCGGACTGGAGCTTTGACTACATCATCTCCAATCCCCCCTTTGGCCGCGAGTGGAAGAATGAGAAGGCAGCCGTCGAGGCCGAGGCAAAGCTCGGGCACGCAGGCCGATTCGGCGCCGGACTGCCCGCCATCGGTGATGGGCAGATGCTCTTCCTGCAAGCCGCGCTCTCCAAGATGAAGCCCCGCCACCTCGGCGGCAGCCGCGTCGCCATCATCCACAACGGCTCGCCCCTCTTCACCGGGGATGCTGGCAGCGGTCCCTCTGAGATACGACGCTACATCCTCGAGCAGGACCTGCTCGAGGCCATCATTGCGCTGCCCAACGACCTCTTTTACAACACAGGCATCGCCACCTACCTCTGGGTACTGGCCAACAAGAAGGAAGACGCGCGCCGCGGCAAGGTGCAGCTCATCGACGCAAGCCGCCTCTTTGCAAAGCGTCGAAAATCGCTCGGCAGCAAGCGCAACGACATCCCCGCCTCCGCCATCGAGGACATCACGCGCATCTACGGCGCCTTTGAGGAGAATCCTATTAGCAAGATATTTAGCAATGAGGACTTCGGCTATACGAAGATCACCATCGAGCGCCCCCTACGCGACGACGCGGGCGAGCTGCTGCTCAAGAAGGGCAAGAAGCAGCCAGATACAAAGCTGCGCGACACGGAGAATGTCCCGCTCACAGAGGATGTAGAAAAATACTTCGCCCGCGAGGTGCTGCCCTATGCCCCCGATGCGTGGATTGATAGCAAGAAGAGCAAGGTGGGCTACGAGATCCCCTTCACCCGCTATTTCTACCACTACGAGGCTCCCCGCCCCAGCGCGGAGATACGCGATGAGATACTCGCGATTGAGAAGGAGCTAGACGGAGCACTCAAAGAGATATTCGGCGCATGAGCAGGGCGATGAAAGACAGCGGCATTCCTTGGATAGGCGCGATTCCCGAGGCGTGGGAGGTGAGGAGTTTTCGATATTTTTCAACATTACAAAACGGAATTAGCGCGGGTGCTAATTTTTTTCAATCAGGGACTCCATTTGTAAATTACTCAGATGTCTACAATAATGCCTTATTACCCCAAACAGTGAGTGGAGTGGCAGCATCGTCACAAATGCAACAGGACTTTTATTCAGTTCGAAAGGGAGATGTTTTTTTTACAAGAACTTCCGAAACTGTAGAAGAATTAGCAATGGCTTCTGTTTGTACTAAAACTATACCTCAAGCCGTTTTCTCAGGTTTTCTAATTAGAGCCCGGCTGAATAGATTTAATATTAACCTAATATATAGCAAATATTACTTTAGATCAAGCGTTACAAGAGAGCATTTCATTCAAAATTCTAATTTAGTTACAAGGGCTTCTTTAAGCCAAGAATTATTAAAAAAATTACCAATCATCTTACCTTCTCTGCACGAACAACAAGCCATCGCTGACTACCTCGACCGCAAGACGCAGCAGATAGATGCCACGGTGGAGCGGGAGAAGCAGCATATTGAAAAGCTCAAGCAGTACCGCCAATCCCTCATTAGCGAGACCGTCACCAAGGGGCTAGACCCCACCGCGCCTCTTCGTGATAGCGGCATCCCATGGATTGGCCAAATCCCTGAGAACTGGAAGGTGAAAAGATTGAAACATTTAGCAACTTTAAATCCATCATGTGATTTACCTATAGCGGAAGAAAGTGATCATGTAACTTTCCTGCCTATGGAAAATTTAAAACAGGGTTATTTTCTACCGAGAGAAATCAAATTGTCTAGTTATAACAATTCATACAATAGATTTAAAAATAATGATATAGTGTTAGCTAAAGTGACCCCCTGCTTTGAGAATGGAAATATAGCAATTATGCAGAATCTAAAAAACAACTTTGGGTTTGGTAGTTCTGAGTTGTTTGTTATTAGAGCTGTTAATATTACGAATACTTTCTTAATGTACTATTTGCAAACTAATTTCTTTCAGCAAGGCGGAATCCAATCAATGACAGGAGCAGGAGGATTAAAGCGTGTTTCATCGACTTTTGTTAAGAATGTACAAATTTCACTCCCCTCGCTGCACGAGCAAAAAGCCATCACCGACTACCTCGACCGCAAGACAGCTCAGATCGACGCTGTCCTCACCCAAAAAGAAACGCTCATCAGCAAGCTACTGGAGTATAAAAAATCATTGATATACGAGGCCGTTACTGGTAAACTCCTCGTTGAACATAACAACGAGTGATGACGCGCACCGATCTAGACGAAAAACTATTCGAAGACCACATCGAGCAGGAGCTGCTCACGCACGCAGGCTACCACAGGGGAGACGCGCGCCGCTATGACCGCGGCTCCGCGCTGGATGAGCGCGAGCTCTTCTCCTTCCTCCGCGAGACACAGCCCAACGAGTGGAGGCGACTAGAAAAAATATGCCCTGGGCGCGCCGAGGATGAATTCCTCCGCGCCCTCGAGACCAGCATCACATCCCAAGGCATGCTCCACACCCTGCGCAAGGGGGTGTGGGTGCGCAGCTCGCAGTTCACCCTCATCTACTGGCGCCCCTCCAGTCGGCTCAATGCCGACGCGCAGCAGGCCTATGAGGCGAACCGCTTTGCCGTCGTGCGCCAGCTCTTCTTTAGCAGGGATAGCAAGAAGAGCGTCGACCTCGTCCTCTTCATCAATGGGATCCCGCTCGTCTCCATCGAGCTCAAGAACCAATTCACCCGCCAAGACATCAGCCACGGCATCGCCCAGTACCGATTCACCCGCAGCCCAGAGGAAAAACTCTTTCGATTCAACACGCGCGTGCTCGTCCACTTTGCCGTCGATCATGATCGCGTCGCGATGTGTACGAAGCTCGAGGGCGCGCAGAGCTACTTCCTCCCCTTCAATCAGGGGAGCGCAGGCGCGGGGCGCGTCGGCGGCGAGGGCAATCCACCGCCCACGGCGGCGCAGGGATTCTCCACCAGCTATCTCTGGCGCGAGGTGCTGCAGCGTGACTCACTCCTCGAGATCCTCCAATACTTCATGCAGCTGACGGGCAGGGACACGGACGCCATGAGCGGCAGAAAGCTCATCTTCCCCCGCTACCACCAGCTCCACGCCGTACGCGCGCTGCTCGCCCACGCACAGGCGCATGGCAGCGGGGTGAACTACCTCATCGAGCATAGTGCCGGCAGCGGCAAGTCGAACTCCATCGCCTGGCTCGCCCACCGCCTCGCGAATCTGCACGACGCGCAAGATGAAAAGATCTTTGCCTCCGTCCTCGTGCTGACGGATAGACGCGTGCTGGATAGCCAATTGCGAGCCATCATCGCGAGCTTTGACCATGATCGCGGCGTGATGAGGCAAGTGAGACGCTCCAGTGAGCTCGCCGAGGCGCTGAACCACCGCGTGCCCATCATCGTCTCCACGGTGCAAAAATTCCCCCACATCGTGGAGGCTGTCCGATTCCACCCCAGCCGCTTTGCCGTGATCGTGGATGAGGCGCACTCCTCGACCGCGGGCAAGCTGGCGGCGGCGATGAAGGAGATCTTGGCAGACAAGCGAGCGGCACTCGACGAGTGGCGCGACGAGTGGCGCGACGTGGAGGAGGACGACGATGGCGACGATGGCAAGGATGTCGGAGAGGTCGACCGCGTCATGGATGAGCTCGCGGCGCAGGGGCAGCATGCGAATCTGTCTTTCTTCGCCTTCACCGCGACGCCAAAGCCGAAGACGCTCGAGCTCTTTGGCAGCAGGCAGGCGGATGGCAGCTACAGGCACTTTCACTGCTACAGCATGCGTCAGGCCATCGAGGAGGGATTTATCCTCGATGTACTGCGCAACTACATGAGCTACAAATGCTATTTTGAGATCAGCTCCAGCGCGGACGCAGAGCAGCTCGTGAGCAGCAAGGCGGCGAACCGCGAGCTAGGCTGCTACACGAGCCTACATCCCTACAATATCGCGCAGAAGGTGGGGGTGGTACTCTCCTACTACATGAGCCGCACGCGTCACCAGATAGGCGGCAGGGGCAAGGCGATGCTCGTCTGCGGCTCGCGTGAGCACGCGCTGAACTACGCGCAGGAGCTGCGCCGTCAGGTGCGCGAGCGTGGCTACGGTATAGGCGTGCTCGTCGCCTTCTCCGGTGAGCTGACGGTGCAGGGGCAGACCTACACGGAGAGTCAGTTGAATAGCTACCCCAGCGGCGAGAGCATCCCCGAGGCGCAGCTGCCCGCGGCCTTTGCCAGCGATGATTTCCACATCCTCGTGGTGGCGGAGAAGTACCAGACGGGATTTGACCAGCCGCTGCTGCACACGATGTTCGTCGACAAGAAGCTCAACGGCATCGCGACGGTGCAGACGCTCTCGCGCCTGAATCGCACGGCGAGTGGGAAGCGTGACTGCTTTGTGCTCGACTTTGTCAACGAGCCCGAGGATATCCAAGCCGACTTCAACACCTACTACGAGAGCACGCACCTCATCGAGGGCATTGATGTGCAGAGTCTCCACACGCGCAGACTGGAGCTAGACAAATTCCACGTCTACCACGCGCGCGAGATCGCCGCATTCGCCGCGCTCTACACGGAGGGCAAGCTGGAGCAGAGCTCCCACATGGCGGAGGCGGCCGCACTGCTCCACCCCGCAGCGAGCCACTACAAGGCGCTACCCGATGAGGCGCAGCGGGACTTCCGCGGCAAGCTCGGTGCCTATGTGCGCAGCTATGACTTTATCTCGCAGGTGATTCGATTGTTTGACC
Organism: uncultured Akkermansia sp.; assembly: GCA_964370135.1. Lineage (GTDB taxonomy): Bacteria > Verrucomicrobiota > Verrucomicrobiia > Verrucomicrobiales > Akkermansiaceae > Akkermansia. Next base: position 14,867 of record CAYJID010000012.1, on the reverse strand, counting down.
GCGAGCAGCATGAGTTCACCATCTATGCGCGCTACCTGCTGCGCATCCTCTCAAGCGAGCGCGTCGAGAGCCTCGATCTGCGTGAGTTCTTGACACTGGAGTACTACCGACTGGAGCAGCAGGCGGAGCGCAGCTTGAGTCTGGGTGCGGATGATGGGGGATTGGCGCACAAGAAGGGTGATGGCACGCCGCGCGAGGAGGAGCTCAGCCCCCTTGCGGAGCTGCTCGATGAGTTCAACAAGCGGTGGAAGACGAGCTTTACGAAGGATGATATCGTCTTTGTCGCGCGTCTCATCAGCCCGCTCGAGCGTCAGGAGGGGCTGCGCAACTTTGCCCAGACGAACACGGAGGCGATGTTCTACCGAGAGTATGAGAAGGAGTTCACGAAGGTCTTTATCGAGGCTATGCAGTCGGGCAATGAGTTCTTCTCCCTGCTCATGAACAATCCCGAGGCCTACGAGAGGACATGCAGGCACATAGGCGCGCAGCTCTTCCGCCAGTTCACCACGGAAAAGCCCAGCCCAGCGGGGCTGTCATCTGCTTCTTAGCACCACATTGCCTCGCGCCCCATACACGCACTTCTGCGTCGATTCTGACGCTGTGATGAAAAAAAAGAGCCCCCGCATCGCTGGATGCGGGGGCTCTACTGTCATGTGAGATGGACTCAAGCTCTAGCTTAGACAGCCTGACGGCGGCGACGTGCCAGCAGACCTACCAGCGCGAGGAGGCTGAGTGTGGCGGTGCTAGGCTCGGGGATGTAGAAGGCGAGGCTACCAAGATCAGGATTACTCAGGCTAGGTACTTCTGTCACGCCGAGAGCTGCGCCATTCCAGAGCTGCTTATTCGTCGTGAGGTCATAGACATTGAGCGTGACGTTGCCATAGTAGTCCTTGTACTCATCGAGGCTGATGCCCTCGAGCGCAAAGGCCGCAGAATTCCCCTCGATAGCGAGATAATCTTGTAAGAAGTTGAATTCTACCGTTTCTATACCAATATCCAGCGTCAGTGAGCCGGTGATCTCAACATTCGTAACCGAGATACTCGTCAGATAGAAGACCATCATTTCTTTCTCATTGCCTTCGATCGTACGAATATCCTCTATCGTTCTACCAGCTGAAAGCCCATTGCCAGATTCGACCTCGATCTCATGGTTGTGCAGCTTCAGCGTGGCACTGGTATTAGAAATGGTCGTGCCTACCCCCTGAGTCACACCGGACAGGGTGAGCGTAGAATCAAGCCCTAGTGTCACAGTTGTGTTCATCAGCGTGGAGTTCGTAATGCTGCCCTGCTCGGTGTCTTCCAGCCTGATGGAGGCATTGGTGAAGTCCGTGTTGGAGATGCTATCCTGAGCTATTTGCTTGGACGTACCCGTCAGCGTGGCTGTGCCAGTGCTATCCTTCGCGCTGAGGATGAAGATTCCCGTCTCCAGCTTGCCAGTCTCAACGAGGTTGACATTGTTGCTAATCGTGACCCCGCCAGCCACTCCTGCGGTACCGCCCCTCTCGACTGTGAGCTCACTCGCACCCATGGCCTCATCAGCTGCTACGATGAGCGTCGCGCCATCCTTGACAAGGGTCTCGCCTGTGTAGGTGTTCGCACCCGAGAGCTCGATGTTGCCGCCTGTTGCGATGACGTTGCCATCACCACTGATCACGCTATCTGGACCCTGAGAGAAGCCCTCACCCAGATTGGCCGTGCCGCCGCCGTCACCTGTGAAGATGATATTCACGTCGGTCGTGCCTGTCAGAGGCCTCGTCGCATCAGGAGCGATCTCGATGTCGCCCGTCGAGAGCGCATAGGTCAGCACGCCATTGTCATAGCTGAAGACATAGCCCTCTTGCGCGGTATAGCCTGTCAGGCTAGACGCATCGACATCACTACCGCTGAGCCATGCGCTCAGATCTGCTGAGCCACTACCAGTGAAGGTGAAGAGGTCCAAGCTATAGGAGCCGTCCGATTCTGTGAATGTGATACCAGTCAGGTCGATCGTGAGATCCGCGCCGAATGCGACCGTGCCTGCAACATCCATCGCAGAGCTATAATCCCATACGCCTGTCAGGGTCAATGCACCTGCATCTGTCACCGAGATAGAGCCTGTGATCTGATCGCTCACGGTCGTCGCAGCAGCGATGGTCAGCTGACCCGCATAGGCGCTAAAGCCTTGGATCGTGCCGCCGTTCACCGTCACATCATTCGTGATGGCGAGGCCATTCGCATTCAGCGTACCGCCAGTCACCGTCACAGCATCTGTGCCAAAGGCCGAGGCATGCCCCGCGGTGAGTGTACCTGCACCCGAGAGTGTGGTGCCGCCTGTGTAGCTGTTTTCTCCACTCAGGGTCACTGTCTGGCCAGTCGCGGCCGTGATGGCGAGCCCTGTGCTGTGGGCGCTCTCACCCTCGGCGACTGCTACCTGAGAGATAGCACCGTTCACATTCAGCGCGGTGACGCCCGTCTCGGCAGAGAGGTTCACCGATCCTGTGCCGCTGAGCTTGAGCGTATTGGTGACATTGACTGTCGTATTCTCATCCGTGGTGTCGGCGTCAATGGCCACGATATTCGAGCCAGCGGCGAAATCCGTGTTGATATCGGTCGTCGCGCTGCTCTGGTTGGCCAGCTTGAGCGTCGCGCCCGTAGCAGCCTGAATGTTAATCGCGGTATTGGAGTTACCATCATCTACACCATAGAGACCTTGATTGAGCACCAGCGTCCCTGTACCACCGATCTTGATCGTGCCTGTGCCGTCCTGATTCGAGATACCTGAGTTCAGCGTCAGCATGCCATTGACATTCACCGTACTTGCGGCATTATAATTCGCAAGCATAAAGGCAGGGGCATGCGACGCTCTGTCCGACGTCGTCGTGCCGAGCACAATCATATGCGTACCTGCCGCGATATTCAGTGTCGTTTGATGAGCGTTGTCTGCCGTGCCGAGGAATGAGTCAATGGTATAAGTACCTGTACCTTCTACATTGTATATACCATTACTCAGCGTCCAGCGTACATTGTCGGTGAAGCTAGCGTTCGCTCCGACGATGATGGTAGCGCCACCAGAGGACACACGTGTGTAGTATCCATCACCACCATCGAGGGTGGTCACATCCAGCCCTGCCTCAACCTCGAAGACAGCACCACTACCCAAGTATAGCTTGCTGAGCTGTGTCGCATCCGAGCCTGTGGTAATCTTGCCCGCCTGTACATCAATAGTACCTTGGTAGGCTGTCAGATCACTCAGGCGGAGCTGTCCTCCGTCCGTCTTGTTGATACGCGTATCGGCAGCACCTGTGATCGCACCTGTGATGCTGCGCTCATAATTCTCCGTGAGATTGCCCCATGACTGGATCGTCACCGTGGCCGCATCAGCGATGTGGACAGCTTGGGTTAATTGACTATTCGCGTTAGTCTGGTCAAAGACGATGCCGCCACCTTGATTGAGCACCACCTGCGAGGTCGCGCCTAGGCTGGAGTGAGCCACACTGAGCATACCAGAGTTCACCGCGATCTTGCCTGTGAACTCTGCGCTCATCTGTAGTTCTGAGCCATGATGCACCCTCGTCGAGAGGTTCAGCGCTAGCGTCGTATCAGCATCACCAGTAACCTTCGTGAGATATACAATACCATCGCCGTAGGCATCACCAGTCACCGTGTAGCTAGCGCTACCACGCAGATCCAGATCTGCGAGGCTGTCAAAGCCCGCACGATCCATCGTGAGAGCGCCTGCCACGAGATTCAACGTACCGGCAAAGTTCTCCAGACTCAGAGTCGTACCTGCCGCATTCGCGCTGATGTTCAACTCGCTCTCTGCGCCACCCGAGATATGGTCCAAGGAGACCTCACCCGCTGCAAGCGCGTCGAGCAGCTCCAGATGGGCTGAGCCATTCAGCGTCGTGGTAGCGGCACCGATGCTACCAACCCTTAAGAAGCTACCAGTAGTCATGTCGATACTCAGCGCCTCAAAGCCGTAGCCTACAATCGCCATGAATGCGTTCTCACCCAGAGACAGGGCACCAGCGCTCAGGACGAAGTCATTCGCTGCGTCTGTCGAAAGCGCGAGGGTAGCATATCTATCGAGGGCGAGCTCAGCTGTTGCGACGCTTTCAGAGAGAGATCCTAGCGTCTCGCTTATGAAGGTCACCGTGTCACCCTGGGCGAAGTCACCACCTGTGGTGAATGTCGTACCGACACCCCAGTCGAAGTCCCTGCCACCTGTGTAGGTGAGCGCCTTGCTGTCAATTGTATAGCTCAGTATACCATCCTCGTAGGAGAAGCTGCGCCCGACTGTGACAATGCCCTTCAGAATGGAGCTCAGATCACTAGCACCAGCCAACCAGTCACTCACATTCGCCGTGCCTGAGCCTGCCATCAGCTCGAGCGTGTATGTACCACCCGATTCGGCGAAGGTAGCCCCCGTCAAGTCAAGCTGTAGATCCGATGCGAGCGTCAGTGAGCCGCCAGCATTCGCGATGGCTCCGCTATAGTCCCAGATACCCTCGAGCGTCAGAGCACCCTCACTCGTGATGCTCATCGAGCCCGTGATCTGATCACTGACCGACACAGCACCGCTCACCGTCAGAGTTCCAGCATAGGCGCCAAAGCCCGAGAGCGTGCCGCCAGCAGCGTTCACATCATTCGTCACGGCATGGCCATTGAGCTGGAGTGTGCCGCTATTGACAGTCACAGTACCTGCGCCTAGGGCGGAGACATGTTTGACGGACAGGGTAGCCCCCGACAGGGTCGTGCCGCCAGTGTAGCTGTTCTCCGCGCTGATATTAAAGGTCTGTTTCGCAGTCCCTGTAAAATGAAGACCCGATGTCGCCTCAGATGCGTTAGAAATCACTCCACTCATGTTCACCGTGGTGTTTTCCCCTTCTGCAGAGACAGTGACATTACCCGTGCCACTCAGACGCAGGTTGTTGAGCACAGAGGTGGTGCTATCAATCGCCTTCAGAGTGGAGCCGCCAGCGAAATCGACGAGGAGTACCCCGGCTGCGGTCGCCGTGGCTTGGTGACCTAGCTGAACTGTAGAGCCAGATTTCGCATTGATTGTTTGAGCCTCAGAATTACTATTGGCATCGTTGGCATAGAGACCCTTGCGCAGGATGATCGTGCCACCGCTCTCGACGTTGATGGCGCTTTTGCCGTCCTTACTAGATATACCTGAGTTCACATCCAAGATACCATGGACAGTCACCGTGGTCGTGCCGCCTGATCCCCAGTGCCCCAGCATGAAGGATGCATTGTTGTTGGCTTCTCCCGAGACCGTCTCATTCGTCACTTTCAGCGTCGTGCCAGTGGCGATATTCAGGAGGGTATCGCCTGTACCTGAGTCCTTTGTGATGAGGCTTTTAATCTCATAAGTACCACCTCCCGAGATCGTTGTCGTGCCATTTTCGAGGCGCAGCTGCACATTCTCCTGCAAGAGAGCACCCGAACCAACGACGATATTCATCCACGTGATATCACGCAGGTAGAAGCTATCATTGCTAGCACCCGCCGTGATCGTTGCGTTCGCACCGACTGAGAATGTTGCGCCACTAGCGATGCTCAGCGCGTTCAAGCTCGCACTGCTATTCACCTGCAGTGTGCCTGCTGCATGGTTGAGCGTACCGGTGAAGCCAGTCAGATCGCTCATCACGATGGTGCCGCCGTCCGTCTTGTTGATGGTCGTGTTTGCAGCACCTGTGATCGCACCAGAAAGCGTGCGCGTACCCGTACCGCCCCATGAGCGCATCGTCACCGTGGCTGCATCAGCGAGGCTAATGTCGGTGCCAAAGGTGTGCGTGTTGTTCGACTCATTAAAGACGAGACCCGTATTGTTGTTGAGAATCAGATTGGAAGCACCACCGAGATCGGAGTTGCGCGCGCTGATGGTGCCACTGACTACCTCTACTGAGCCTGTGAAGCCAGTGCCCAGCTGCATATTCGTCCCGTTCGCCGCATCCGTGGAGAAGTGCGCCTTGATCAAGCTGTCCCCTTCGCCCGAGAGGGAGTCCATGGAGGCTGAGGCACCGAGATTCACAGCTGTCATATCGAGCACAGAGCTATTGAGAAGCATCGCGCTGGTGAAGGAGTTCACATCAACAGCCGAGGCGTCCCATACGCCTGAGCTGATGTGCAGGGCTCCGTCAAAGTTCAGAGCCTCGATGCTCGAGCCCTCGCTAGACAGAGAGAGTGTCAGTATGGAGCTCGTTTCCGTGGAGCTGATGTTGTTCAGCACATTCGCCCCTGCGGCTAGAGCCGTTGTGATCTCAAGGTTCGCCTTCCCTCCAAGGGAGACATCAGAAGTACCGATAGAAGCAGCACGCAAGGTCGCGCCATCATTCACATTGATCAATCCCGCCTGTAGCGTGACGCCATCGTCGATCGTGGTCTCGCCATTGATCTCGACCAGAGCAGCCGTTATCGTCGTAGGAGCATCGCTACTGAGGAAGCGCACGGCGCTGCTGGTGACGAGCGTTCCCACCTCGACATCAGCAGCTACAGCGATATCACCTGCGTTGAAGGTCACATTGTCCCCTGTAGCGAAGGTGCCTCCCTCAAAAGAGGTCCCCTCCTGCCAGCTCAGAGGACCAGAGCTGTGAACGAGGTCTTGCGCAGTCGTCGTGTAGGAGAGCACACCATCTGCATAGCTGTACTCACGCTTGGATGTTTGCAGACCTGTGAACTTGCTCAGATCGACACCTGCGCCAGAGCCCAAGATGCTATCGAGCAGTGCTGCATCGCCTGTCTCCCCTGAGAAGAGCGTGAGGCTGTAGACGCCGCCGGATTCTGTGAAATTGACACCTTGGAGATCAATGAGCAGACCTTCTGCAAGGGTGATGGTGCCCGCATTATTCATCGCGCTGCTATAGTCCCACGTGCCCGAGAGGGTCAGGGCGGCACCGCTAGCTACATGCACCGTGCCCGAGATCGCACCGAGAGCCAGTGTGCCCGCATTCACATTCAGCGTGCCGGCAAAGGCGGCGGCACCAGAGATCGTGCCTGCGGTATAGTTCACCGTGTTGGCCACGACTAGATCATTCATATTCAGAGTACCACCGCCTACGGTGATGGCACCTGTACCCGCAGCACTGTAGTGAGCGAGGCTCAGCGTGCCCGTATTTGCCGTGATGCCACCGGAGAATGTGTTGCTCCCCGACAGCGCGAGTGTGCCTGTCCCTGCGATGGTCAAGCCACCGACGCTGCCCGCGACATCGGAGATGGCGCTGGAGATGCTCACGGTCTTATCACCTACATTCATCGTCGTGATGAGTGGTGCCGCAGCTGTACCGGCGCTCGTGGCATACGCCCCCAGCTGGAAGCCCGCCGTCGAGACGGAGACATCGCCCGCCGCGCTGAACTGCATCTGGGCCGCACCAGCACTGATCGTGCCGCTACCTGCGTAGCTCGTGTGGCTGAGGACTAGGGTGCCACCTTGGACATTCAGCGAGGCATCGGCCGCGGCAAAAGTCACCGTGCCCATCGTGATCGTACCTGATTCTTGGGTATTGGAGCCCGAGATATTGGTCGCTCCAAAGCTTGCGGCACCGTCCCCTCTAAAGGTGATACCGTCGAGAGACGAGGCGATATTGCCCGTCACGGTCAGGGTCTTGCCATCGCGTTGCTCAATCACCCCCGAGAAGCGCAGATAATCATCGCCGTTGCCATTCGCGCCGATAATCGTGCCGTTGTAGTCCGTCACGCCTGCAAATCGCAGCTCACCCGCCTCGCCTGTGCCCTGCGTACCTGCATTGAAATTGATATTGCCCTCGCCCGTCAGCGATGTAAAGCCCCACACACCATTCCACTTGTGAGAGATCGTGCTATTGGCCATGACATTGAGTGCGCCGAACTGGACACCCCCATTTGAATTGTCCCCCATGTCGAGACTATGAAGCGTGCCTCCATTGAGATTCATGGAGGTAGAGTCGCTCCAGTCGGCAGCAGCGTGCCCGATATGCAGCTGCGCACCCGCGTCAATCTGGATCAAGGAGGCCTCGATATTTTTGGTGTGAGCTTGGCCTGTGCCAAAGGTTGTCGTCCCGCTCGCGATGACGACATCACCAGTGAAGTTGACATCACCTGTAATGGAGCTAGCACCATCTAGCGTCAGCTCACCTGTACCATTGATATTGCCTAGGGTGAGCGCATTGCCAGCTGTTGTAATATCCAAGCCTCCGCCATCGACAGTGAGCGTGCCGACGGTCGACGCTGCACTGAGAGTCGCGTCGGTGTAGCCTGTGAAGCTGGCATTGTCACCCCCATTGAAGGTGCTACCATCAAAGGCCGCATCCGCATTCCATTGGAGCTCAGATGGGGCAGCCTCATCTTCAGAGCCTGCGAAAGAGACATCAGCCGCCATCGCCTGATAGCTAAGAAGTTGCGATGCGACGAGTGTAGCAGTTCCCACGGTCGTCGTCCATGTTGTCAAGGACAGCACAGCGGCGAAGAGAGCGCGCCGAAGGGTTTGATTCAGTTTTAATTTCATATTATAATAATTGTATAAATATCTGTTTCTATATTCCGCATTGTATTTACATCATAGATAGTATGCTATACCATAACGGAAGACACTCAACCAGAAAGCGTGAAGCTTCGCAAATTGTAACATAGTGGACTCGCTTGTCAATACAAGAATTATTGTTAGGATTATATTTTATGATCTATTCAGTATTACATCGTTATCTTTTATTCATGGAGCCGCCCTGCGGCACAATAATGCCTGCTGGATACCTCGAGGATGAGCGAGCGTGAAAAATCTCATTTTACATATTGACAAACTTCGATATATAGATTAGTATCTCTTCAGACATGACACAAGGCAGCGTAGTAAAGGTATTCAAAGCACTGAGCGACAAGAGTCGTTTTCAGATCCTTGAGTACTTGAAGTCTCGAGAATCCTGTGCCTGCGATATAGGCAGCGATCTTTCTATCGCTCAATCGACCCTCGCTCATCACATGAAGATCCTCTGCGACGCCGGCCTTGTCATCCCTCGCAAGGAGGGCAGATGGATGTACTACTGCATCTCGGACGACGCGATGCAGCAGGCAGCACAGGCCATCCTCTCTCTGACAGAAAAATGAGGCTGATTTTTTTTGGCCTTACATATCGACAAATCTAAATATATAGATTAAAACATGCAAGAAATACAAAACTCCCTTATTGATGCCGTCTACAGCGTCCTGTCCTCACTCGGCATGGCGCACGCAGGGGCGGCAGGCGTGATCGGTACCTTCATCTTCTTGATGGCGGAGCTGGTCGTTCTCTTCATCTTCATCAGCTATCTCGTCGCACTCCTCCAGATCTACATCCCTAAGGAGACGATACAGCGCGCGCTCACGACGCGCTCAAAGTGGCTCAATAGCCTCCTCGGCGGTCTGCTCGGCGCAGTGACGCCCTTCTGCTCCTGCTCGACTATCCCCATGCTCATGGGGCTCATCAAGAGCAAGGCGCCTTTCGCTGGCATGATGTCCTTCCTGCTGACCTCACCTATCCTCAATCCCGCGATCATTGTGCTCTTCCTCACCTTCTTTGGCGTGATTCCGACGGTGATGTATGCGGGGATGGCCTTTCTCATCGCCGTTGCGGTTGGCTATATCCTCGATATGAAGGGATTCGACCGCTATATCAAGATAGCGAACACGACGACGGCGGCTACGAGCTGCTGCACGCCCAAGCCAGAGCCTGCACCCGCCCCTGCTACGGGCTGCTGCTCGTCCACCCCTGCCGCTGCGAGCTCCTGTTGTGACGCTCCCGAGGAGATCCGCTATCAGGACATCAAGGGATCGTTCTTCACACGCCAGCTGAAGGCGTCGGGCTACGCGATGAAGGATGCGGTGGGGCTGTTTTACAAGGTCTTGTTCTACCTCATCTTGGGCGCGAGCATCGGGGCATTCATCTATGGATTCATCCCTGCGGATTTCCTCTCACAGTTCGCTGGTGCCAATGAGATCTTCTCCGTCCCTGCCGCTGCCGTCCTCGGTATCCCCATGTACATCCGTACAGAGACGATGATCCCTATTGCTGATATCCTGACGCAAAAGGGGGTGGGTCTCGGGACTCTCGTCGCGCTCATCATCGGTGGAGCTGGTGCGAGCATCCCCGAGGTGTCGCTGCTCAGCGCGATCTTCAAGAAGCAGATGGTCTTCACCTTCGTCTTCTGCGTCCTCGGCATCGCGATTGCGACCGGCTATCTCTTTAGTATCTTCTTATAAGGGAAAGACAAGCCACGCCCCCTCTCTGCAGATTCTGCTAAAAAGCCCCACTCTACTAGAGAGAGAGTGGGGCTACTCGTTGTACGGCAAATCAGCTCAAGCCGCGCTACGTCGTCTGCGGGCGAGCAATCCTGCCAGCGCGAGGAGACTCAGTGTCGCGGTGCTGGGCTCGGGGATGATGAGGCTAAACTGTGCGCCTCCCCCAGTGCCTCCCCCAATCTCCGACTGATAGAGCCCGCCATTGATATTAAAGCTCACCCTGAGCCCCTCTACAAAACGCGCATCTTCCAGCCCCTCGACGGTGAAGAAGACACCTGCCCCACCTGCTAGTGCGTCCTCGAGGGCGCTGTACTCGCTGCCCATCATGGTCACATCCAGCGTGAGGCTGCCTGTGATATCGGCCTCCCCTACATCGAGCCCCTGAAGCGTGTAGCTGCGTGAAGAGACATCACGTGTGAGGCTCTGTTTGTTGTTGGAGATCGCGTCGTCGTAGACGAGCGTGATGTTTTCCAAGGAAAGCGTGGCATTCGCTCCCGTGCTGATCGCTATCTGCGTGAGCGTGATGTTCTGTATGCTCAGGCTGCTGTTGTCCGCGATGGTGAGGCTGCCACCGCTGATGCTGCTGTCTGCGGCTAGTCCCTTGATGGTGCTCGCTTGCCCTGCGGCACCAGTCGTACTGGTGGTGATGGAGGAGCTGCTATCGAGCTCGAGCTGCCCCTGCACGCTGACGAGTGCGCCCGCGTTGATGGTGAGGCTGGTGTTGTTCAGCTTTGCTTGGGTGGGCGGCACGTAGTCTACACTAGCCTCTGTGCCTGCGAACTTGCCGAGGCGCAGCTCTCCCGCGTGTACGGTGATGCTCTGGTTGTTCACAAAGCTGTTGAAGGCCACGGTGGAGGTCCCCAATCCAAGGACACTCTCGCCTTGCTTGATCGCGGCTCCATTCCCAGCAAAGCCATTGTTGATGTTGATGATTTGGCTGTTTTGATAGTCTTGCCCACCATTGATCCCATCATTCACCACGATGCTATTCTCGCCATAGGCGTTGAAGTTGAGGGTGGAGTTAGCTCCATTATAAATAGCCTCATAGCTTTTGCTCTTTCCGCCATCTGTGCTGATGTAGTTGCCCGTAAACTGCATGCTGCGATCGAGAGCGAGAAATCCTATGCCGCCGTTAGAATTGCTAATCGCTCCACCAGTAGCAAAGACAGCGCGAGAGGCCGCGGCTGTGGCTGTGCTTATCGCGGAGTTGCCAATGAAGTCGCCTGTAATGCTGCCTATCATGCTTTCTGAGTTAAAAATCACCCCTCCATGGGCCTCTGCACGGACCGAGCCTGCGGTGGAGGTAGTCGTGGCTGTGCTTGAGACTGAGTTGCCCATGAAATCACCTGTGATGCTACCGATCCCAGAGATCGAATTAGAAATCACGCCGCCATAGACCGCAGCTCGGGCAGTGGCATCAGTAGAGGCATCAGCAGTGGCTAGGCTCGTGGTCGAGTTGCCGATGAAATCGCCTGTGATGCTACCGATGCCCAGAATGACAGGGTCAGCAAATCCGTTCTGAATCACCCCACCGTAAACGCGACTGGTGGCGACGGTAGAAGTATCACCAAAACCAGAGGCATACGAGATGGCCGAGGCCGAGTTGCCGATAAAATCACCTGTGACGCTCGTGATCGTGTTCATGTTTATGATAGCCCCACCAGCGACGTCAGCCTTTGCAGACGCAGTCGCGGAGGAAGAAGCAGTGGATGTCCCCTTGACCGTAGCCGTAGCCGCGTTCGCGATAAAGTCGCCTGTGATACTCGTGATAGCACTCGTGTTCGCAATTGCCCCACCCATGGTCGTAGCATTGCTGTTTGTAGATGCAGCTGCATCGACAGAGCTAGAGGCCGAGTTGCCAACAAAATCGCCTGTGATACTCGTGATAACACTCCCGTTCGCAATTGCCCCACCCATGGTCGTAGCATTGTTGTTTGCAGATGCAGCTGCATCGACAGAGCTAGAGGCCGAGTTGCCAACGAAATCGCCTGTGAGCTTGACTTCGGAGCTGGTTTCAAGAAAGATCGCGCCACCTACGGCATTAGCTCTGAGGTAATCTTCCGCGGTAGTAGGGGCGGAAGTAGAAGCCGAGGCAGTCGCCGAGTTGCCAACAAAATCGCCTGCGATGTCCAATGTTTGGGAAGAATCGCCACTCGAGCTATGGGACAATGCTCCCCCAAGAGCAACTTGACTCCCCTCCCCGCTCGCCGAATACTCCAGTCCGAGGAAGCTGCGCTTCACCTCGGTAGTGGTAGCATCCCCCTCAAAGCGCTCATTGAGGCTAGTATATGCCTCAATATCAGCTTCGGAGGAGTCAGCCGTGCTCACGAGCTCCAAGCGGCCAGTAGGTTGACTGGTCGTCGGGTCGATGACTTCTTGCCATTTGAAGTAGGTGTAGTCTTCGCCCTCTGGCTTTGGGTCGCCCAGTGGCTCATCAAACACGACATTGTACTGCACGGGCGAATAAGTGCCAGCATCGTCGAGGTATTTTGTGATGTTGAGCAAGTCGGGCTCTTCGCCATCTGGCACCAGGGTCAACTGGTAGGCGGAGGGACTCGGGTAGAGCCCAGAGTCAAGCTCATGGAGCATGGTGAGGGTAGGCGTGGCAAGCTCTTCTGTCGTCTCGGCCACGCCTGCAGCATGGGCAGAGGAGAACGTAAAGCCTGAAACCGAGAAGCTAGTAGCAACAAGTGCTGCACGAATGCCAGATCGAAGGAAAGTTTTCATAACGGGTACAAGTCCAAGCTTAACAAAATCGAGGCTAAATCACCATTATTTTTATTATGATTTGATAAATAATAATGTCATAAAGAAGCCCCGCTTTCATCGTAGAAAGCGAGGCTCTGGAAGGGATGCACGAAAGCTTTTTAGGCTTGACCCAAAAATGAAAATAGGCTAGCAATTTTCATTGCTAGCCTATTTTTGGAGTGGAGGTTTAGGGTTTCGAATAAAATTACACTCATAAAAGATTAACGTTGATAAAATTACGAGTTTTGCGAGGTCGTAAAAAGTGTGTTTTTTCCAAAATTTCCACACCTTGCACTGGAGTATTCTACCTAACATATGGCACTGCCGAATCTCGGTCACGAAAAGTTTCGGTACTCCTAATCCTTGCGCGATGTGTGAGGTTGACTTTTCGAGCCTCCCCTTTCAAGAAGGCATTAAGCGTCACAAACCCAAGCCTTTCCAGTGCTACCTAGAGTATCAGTAAAATACTCTGTTGTAAGAATTGACATGAAATTAAGCCTCACGCTCGTTTTGGGCTCAATCCGCATGCCCGCTTCCCTATAACTGAAAAACCGCCTTCAGCGCGGTGCTGGGGGCGGTCTTGTCATTTTATTCTTGCGCTCTTTCTCATCTCAAATAGCTGCGCCTCGATGGCTTCGGTACTTTGGTTGAGCATATTGAGAATTTCGGATATTGTGATTCGGCTAATGCCTGTGCGGGTTGCAATTTCTCTGAAACTCTTGAATTGCCCAGGTTCTAATATCTTCTAGACTTTGATCGCGTTCGCCATTTTGATAGCTTAACGGCTCGGGCGTTGCCTCCGCTCAAGAGCTTGACTGGCGATTTCGTCTCCCACGCGCCTCGCGTGTATGCTTTTGCCTCCCTGATTGTTATCGTAGACGGTGATGGGACTTACATTGTCCCCACATGTCGTGCTGTCCATGCGGTGTAACCATTGCGCCTGCTGCTGAAGGGAATAGGCTGTTTGTGCAGTTTTGCAGCGATGTCTTGAGAGTAAATGTCTTTGGATCGTGGTTGAAGAGGAGTTCTTCCCTCAATTGAATAATGGACCTAGGAGACTCCAAGAACATACCACGATCAAGAGTGCTCGTGCAGCACCCGTCGGGACGCAGTCAGAACTCGCCGCGCGTGCGAGTTCTGGGTTGGCGGTTAGGATTCTTGGCTCAGTGAGATATGTGACAAGCTGCGTTCTGGGTTCGTTTCAATCATGCACGTAACGTGTTCATGATGGAATACACTGCGGATGCTTTTGCCCTTGGTGAGGGCGGCATTGTTGGATGCGACTTCTTCTGGTGAGCAGTCGCCCCAGCTTCCGTAGATATGCTGGGCGAGCATATCGAGTACTTCCACGGCGCGGAAGTGTGCGTTGGCTTCGGGGGTGATGCTGATCTCTCCGATGGGGAAGAGTGCCTTGTTGGGTTGCTTATGTTTGGACATAATGTTGTTTGTTATTAATAGCATGGTTATGTAATGCTATGCTCTTATTATAACAGATTGAAACACAACGCAACACGCTTTTTAAAGTTTTTTTTACAAAGGCCCGCTCCGCAAGCCTACTTCTTCGTAATGGAAAACCGTCCTCAAAGTTTCGGCAACTGTAGGAATAATTATAATATTTTTGCCTCTCTCGTAATACCTGCTTGAAAGGGTAGGCTCGAAATATGACCTCACACACCGCGCAAATAAAAAACAGTTTCGAATTTCTTCGAACTTCCTAAAGGTCGCGCGATGTGAGAGGCACAAAGTCCTAATGGTCATGATTAAGGCTTGTCGAGCTTTTTTGAAACTGCCTATTTGGTTGCGCTGAGTGCCAGGTTCATATTTCGTGCCTAGCCTTTTAAGAAACTGGCATGTATCATATATATGCTTGCTTTGCCTCATTCTCATGG
>CAYJID010000011.1:0-20660 GCA_964370135.1 uncultured Akkermansia sp. | reverse complement strand
GCGCGGTGGCTGGGGTAGAACTCGGGCGGTGAGAAGCCAGGGCTGATGGCGACATTCTCATCATGCTGCCGCTCTGCTGTGCGCACCGCGCCAAAGTCGAGCAGCGTGACGCGCCCCTCCTCGTCGATGTGGAGATTCTGCGGCTTGATATCGCAGTGGTAGTAGCCCGCCTCATGGATGGGGGCGAGGATGTCGAGCATCTGCGTGAGGATGCTGGTGAGGAAGTCGGCGGGGAAGGGCACCTGAGCCTCATGGTACTCGCGGTTCCACGCGTTGAGATCGCGCCCTGGGGCGATGTCCATGACGGTGTAGTGCGTCTGATGCAGCATGAAGTCGTCGATGTAGCTGGTGATATGCGTCACACCGCGTGCGGTGAGGTCGCGCAGCACAGCTGCTTCGTAGCAGCCGTTTTCTATGACACGTTGGAAGATAGTATTTTTTGCCTCATTGATGGGCTGGATATTGAGAGCCGCATCGCGCGTGACTATGCCCTCGGGGGCGGCCTCCTTGACGATGACGTGCTTGCTGAGCTGGTGATCCCATGCCATGTAGATGAGCGAGAAGCCGCCCTGCGGGAGATGCTGCTGGAGCTGGTAGCGCCCGTTGAGTAGATAGTCGACAGTCAAGGGGCAATAACGAGATACTTGTTCTTCCATAACTTGAGCACAAGGTATCATATTTTTTTGTTATTTGCAATCCTTGTTAGCGATTCTGCGCCCTGATGCCAAATATCACCTCGCGAGAAAATAGAAGCCCCCTCTATATGATATCGAATAATATCGCCCCCTCGCGCGTCTCACCTTCATGCACCTGCACCTATCATCTTATCTATACCCCGTCGCCCTCGGACTCCCCCTCGTGCTGAGCTGCTGCCATCACAAGCAGAGCCCCACGCCTCTCGACACCTATATCGCCCAAGTGGATGCCAACGCGACGCTCATGAAGAAAGACCCCAAAGCCCTCCCCAATGGCAGCTATCCCATCACCGACAAGCTCTACGTCCCTCTCGGCTCGGCGAACAATCAGCTCACACAGGACGACGGCATGATCATGTTCGAAGGAGCCTCAGCCACCGTCCCCCAGATGATCCATATCAGCGCTGATGGCACCGTCATCACCCCCATCGACCCTCTACTCCCCATCGTCTCGCGCGATCGTCATCTCCTCTACACCCGCGATGCCATCTACCTCACGGAGAATGGGCAGTATATCAAAATCCCCCGCACGCCTGCTCTCCCGCAGGACTGAGGCAGATTCTCACCATCTACACCATCCACTGCACGGATAGGGCGGATAATTATTAGTGTTAATTACTTGCTTGTTAGGAAATTTTATACTACATAATGTAGGATGAACCAATCAATCCTCTATACCGCCCTGTTGGGCGTGCCCGCCCTCGTGCTGAGCTCCTGCGGAGAATGCCCAGCAGATCTAACCGCCGAACAATGCAACAATATCATCGAGGCGGGCGATGTATGCAAGCGCTACAGTACTGGCAAAATCAGTGCTGAGGACGCCGTCAAGCAGCTCGACCAGCTCACGCGGCAATACAAGGCAATCAGCCAAAAACTCACCCTCCTCATGAATGCGGAGAAAAATACGCCCGAGCAGCAAAGCGAGCGCGAAAGCGAGCTGCGCGCCTACGAACAAAGCACCGAGGCGCGGGTGAACAAGCAGAAGATGCAACGCTCACGCGACTACTTGAAGCAGACCACCGCCGACTTCTACAGCGGCAAGGAGACCTCCCCTGAGGTCATCGCCGCTATCGCGCGCTACAACGCAGCCACGGAGCTCTTCTACATATGAAGAGCGAGCTCTTCTCAACATTCTTAAAATACGCTTCATGAGAAGCCACCAGCATCGCAAGGGGCATGCCAGCGCAGATACGCTGACATGCCCCTCATCTATCGCCACGATAGAAAAATACTAATGGGGACCTTGCAAAATTAGTTTTGGGAAATTGCAGATTTAGAAAATGAGCGTCGCAGCACGACTTTTGCAGCATTTTGGCGAGAATTCGCAGCTTTTTGGACTTACATAGCTCGCTATGCGCGCCCAAACGCCGCAAATTCTCATCCAAACTGCAAGCAAAATCCGAAGCTGCTAATTTTGCAAGGTCCCCTAATGGGAACTTCTAAATCCTCGTCATTCTAAATAAACAAATACAGAAAATCGCTTCACGAGGCAGCTTTTGAGCGCTTTTCCCCTACGAGGTGTCGTAGGGAGCTCTGGGCTTAAATTGACATGCAATTTGTCTCGAATTTTCGTCTCAGAGAACACTCTTTGCCATCAATTCGTAAAAAATCCAGCTCTATAATCATCTCAAAATCTAAGCTCGCGAGAATAGAGAAGCCCTCTGTAGACAAAAAAGCACCTCCTTAGAGGTGCTTTTGATGATGATTGTTTGCTGCGCTGTCCGCTTTAGGCTGCCTGACGGCGGCGGCGTGCGAGGAGCCCTGTCAGCGCGAGGAGGCTGAGTGTCGCCGTGCTAGGCTCGGGGATGTAGAGGACAGCGTTGCCATCGCTCCCTGCGACCACACCGCGGGCGGTGTTGTAGAAGAGGGTCTTGCCGCTCTCGCCGTCGATGAGGTTGATGATCACATCGGAGTAGCTGTCTTGGAGGTCACCAAGCGCGATTCCGTCGAGCTCAAAGCCCGCGTAGCCTGTGTTTGCAGCGAGGTAGGCATTGTAATCACTCAAGGCATCGCCTGTGAGCGAGATATTGAGTGTGAGTGATCCGTCTATCGACACCGTGCTAAACTCGATGTTCGAGATCGCAAAGATGTACTCCACAGCATCCAAAGAGTCTATAGGAATGGCGGTCGTGCTGGCATTGCCAGAGATGCTCGTGGAGATAGCACTATTGCTGAGCGTGGTGTTGGTCAGCGTGAGGCTCTGGCCATCATTCACCGTGAGGTGGAGGTTGGTGAGTGTGGCGTTTTGAATATTGTGATCCGCGAAGGCACTGCCCGTCGATGTGAGTGAGCCTGCACCGCTCAAGGTGAACTTGTTTGCCGTGATCAGACCTCCATTAATGTTGATGTTGAGCGGGGCTGCGGGTGGATCGCCGCTGGCTAGCTCGAGCGTGCCAGCTAGACTGACTACGTCAAAGGTGCTAAAGACAATTTTAGAGCTGTTGATTTTGGCACCTCCGCCAATGTTGAGAGTGCTTGTGCCTCCGACCGTCCCGCCTGCTGTACCAAAGATACCTCCTCCAAGTTCGCCTCCGTTGTAGTTGATGGTGACGTCGCCACTTACTGATGTGCCGGTTGATCCTGCTCCGTAGACGTTGGTATAGGTGCCTGAGTTGAGTGTTATGTTGATGTTACCATCAATCGTGCCACCTGAACCAACGGTGCCACCGTAAATATTGCTTTGAACGGTGGGTCCCCCGCTTTCAAGTGCGCCGAGGGTGTAGATCACGTCGCCAGTGATGCGGGATGACTTGTCCCCTGCTGCAAGCGATAACGTCGCATCGGCTCCTGCTGCTGCTGTTATTGTACCACTCGTGATGTTTGCTATTATATTGCCCTCATAAGTGGTTGTTGCATAGTTCGCCCTGCTTGTGAAAACAACCCCGCTCATCGTGCCTGATGAATTGATGTTGAGCGTGGTCGTCGCGTAAATGCTGGTCGATCCATTTTGCCCTGTGAAGCCCCATAGATTGTTAAGGGTTGTGCTCGTCACATTAAAGTTGGCACTAGTATTACCTAAGATATTGATGGTAATATTGATAGGGTCAGCAGCCGTGCCAACAGTATTGCTGCCCGTGCCTGGCGAGAATATACCTATTGTAGTATAATTACCGCTAGTGAAGTTGAGCGTAATGTCGTCGAGAGGTTTCCCTGTGGTAACCGCGTTGTCACTGTCAGTGCCGTCATAGGTGTACTCACCACCGGCACCGCCAAGGTTTACAGCGTGGAGATGGTAGGTGAGAGAGGTACCTAGGATAGTACTCATGGCCGTCAGGCTGAGTGTAGTGCTGCGACAGGTTCGTAGGGCTGCGCGCAGGATGGAATGGAGTCTGAGTTTCATAAAAAGAATAAGTGAACAAACGATGGAGATGTGCGTTCTGTATCATCTAAACAGATGAACGCAATCTTTTTAGCAGTTTCATATTCTCCTGTCAAGTGATTCAGACTAACAAAAGTAACAATACAATGAAATAGGTATTATTTTACCTCGTTTTCTTCTTCGTCGTCGCTGTCGTCTTCTTCGAGGCGGCGGCGCATGGCGCGGGTGAGGTAGGGGCGCACGACGAGACCGTAGAGGAGGTAGGCGAGGAAGATGCAGGCGGGGGCGATCCAGGGGAGGATGACGAGTGCGGTGAGTGTGACGATGGCGACGAGCATGGTCACGACGGTGCCGCGCTTCTGCATATTGAGATGCTTGAAGCTGGGGTAGACGACGCGGCTCATCATGAGCAGTGAGATACCTGTCATCACGCAGGCCATGAAGATCTGCCAGCCCAGCGAGATATTGAGGTTGTGGTGATTCGTGACATCAATGATGAGGTAGATGGCGCTCACGACGGCACCTGCGGCCATGGGGACGGGGAGTCCGACGAAATCCGAGCTCTGGTTGGGCTTGCGGGGCATGGCGGCCATGCAGTTGAAGCGTGCGAGGCGCAGCGCGGCGCAGAGTAGGTAGAGCAGCGCGATGCAGTCGCCGATGTGCGGGACGGGCAGCTTGAAGAGCACGGCGCGCGAGAGCAAGAGTGCAGGGGCGACGCCAAAGGAGACGACGTCGGCGATAGAGTCAAACTCGCGACCGAAGGGTCCATCGACATTGAACATGCGCGCGACGCGTCCGTCGAGCAGATCAAAGAGGCAGGCGGCAAAGATGAAGTAGGTCGCTTGCTGGTAGTAGGAAAAAGCCTCCTCCGAGCCATCGGGGAATGCCATGCCCTTGAAGATCGTCAGGATGGAGAAGAAGCCGCAGAGCAGATTGCCCGCTGTGAGCATGTTGGGCAGGATGGGGATCTGGGGCTCGTCGGGGAAGACGGGGGGCTTGGAACTGGGGGATGACATCGGAGTGAGGTTTTCTTTGTTAATGGGTTATTAAGAGATGGATCAGTTTAGGCTGCTCTGGGCTTGGCTGACGAGCTCGGCTAGAGCATCGCGATTCTTGCCTGAGCCGCGTGCCATGTCGGCCTTGCCGCCGCCCTTGCCGCCGACGAGCGGCGCGAGGGTGCGGATGAGATCACCCGCCTTGAGGCCGGCTTGCTGGGCTTCCTCCCCGCAGTAGGCACCCAGCGACAGGCTCTCGCCGTCGTCGGTGATGAGGAAGGCTGCACCTGTGAACTGACGCTTGCGCAGGCCGTTGAAGAGCTCGGTGAGTAGCTCGCTGCCTCCCTCGGCGGAGAGGACGAGGCGGCTGCCGCTGAGCTGCTCGGTGAGCAGGGCGTCGGCGAGGCTAGCGGCGGCAGCACCAGCGAGTTTCTTGAGTTTTTTGTCTGTCGAGAGCAGCAGCTCCTTGAGCTGGTCGACGGTGGAGCTGAGTGTGTCGAGGGTCTCGTGGACGGCTTGGATGCCGCGTGCATTGCGCGCGGCGGTGGTGAGGGCGGTGAGCTCGCTGGGCTGAGGGAGGCTAGCGGGGGCTTCGCCGAGGGCGGTGAGCTTGTCGCTGAGCGGGGCGAGGCGTGCAAGGGTGTCGAGTGCCTCCTCCTCCAGTCGGTCTACCTGCTGGGCGACGAGCGCGTAGGCGGCGGCACCTGTGGCGGCTTCGATACGGCGTACGCCGCTGGCGATGGCGCCTTCGCTCTTCACACGGAAGAATTCGAGCTGCGAGCTGCGCTGCGCGTGCGTGCCGCCGCAGAGCTCCATGGAGACGCCGTCAAAGTCGCCGCTCGTGCCGCCTATCTGGACGACGCGGACGATGTCGCCGTACTTGTCGCCGAAGACTTGCGTGACCTCGGGGCGTGTCTTGACCTCGGACATGGGGTATTCCTCACAGATGAGGGGCAGGTCCTCGGCAATCCAAGCATTGACCTGCAGCTCGACGCGGCGGAGGTCTTCTTTGGAGATGGGCGCGCTGCTGGCGTCGAATCGGAGGCGCTCGGGCTCGACGAGTGAGCCCTGCTGGGCGATGTCGTCGCTCACGAGGCTGATGAGAGCCTTGCCGAGCAGGTGGGTGGCGGTGTGGTTGGACTCAATCGCGCGGCGGCGTAGGGTGTCGAGGCTCAGCGTGACGCTGTCGCCGATCTGGGGGGTGACGCCCTCGGGTCTCTCGATGAGGTGCGCGCGGGCGGAGCCTATCTGCTGGACGGCGATGACGTCGAAGCTGTCACTGCCGAGCGTGAGCGTGCCGCCGTCGCTGAGCTGACCGCCCATCTCGGCGTAGAAGGGGGACTGGTCGGTGATGATGTAGAGCGTGTCCTCCTCCTCGTGGATCTCGAGGATGGTGGCAGCAGAGCTATCGCAGCTGTAGCCGGTGAAGGTGGTCTGGGCGTCGGACTTGATGTCGAGCGCGCGCACGAGTGTCTTTTTCTGCGCGGCCTTCGCACGCTGGCGCTGCTCCTCCATGAGGCTCTCAAAGCGTGCTTCATCGACGGTAAGTCCCTGCTCGCGCGCCATGAGGGCGGTGAGGTCGATGGGGAAGCCGTAGGTGTCGTAGAGCTTGAAGGCGAAGTCACCGCTGATCTTGCCCGTGGCGGCGACCTCCTTGTCAAAGAGCTCGAGACCGCGGTCGAGCGTCTCGTTGAAACTCTTCTCCTCGCGCTGGAGTACCTCGATGACGCGCTCGCGTCGCTCGACGAGCTCGGGGAAGATGCCGCCCATCTCCGCGGCGAGGGTGTCGACGAGCTGGGAGAGGAAGTTGGTATTCTTCAGCCCCAGCTGGCGGCCGTAGCGCACGGCGCGGCGCAGGATGCGGCGTAGCACGTAGTTGCGTCCATTGTTGCCGGGCAGGATGCCGTCGGCGATGGAGAAGCTCAGCGTGCGGATGTGGTCAGCGATGACGCGGAAGGCGACGCTCTCCTTGAGGATTTCTTGCTGCTCGGGCGTGGTGGCGTCCGCGGGGTAGAGGTCGACGTAGTTGCGTCCCGAGATCTCGGAGATCTTCGCAAAGAGGGGGCGGAAGATGTCGGTGTTGTAATTGGAGACGCGCTGGGAGCAGTCGGTGAAGTTCTTCGTACACTGGAGCATGGCGGTGACACGCTCAAAGCCCATGCCGGTGTCGATGTGGCAGGCGGGCAGCGGGCGGAAGGTGCCATCGCTCTCGGCATTGTATTGGATGAAGACGAGGTTCCAGATCTCGATGCAGCGGTCGCTGTCCATGTTCACCAGCTTGCCCTCGCTGTCGCCCTCGGGGGTGAGGTCGATGTGGAGCTCGGAGCAGGGACCGCAGGGGCCGGTCTCGCCCATCATCCAGAAGTTGTCCTTCACATTGCCATTGACGATATGCACCTTGGGGTCGACTCCCTTGCTGAGGAAGAGTCGCTCCCAGACGGCGTAGGCGTCGTGGTCGAACTCACCAGGGTCGCCTTCCTGTGGCGCGTAGACGGTGGCGTAGACGCGGCTGACGGGGAAGCCCCAACGCTCGACGATGAGCTCCCATGCCCACTCGATCGCCTCGGTCTTGAAGTAGTCGCCAAAGGACCAGTTGCCCAGCATCTCAAAGAGGGTGTGGTGGTAGGAGTCCATGCCGACATCCTCGAGGTCGTTGTGCTTGCCACCGGCGCGGATGCATTTCTGCGTATCGGCGGCGCGGGCGGGTGTCCATGGGGGTGTGGCGACACCGAGGAAGTAGGGGACGAATTGGTTCATCCCCGCATTGGTGAAGAGCAGACCCGGGCTCTGCGGCATCAGGGAGGCGGAGGGCACGATGCTGTGCTGCTTTTCTTGGAAGAAATCGAGGAAACTCTGGCGGATCTGGGCGGCGGTCATCATCATATGTTGCAGTGATCGGTGTGATAGGATAAGGTCGTGAGGGCACTCAGTCGACGATACTTGCTTGCGCGTAAGGATACACTGAAATGCGCCTGCTGTAAAGCGCATTCTCCTAAATGAGATACACGGTTGGATTTCCCATCGAGAAGTCTTGTCGAGAAATTTTTTCTATCAAAATTGAGCCTGAGCATTTAAAATGAATGTTTTTTCTCTGTGTTGATTTCGGGAGAGTGTATTTGTAGTTCCTTATTCGTTTATAACTAGCTTGCTAATCATATAACGATTCTATAAAAAACTACGATTAGACTTGTCGGGTATTGTGATCTATGATATTATCACCTCTAACTACTATCCTTAAAACTTAACAGCTTTAACAAATATTAATATGAAAATAAGAAGTTTAATACTTAGATCTCTCCTGATCACTGCGATGAGTGCGCTAGCGATGAGTAGTGTGTTGCTAGCAGAAGAAACCTTGCGAACAGAAACGGTGACGGATGTTAGTAATGAAGGTTTTTTGACAGATACTACCCCGTATGATCTTGTTATTATCGATTTCACTCAGGGGGCGTCCACGAACTATTTTGGTCAGTCTGGCTTTACAACAACAGCAACGACTGTGCAAATCAATAATTTTGAATTTAATGATGCGTATAGTGGTCGTGAATACATTTTCGATAGCGTTATTACGGGGTCTGGACCTATTGGGATTAGTAAAGCGACTGGAAGTAATCTCTCAGTTCCGCTTACCTTCAATAAGGATATGTCTGGCTATAGTGGATCTATAACGACTGCTAATGCTGATAGTTTAATTCTTAAATTTACAGGAGACGCTCGAGCCGCACTGGCTGGTACTGGAGCCATCAATACGGTTGTAGGTGCAACCAGTGCAATCAATTTTGAACTTGGTTCTGGTACTTCAACAATCACTAATAGCTCGATTAATACGCGTGAGCTGAATTTCAACAGCTCTGTGAGCAGTGGTACTATTTATGAGGTATATACTAATATCACAACCAATATCTTAGGTGGAGAAGCGGGTGTCACGACCAAGATCACAGCAGGCAAGAGCCTGACTGTGAGCAATACTAGCACCTACAGTGGCGCGCTCGAGCTTGCCTCGGGGAGCAGCCTCTCTATGGCATCGGGATCTAGCATTGGAAGCCTCTCCATGGCAACTGACGCAACGCTGACTGTCACTGGTGCAGCGCCTGCACTCAGCGTGGGCTCGCTCTCCTTGACAGCAGGTGGTGGCAGTACTACCTATGATATCAACTACGACCTCAGTGTAGACACGCTGACGATAGGCTCAGGTGTCACCGCTCATCTTGCATCGGGCAAGACTCTCTCTATTACTGGCTCATCCACAGGCTCACTGAGCCTCGCCGACGGTAGCACTCTTTCTGTCTCTCAAGGGGCGTCTGTAACAGGTCTCACCTTAGCCGACAGCACGACTTTCGATCTCAATGTAGCTAACGGAGAGACGAGTTTCACTCTGGGTGGTCCATTAGACCTGACAGGTATATCTACTATTAATATTAATCTGTCTTCTGCCACTGGCTTTGGTCCTGGGCATAGCTATACGTTGTTTTCTGGCTCTGGTCTCAGTACTTCGGATTTAGATAAGTTCTCAATCACTCTTGTAGACGGAGGTGGCACCCTGGGGGCACTGTCGGTAGATGGATCAGGGAATCTGATTTATACCATTAATGCTGATCGAGCCTCCTTGACGTGGGACTCTACTACTGGTGGAACCTGGAGTACGGCTGAAGATGTCACACCGTGGTTAGATGGCTCTACCGCCTCTAACTTCGCCAATGGTGATGATGTCACCTTTGGCAATGAGGGATCAGGTTCAGTAACGATTGCTGGCACTGTCACTGCTGCCACTCTGAACGTGAATTCCTCGTCGGACTACACGTTTACGAGCGATGCTACTGATCCAGGCGACATCGCAGGTGGTACGGCACTCATCAAAAACGGCACAGGCAAGCTCACGATTGACATGGACAGCAACTCCTTCACAGGTGGTGTTGAGCTCAATGGAGGCA
The DNA here is from genome assembly GCA_964370135.1 of uncultured Akkermansia sp. Taxonomy (GTDB): domain Bacteria; phylum Verrucomicrobiota; class Verrucomicrobiia; order Verrucomicrobiales; family Akkermansiaceae; genus Akkermansia. The sequence continues at coordinate 10,720 of CAYJID010000011.1, read as the reverse complement.
GCGTCAGCGTGGATAATACAGCAGCTCTCGGCTCGGGTACAATCACCTTTGGCGGTGGTACGCTGGAGCTGACTTCTGGAGTGACGGAGCTTGACTTTTCTAAGCTGGCGGTGACGAGTGGGAATGTCATCTCGCTGCATCTGGATGGGTCTAACGTGACAGCTACGGATACAGACTCTGGCCCCGTCGCAGGTCTCTCTGTGAGTGGTACGGGTACGCTCACTCATGCTGATTGGTTCAAGATTGATCGTACCGCAGGCGTGACGGTCGGAGAGGGAGCTACGGTGAACTTTACCACGAACGTGGATGAGAATTCTTACACTCAGATCACCTCTATTGCGGGAGAAGGCACGCTTTCTTTTGCAAATACTCATAAACTTGCAGCTCGAGTGCAGCAGATGTCATCCACTACGGGTGCTGGCTTCACGGGTACCTTGAAGGTAGAGGCTGGAGCAACGGTCATGATCCATTTAGCAAATACGAATGAGCAAAATCGCTTTGCTCTTGAGTTTGGCAGTAGAACGAGCTCTATTCACCTCACAAGTGTTAATTCAACTAATGATAATACCTTATATCTTAATTCGCTGTCTGGAGGTGGAGAGATTCGCTATGATGGGAATGTGAACAGTGACCAATCTTTCCGTCATCTTGACCTTGAGATGTTAGGCGATAATGAATTTGATGGCTACTTCCTCGGGGACAATGCCAATCGTATGGGCAACTTCATCGTCAGCTCTGCGGGTGAAGAAAATTATAATTTGCGATGGACGAATGTAGGTTTTACTGGAAATAGTACCTCCGAAGATGCGAGGAGCCTCAAGATCGCCAATGCCTCTGTCACCTTTGCAGGAGCAACTACGACTTGGGATGGTGTTATTAACCTCGAAGAGGCAACTGCTCAGCTGATCTACGCCAACACTGCAGCCATCACCCGTGGCACAGCGGCAGGCAAGATCACGGGTAGTGGATCTGTCGTCATCGAAACTACAATGGGTGTCACGCTGAATGGTGTCAACGACTATAGCGGCAAGACCATATTGAGCACAGATGCCGGCCTCACGCTTGGAAATAGCGCGGCCGCAGGCACGAGTGCCATTGAGTTACAAAGCGGCGCAACCTTAACCGTCACGGATGGACTCACAATTGGCAATGATATCAATGCGACAGCCTCCGCTAGCTTGGCAGTCCTGACTGACACGAGCGCAACATTCTCTGGTGCTATCACCAGTGCTGAAGGTGCTCTGATCACCCTCGGTGCTGGTAGCTATATCTTTGACGGCGCGCGTGTCGATTCGACTGCTCTCGTCATGGATGCCGCGAGCTCTGTCACTTTCAAGAACTCAACGCTCACGGAGATCGAGGTATCAGGACCTACATCTACCTCTATCACAACGACGGAAGCAGCAGCAAATGGTAGCGGCCCCGTAGATATAAGCACATACACACTCAAAGGTTTGGCTGATGAGTTCGCGAAGGCAATCGAGGGCACGCTCGCCTTGGATCTCGGCACGCTGTCAGGATTTGAAGAGAAAGATATCACGGCCTTCTTGCTCGACGGTGTGACAGATATACAGCTTGATCATTATATGGATATGGATCTGATCATCAATGGTAAATCTTATGGCGTACTCGGAGTTACGAACAATGGTGTCGAAGGAGGATATCTCTATCTCTACATCCCCGAGCCAAGCACAGCGACGCTCAGTCTGCTGGCGCTCACGGCACTGGCTGCACGCCGCCGCCGTCACAAGCAGATAGCATAATTCGCTAGCATAGAATTATCAACTCGGAGGCCGGTTCTGATAGCAGAGCTGACCTCCTTTTCATTTTACGCTCTGAGCAAAAAACAGCTTGACAAGGCATGATTCTTTCTTTAATATGTATCAGTAAGCCATGAAATCTTCTCAACTCTTCTCTGCCTTTGTCGTTCTCGCTTCCTGCTTCACCGTGCAGGCCGCACCAGATGTCTCTCTCGATGATCTGAGCCCAGAAAAGCTCAAGAGCATCGCTACGGCTCGCCAGCAAGCCAGCATCAAGACCTACGAAGATGCCAAGGCCAAGGCCGCTCAGGATCGCGCCGATTCTATCAAAAAGTCCAAGGAAATCACCGAGGTGAACAACGCAGGTCTCAAAAAGACCATCCAGAGACGCGCCCTTAATAATATGCTCCCCCGCTGTGAGCGTGAGCCTGAGACACCTCGTACGCCCAATGTCTATGAGGTGCGCGGTGGTCGCTAAGATCGGGTGTATTTGACAATTTTGTTTCTTATTCGTGCCAATTCCTCTCGATAAGTGTCGGGAGGGCTCGCGATTCTTTGCTCTCTTTCTCTGTCATTCAGGGGAATTGAGCGAGGGATTGCGTGTTTTGGCTTGACATGATTAGGAGGGGCTTCTAGAATCCCTATCGCAATAGGCACGATGATCCAGTGATGCTGAGTCACGCGCCTATGATAGGACGCTAGAAGCCCCTGCTGTTTGTCGTCTGCGAATAGTTTTTTATCTTCCATCTTTATTTTTTAGCACTTTACTTTTACCTTCCCCCCCCATGCTAGAACAACCACGCGCCCCACGCCCGCGCCCTACGGAGGCACCAGCAGCGCATGCTGGAGGCTCCATGCCCGCGCCCTCTCCCGAGCAGGTGCGTCGTCAGGTCGACGATACACGCGCCCAAGCCGCCTCCTTTGAGCAGAAGCAGGCCGAGTGGGAGGAGCAGCACCGCGAGCTCCAGCAGCTCAAGGCGCACAAGGAGGAGTTCTCCGCCCAGCTCGATGATCTGGGGATGAGGATTCACAACGTCGCGCGGCGTCTCGCACGCGAGATCAAGTCCATGGAGCAAGAGAGAGCCGAGCTACATCACGTCTATGAGACTCTCGCCGAGCACCTCAAGGTACTCAGCACCCTGGATCCCACCGATTGGTCCGCCTCGGTGCTCGAGAAGCAGCTGCTGACGGGGCTTGCCAAGCTCGACCGCGCTGAGAATGATCTCAACGAGGCCTACCAGCTGGGAGCGCGCCTGCGCCACAGCGAGGTCTTCTCCGTCCCCCCCATCGAGGCAAAGCAGTGGACTCTCACCGTGATGCAGCTCAAAGACGAGATCAAGCGGGGCTTCTTCTTCCATCTCCCCCTGTGCATTATCCTGAGTATCATGCTGCTGCTGTGGTATGTCATGAGCTAGTACACCGGTCTTTCTATCCCCTCCTTTTATTATTTCTACATCTCCTTGTATCATATGAGCCGTCAACGTGATTTTCTCAACAGCCGCCAGCAGATGCCTCGTCTTCAGCGTAGCAGCACCCCCGCGCGTCCCGCCGCGGCATCGTTGCCACCGCGCGCGACGCGTCGCCGTGCGCGCCGCCCCTCCCGCCTGCATGTGGCGACGAAGGTGAAGCTGGAGTCGGTCTTCACCTACCCTTTTTGGGAGAATGGGATGCTTGTGATCCTACTCGCGGCACTGCTCTATACGTCTCTGTGCTTTTTCATTTACGTCATCTAGCGATGACTCCTCTCACACCCCCACAGTCCTCATGTCAGAATCATCTCTAGACGTCAACTATATCGCCAAGCTAGCCAAGCTTGAACTCAGCCCCGAGGAGACAGAAAACTTCTCCCGCGATCTCGCCCAGATCCTCGAGCATGTCGATCAGCTCAGTCAGTGGGACATCGAGGGCGTCGCCCCCATGACTCATCCGCTGCCTGACACCGATGTGGTGCGCGCCGATGTCGTCGGTGAGAGCCTCAGCCAGCAGCAAGCTATGGAGAATGCCCCCGCCTCCCTCGATGGTCAGGTGCGCGTGCCCAAGGTCGTGGAGTCAGCCCATTGATTTTTTTATTTTAAGACATACCGATCATGCTATTTGGATCTATCAGTCACTGGAAGAAGCAGCTCGCAGCAGGGCAGGTCAGCCCCAGCGAGCTCGTGCAACAACTCGCCGCGCGCATCGAATCTCTGAATCCTGCGCTCAATGCGCTGCTCTCTTATGATACGCCGCGTGCTCTAGAGGCAGCCCAGCAGGCTGATCTCACGCTACCACTCGGTGGCATCCCCATCGTGGTGAAGGACAACATCTCTGTACAGGGAGAGCCTGCGCGCTGCGCCTCGCGTATGCTTGAGAGCTTTATCTCCCCCTACGACGCGACGTCTATAGCGAAGCTCAAGGCCGCGGGTGCCATCCCCTTCGCCCGGGCGAATATGGATGAGTTCGCCATGGGATCACATGGGGAGAACTCCGCCTTCGGCGCCACGGCGAATCCGCACGACCATGAGCGCGCCCCTGGTGGCTCCTCTAGTGGCTCCGCGGCCGCCGTCGCTGGCGGCATCGCCATCGCGGCCCTGGGCTCCGATACGGGGGGCTCGATACGCCAGCCCGCCTCACACTGTGGCATCGTCGGTCTCAAGCCCACCTACGGACGCATCTCGCGCTACGGCCTCGTCGCCTTTGCCTCCTCCCTCGACCAGATCGGCCCGCTGACGCAGAATGTCGAGGACGCCGCTCTGCTCCTCAATGCCCTAGCGGGGCATGACAAGAGAGACTCCACGAGCGCACGCCGCGCAGACGAGGACTTCACCGCGCAGCTCGGCGCCTCTATCAAGGGGGTGCGCATCGGTCTGCCGCAGCAATACCTCTCCGCGGGGAATGATCCGGCTGTCACCGCCGCCCTCGAGCTCTCTGTCAAGAAGCTCACTGAGCTTGGAGCCGAGATCATCGACATCTCCCTGCCTCACTCCGAGGCCGTCGTGGATACCTACTATGTCATCGCCTGCGCCGAGGCCTCGTCGAATCTCTCACGCTTTGACGGCGTGCGCTACGGCTACCGTGCCCCTGAGGTGAAGGGACTGGAAGATCTCTACACGCGCTCTCGTACGGAGGGATTTGGCGCGGAGGTCAAGCGACGCATCATCCTCGGCACCTATGTACTCTCCAGCGGCTACTATGATGCCTACTATGGTCGCGCGCAGAAGGTACGCTCGCTGATCGCGCATGATTTTGCCGCCGCCTTCGAGCGCGTCGACTACATCATCGGGCCTGTCGCTCCCACGGCAGCACCTAGGCTGCACGACAGCAGCCTCACGCCGCTACAGACCTACCTCTCGGACATCTACACCATCCCTGCCAACCTCGCGGGGCTACCAGCCATCAGCATCCCCACTCCTCAGCCAGAGGGTGCTATGCCCATCGGTATCCAGCTGCTCGGAGCCCACTACAGCGAAGCAGGGCTGCTCAGCGTCGCCTCCGCGCTCGAAGCCGCTTTCTAATTTGTGAACAACACACCTCGCGCCCACGTGCGAGGTCTCGAACCATGAGCAAAAGCCTTGTAGAGCCCCCAGCACTGCAAGGTTTTTCGAATTTGCAATCACGCACGCACACGTCATGAATCCCCCCATGCCCCCCCCCGTCATGCTCACCATCGCAGGCTCTGACTGCTCTGCGGGTGCGGGTCTCCAAGCCGACCTCAAAGCAGGTCTCGCCCTCTCCACCTATCCGCTCACCGTGCTCACCTGCGCTGTCAGTGAGGTACCAGGTATCGTCGAAGACATCATCCCGATGAGCTCAGAGTTCATCCTCGGGCAGCTACGTCTCTGTCTCGCGCACTATCCCGTCGCGGCGATCAAGGCGGGCATGCTCTACTCGCCCGACATCGTCCGCGCCTGCGCCCATATCCTCCAGCAGGAGCCCTACCGCCACATCCCGCTCGTCATCGACCCTGTCATGATCGCCACCGCGGGAGAGCCCCTCATGCTGCGCGACGCCATCGCCGCCTACGAAGACGAGCTCATCGCTCGCGCCACACTCCTCACGCCGAATCTCGATGAGGCCGCCGCACTGCTCGGGTGTAGTCCCATCACGACAGAGGAGGAGATGCGCCGAGCCGCCGCTGCGCTCCACGCGCGCTACGGCTGCGCCATTCTGCTCAAGGGAGGGCACCTCGCCTCAGAGCGCTGCACCGATCTGCTCATCCATGCCGATGGTAGCGCGCGCGAATGGAGTCACCCCCGCATCCCCGATGTCAGTACACATGGGACAGGCTGCACCCTCTCGGCTGCTGTCGCGGCAGGGCTGGCACATGGACAGCCCCTCAGCCAAGCCGTGCAGGAGGCACTCGTGTATGTCGAATGTGCAATCGCGCAGAGTCTGCGCTGGACTACTCCCTGCTCTGTTCAAGCACTCGCGGCACCTCCCATTGTGAATAAGGGTGCTCAAACATGTGAATAACCCTATGAATAACGCCTCTAGCATGTGAATAAGTCTACTAACATGGCGAGCATCGCTCTCTCGCCATGCTAGCTCACGCCGCACGCAGTCGAGTGTCCTCAAGCGCGACGCGGGCCAAGCTGCGAGGTGGCAAACGCACCCACACGCGACACAGTCATGCGCATCCTCATCCTCACCTACCTCATCGCCACGCACTGCGCCTCCGCCATCCTCGAGGTCGGACCGCCCAGCCCAATCGCCTATAGCAATAGTGAGCAAAAGCTCCTCCAGCAGCTCAGTCTCGCACAGGCAGGAGAGGCGCAGTCGCAGTACCAGCTCGCGCAGCTCTACATCCTCGGGCTGCATGTCGCAGAAGACTGGCAGCTCGCCGAGCTCTGGTACAAGAAAGCAGGCCTGCAAGGACACCCCCTCGCCCAAGCCGAGCTGGGCACCATGTACAGCATGAGTAGCGCACAGACGGGGAAAGCCTACCTGTCTGGCGAGAGTCTCAAGGCGGACTACTGGTACCAGAAAGCCCTCCCTGGCCTCACACTTCTCGCGGAGAAGGGGGACGCGTGGGCGCAAAAGGCACTCGCTGATCTTTATTTTAAGGGGCGAGGCGTCACGCGTGATGTGGAGAAAGCGCAGCGCCTCTATCAGCTCGCGCTGCCTGCGCTGCGCAAGGCGGCCGAGGAGGGGGAGCTCGTCGCGCAGTACGCTCTGGCGAGCTGCTATAATGAGGGCAAGGGTGTCGCGCGTGACAGGGACGCCGCTGTGAGCTACCTGACCCCACTCGTGGATAGGAAGTGCAGCATGGCGATGACGCTGCAAGCGCGCATCTATATCAAACAACAGAAACGCGATGAAGCCCTCGCGTTGCTCCATCGCGCGGCGAATAGGGGAGGCGTCATCGCGAGCCTCATGCTGCTGAGCTTTCACCTCACGGACGCTGTCCCTGCGAGGCCTCTCGACGCGCTCGTGTGGATCAAACGCTGTGAAAAGCAGCACCTCTTATTGCAGAATATATTCCCCGCCCATCTCTACGAGAAAATAGAAGATCTCAAACGCCGCTACAGTGATGCGAAATGAGGGGTGACTCGCATGTGGGTTCTGCTGCGTGTATGTGATGTAAATTATTGTTCATCAGGAGTTATAGTGGCGACTGCTAGACGTGTGTGCGATCTGTGTATACTCGACTAGCAAGAGCCTGCCCAGCTGAGAGCATGCACTTTTTTGCGGCACTCCGTCAGAGTCGTATCATTCGATAGGGAGGCTGTCATGATGAGCAAACTGCATGTACCCCGCAAATGAAAGGTGACACATCTGAGTGACACGCAGCGCGCCCTTGCTCGACTTGTATCATGACTATTGGCAGAGTGCTCATACAAAAGCGTCACCACCGATACAATATCCGTAGTGACGCATGCCGCTGATGAGCGAGCTGAGATTGATGCCTCCCTGGTCGTGCTGTGCGAGACGCTACTTAGCTCGTGCGGCGACGTCGGCGGGCGAGGAGTCCCGTGAGGGCGAGTAGGCTGAGGGTGGCTGTACTCGGCTCGGGGATGGCATCCGTATCGGGGATGAAGTCGTCATCTGGGGGGGTGCCTGTGCCTCTGCCTCCGAGGATGAGGTCGTGGGAGCTCCCATGGAGCGCGATTTGGAAGCCCGCCCCCTCGTAGAGGTAGCTGGTACCCCCGTAGGTGATGTAGTAGCCTTCGCCCAGTGCGTCTTCGAGCTGGCCGAGCTCGTCGACGAAGCTGATGTTGAAGGTGTAGATCTCACCATTGCTCCGACTGGCTATCCCTGCATCGAGGATGTCACCGTCGATGAGCGTGACCTCACCCTCGGGATGGCTGTCGAGGTAGTCGGTGGAGAGGGTGATGTTGATGATGTTGGTGTCTGCGAGGTCGACTTTCTGCCCATCGTCGACGACGAGGATGGCGTGTTCGTCGATGTCGTTGATGTGGAAGTTGAGCTCGTTGCTGCCCCAGAGCTTCGTCGAGTCTTTGAGGCGTACGTTGGTGACGGTCTTGTCGTTGGCGTCACCAAAGGAGACGGTGTTCGCATACCAGCGGTCGGATTCGTACTCAAAGTTGCCCGTGCGGAATTGTACCTCGGTCTGGGAGAAGTCTCCTCCGCTGTAGCTGATGTCGCCGCGGAACTTCGACGCGGTGGACTCTGTGCCCGCGACTGGATTGCCACCTGCATCTTTCACACCAGCGGTGGTCGAGATCTCATTGCCATTGATGTCGTAGCTATTCTCATAGGTGTTGAGAATGAGCTTGTCGGTGTCATAGTTGATGACGTCACCGTAGGCAGGGCGCGCATTGGCTGTATCGCCTTCGATGAAGACATTCGTCACGATGTTGGCATCGAGTCCGAAGTTGAGCACAGCTGTCTTGCCCGCGCCCGTGTTCGCGTCGACCTTGATACCGATGTTGGACTTGCTGTAGCGGCCGTCGGGGGCATTCTGCAAGACCCATTCGCCGTCTTGCTTGGCGTAGCGTCCTAGTGTGGTGTTGCCCGCGCTGTCGTAGAGGTAGGCGCCTCCCGCACCACCTGCGGAATCAGGCTCGGTGTTGACGGTGACGGTGCCATAGATGAGGCCACTCTCTAGCCTCGTTTCCCCGCTGCCGTAGGTGGCACTGAGGTCGATGCCCTGACCCGAGTGCGCCCCGTAGAAGACGGTGTCGCTATCAAAGAGTGTGATGAAGTCGTCGATCTCGGTGCGGATGAGGGCTGAGTCGTCGTCGCTGCCCGCGTAGGAGCCGTAGACCTTCATCGTGGTCTTGAGGGTATGCACGTTGGGCGTGCCGTCTTCGCGTGCGACGAGATGGACGCCGACGCCGTTGTTGGAGCTATCGTAGATCTCACCGCGTGCGTTGAGCTCATTGAGCTTGGACTCGGAGACGAGGAAGCCCGTGGAGTTCACACCAGTGATATTCATGCTTGCTTGGACAGATTGGGCGTGTGTGTTGCGCAGGTCCATCCCTGTGCTCGTGCCACCTGTGTTGAAGATATCACCTGTGGGCTGGTAGGTGTCAGTCGAGGTGGTGATTTTATAGTTTGTCGCTCCCGTATCGTCGCGAGAGAGCGTACCTGTGTGTCCGAGATTTTTGGCTGTGAGGGTCTCGCCTACGGTCTGCGTCCCTGTGACCTCGACGCCGATGACGACGCCATCGTCAGCTGAGTTCGCGTCGATGCGCAGGGTGTTGCCCATGCTTCCGGAGCTGCCAATCTTCAAGCCGACGATGCGATTTGCGCTGACGTGTCCTTCTGCGGTGGCACCTGTCCTCACGATCTCGTTGGCGGTGGCGTTGATGGTGATGCTACTGCCAGAGATGGCGCGTACGCGCCCGCTGCTGATGTCAACACCTGTGAGGACGGCGTCGGCGGTATGGGCGCCATGCGAGTTGATGGTGACATCGGAGTTGTTGTCATGGTCGAGCTGCTCTTGGCTGCTGCCGTAGTAGAAGCCTGTGATGGAGCCCGCTGTGCCTGTACCGCCTGCTGAGGTGATTTTGATGATGAGGTTGTTGGCGAGGAGGTCTGTCGTGGGAGGGGCGAGTAGCTCGTCGAATTGGACGCCCGTGATGGAGGTAAAGGAGGTGTCCTTTGCAGCATTGAGCACGATGTTGGTGTCGAGGAATTGCGCAAATCCATTGAAGCCCGGAAAGCTCGCCGTCTCGGTGATGTGCATGGCGACCAGTGCACCTCCATCGCTCACGCTGCCTGTCATCGGGGCGAGCAGGACACGGTAGCCTGGTACTTCTTCAGCAATGGTGACGAGTGTTGTAGTGGTGGTTTCTGGGCTGCTCGCCGCGTCGCCAGCGTGTGCCGAGGCACCTAGTGCAAGTGCCGAGCCGAGCAGGGATAGAATAGTTGAGTGGGATGGGTTCATAGAGTTAATCTGATTGATGGATAGTTTTTTTAAGTGGTGTAGCTCTGCGCTAGATGCAGAGGTCTGAAGGAAAATCCTACTAGAAAAGCAGGAACGTTGGAAATAATATCAGGTAATTAACTATTTTTCAAGGGGGATTTATGTGCGCTTGTCTCTGCATGTTATTCTTATATAAGTTTTTATGGAATTGGTGTAATTCTATGGTTGATTCCACGATGTTTTAGATAGATGCGTTTTAGATATATTTTCTATAGAGGATGTTATGCGCGGGTAAAGAGGGTTTTTTCCGTAAAAAAAGTTCATTATTCGCAACAAAAAGCCCGAGATCATGCTAGATCTCGGGCTTGGGGGGGGTGAGGTGTGCTTTAGGGGGCTTCTAAATTCTCGTCATTCTAAATAAGAAAATTCAGAAAACGCTTCACGAGGCAGCTTTTGAGTGCTTTTAGGCTGGATTTTCCCCGAATTTTCGTCTCAGAGGACACTCTGAGCCATCAATTCGTGAAAAATCCAGCTCTAAAATCATCTCAAAATCTTACCTCGCGAGAAATTAGAAGCCCCCTTTAGGAGCTTTATTCGACCTGGAGGGCTTCTTGGGCGAGCTGCTTGCAGGCGCGCAGGTCGAGCTTGC
>CAYJID010000010.1:0-20710 GCA_964370135.1 uncultured Akkermansia sp. | reverse complement strand
CGCTCTTTTTGGCGTTGGGCGCGTTTCTGCTCGCCTGTCTTGCGGACGGCTTTGATCTGTCCCCAGTTGTCGACGAGCTTGACCATGGCGCGGCCGTAGAGGGTGGTCTCATCGATTTTGAGGTTCTTGCGGATAGGGGTGCGGAGGCGCGAGCCTGCCGTGCCGTCGCGGCGCATGGCGCCGAGGTAGAGGTTGTAGGCGGCTTGGCGGTCGGCGGCGCGGTAGTTCTCGTCTTCAAAGATCTTGTCAACCGCGCGCTTGATCGTGGTGACATCCTCGATGAAATCTTCCTTGAGGAAGCCGTCCGTCGTGTCGAGCTGGAGGTACATGAAGTCCAGCGCACTGTGCCTGTGGTAGGCGAGCAACTCCTTGCTTGCCTCGTCGGTGGGCTCCTCAAGGAGGGCTTTGACGCCCTGTGGGGGCTCGATGCCGAGCTCGGAGGCCTCGACGAGTAGCTTGCTGCGCTCGACGCCTGCGGGCATGCTTCGCGCCTGCTCCATGAGGGCGTCACGCTTGCGCAGCAGCTCGAGATTCTTCTTGATGTTTTCTAGCCCGAGCTCGCCTGTCTCGTCGCCGAGGTAGTCGGCGCCGACGAGCTTTGCGTAGAGTTTTCCTTTGCCATCAAACATGAGCACCGTCGGGCAGACTTGGAAGGGAGGCCAAGGCAGCCCACCGCGTATGGTGGCGGGGTCGAGGACGTTCTCCCCCTGCTTCTCTAGCTCCTCTTGGGTCGGGGGCTTCTCGTAGTAGGGGACAGCGAGCAGGACGGCGTCTCCTGCGACGCTCATGAGCTCGGGGCGCATCCAGAAGCTCTGGAGCATGCGCATGCTGCGTCTATTCCAGTCAGGGCCGTAGCAGTAGACGATGAAGCCATCCTTGCCCATCTTCTCCTGCGCCTCGGCATGCGTCTGGACGCGCAGGGGGGCGGCGTCAGCTGTCGAGAGGGTGAGGGGGGTGCAGAGGAGGCTCAGAGCCAGTAAGGCGAGGCGGCTACTTCTTGCTCTTAGAGTTGTCATAGATTTGGATGGATTTGAATTGGATGCCATGGGTTTGGTTCTTCCCTGAGTCGATGCGGATGTATTTTGCCGTGGGCGCGCTCTTGTTGATGTTGATGCGCAGGTAGGGCTTTTTATCGTAGGCGTCGGGTAGTTCGATGAGTGTTTCCCATGACTTGCCGTCGCGTGAGACGTCTATTTTCCACTGGATGTAGGGGGTGAGTGAGCCGTCGGGGACGATGATGATGCCGCCGATGCGCTTCGCCTTGTCGAGGGCGACGGTGACGGTCTGGTGCTTGCCAGGCAGGCTATAGATGCTGCCTCCCTTGGGCGTGAGGGCGGCGGCGTGGTAGGCGACGCTCTCGGGTCTGTCGGGGTGGTAGTCGCTGAGCAGGATCATGCCCGTGTCGGAGATGAGCTTGCCGGGGAGGGGCTCGATCTGGGGGAGGTTGTTCTTGCCTGCGAGGTAGGGGGCGCTGTATTTGTGGAACATCTCCTCATCCTGTAGCTCCTCGGCGGCGCGGATGATGGCGGCGTCGATGCGGGCGAGGTCCTTGCTGCCGGCGCGCTTTTCGTCGATGTATTCCATGAGTGCCTTGGCGAGGGGCTTGCCATCGCCATGTGCGGTGCGCACGGCCCAGGTGAGCATGGAGGCGAATTGAGGCTTGCTCATGGCGGTGTCCACGAGGTTGCGGAAGTACTCCATGCGGATGCTGGTGCCGCGCTGGAGCGGGTCAAATTGCATCTGGAGGACGGGCTCGATGTCCCAGACGGATTCCTCCTGCTTGTCGAGGTTGTCAAAGAAGACCTTGCTCGCCTCGATCTTGAGCTCGCGGCTGCGCACGCGGTTGAGCATGGCGGGGTAGACGGTGTCCTTGAGGTAGTTTGCGCAGGATTCGGGGCTGGAGGGGGCGAGGGATTCGCAGAGGAATTGGTTGACGGCCATCCATTTCTTCGGCGCGCGGGCGAGGTGCTCGCTGGCCGTGGTGATGTACTTCTGCCACGCGGGCTGGAGCAGCGGCTGGGAGGTGATGGCCATCTGGTAGAGGTCGAGCGCGAAGTTGGGGTTCTTGTTCTGCGCAAGGAGGTCAGCGAGTGTGTTGATCATCTGTGCATCGCGCGTGACGGCTCCCATCTCGTACATGTCGGAGTAGGCTTGCAGCGTGCTCCATGAGCTATTCCCCCAGAAGCTCCAGTGCATGGAACGTTCCTTGGAGATGGAGTTGCCCGCATGCCATTTTCCATCTACGTAGACGGCGTAGGCGCAGTGACCGGGCTCGCCCATGGTCATGCCGGGCACACCATTGGCATTCGCCGAGGAGATGGCAAAGTGGGAGACCCCACCGCAGACGGCTCCGATGTCGCGTGTCATCTTGGAGAGGTTGCTGGGATAGAGCGGGTCAAAGGGCGCGTAGTAGAAGGGACCGTGGATGCTGTCGCCGAAGATGTTGGTGGGCAGGTAGGGGACCTGTCCGCCCATGCCGATGTAGGCGCGGGCGGGGGCGGCGACATTGTCACGCAGCCAGCGCATGGTCGTGGGGGTGCCAAAGCCCGAGGTGCCCTTCCACCCGCAGGTGAAGCGCATGAGCCAGTTGGGCATGTAGAAGAAGTAGCTGTTGAGCAGGCGCTGCTCCGCGCTCTCGGCAAAGAATTGGTAGCGCTCGCGTGCGAGCTTGTAGATATCGGCCTTGCCCTTGCGCCCTGAGGCGGCGCGGGGGACGGGGATGCCGTCGCGCTCCATGTCGCGTATTTCTTTGTTGCTGAGTTTTTCATTGCCTCCATACCAGCCTTGGCGTGCGTACTCAGCAGCGATGGCGGCGGCGATGCGTCGCTTGATGGTGGGGGCGGGGTGGGCGACTCCGTCTTGCTCGCTCACTTCAATCATGTCCATGTTCGGATCGACCTTGCGCAGGTGGTAGAGGATGCCCATGGCGACGTCGCTATTCGCCATCTCACCGTCGTAGACGAAGCCTGAGATCCAGCGGAGGTCGTTGAGGAGGGGCGCGAGCTCCTTCGCGGTGTCATCACCCTTCATGACCTTGTTCAGCGCGTCCACGTTGCCGCGATTGAGCAGCTCCCATTGCGCGAGCGCGAGGCGGTTCGCGGGGTCTCCGAGGAAGGTCGCGATGCTCTCGGGCTTGTTGTTGCCGAGGCGTGAGCGGATGCGACCTGCGAGGATGCTCTTGAGTCGCTTTGGGTTGCGCCAGAGGGAGTGGGGGATTTCACCCGTGTAGGGCTCTTCGAGGGCAGCCTGCGCCTTGTAGCCGCCTTTGCGTTGGAAGCGTTTGAGCGCGACGGGGGCGTCATCGCTCTCGTCCACCGTGATGTCTTCGAAGCCCGAGGCGTCGATGACCTCTCCCCCGAGGTTCATGTCATCCAGCTGGCTGCTGCCCGAGTCCTCACCTGTGTCACCTCCGATACCGGCAAGGAGGTCGTCGACGTTGACTTCTTTCTTGGGTTTGCTGGGCGATGTAGCCTCTGTATCTTTGGGTTTTACAGTGGGTGTTTTTGTGGCGATGGGGACTCGATCTGAGTCACTTTGGAAGAGTCCCGCGAGTGTCGGGCGTAGCGTGGGCTCTATTGTATAACCAGCGATAGCGGCTATACCCACGGTACCGGAGATGAAAAGAAGGCGACGGTATTTCATTTCCCTAAATATATATCATAGAAAATACGCCACTGTCAAGACGCTCTTTCAGAGAAGATTTATTTGTCTCAGGCGCGGTGTAGTGCTGAGTGTATGTGCAAAGATGCAGGCTTGACCGAGTGAGCATTCCGTGATAGGATGTGCGCCATCATCATTACGTAGACTCATGTTAGAAACAATCAACGCCTTTTTTGGCAGTCCCGGCTTTATCTTTTTTGCAGGGATTTTGTTGCTAGGCGCATTTTTCTGGTACCTCTCCTCGGAGAGTGATCGAATCATGCGCATCGCGGGCTCCGTTTTCATCCTCGGTCTGGCGACCTTCTCGCTGGTGTCCTTGGTGAACAACGGTATCAAGTACGGTATCGACATCAGCGGCGGCGCAGAGCTGACGCTGGAGGTGCAGCCCAAGGTCGATGACACCACCGGTGACGTCGTGCCTCCCTCGACGGCCGACATGGAGCAGGCGGTCGACATCCTCAATGAGCGTCTCAATGCGACGGGTACAAGTGAGGTGCAGATCATCTACAGTGGCAACAAGATCCTCATCCAGATCCCTCAGCTCGACAAAGATCCTGAGAAGAACAAGGAGCAGCTCGACGCCATGGTGCGTATGCTCACGAAGCTCGTGCGCCTCGATCTGCTGCCCGTCCATCCCAACAATAGCGACATTGTCAACAGCCCTGAGGTCATCGAGCTGATTGAGAAGTACGAAGTCAGCAAGGCTGCCTACCTCGCGAAGATCAAGGAGAACCCTGATGCTGCGCTCCAGCTGCGAGCACCCCTGCCTCCTATCCTACCCATGAGCATGAATCTCACGGAGTACCGTCTTCTGGAGCACCCTGTGCTCGATGAGGAGACGCATGAGCCCAAGCTCGACAAGGCGGGCAACCCTGTGATTGATTACATGGTCGTGCTCAAGCCCTTTGCTGCACAGCAGCAGGAGACGAGCATCACGGGCAAGGACATCGTCGCCGCCTCCCCCGATGGTCAGCGTCGTGGCGTGGTCAATGTCGTGCTCAGCAACGAGGGCGCGCGCAAGATGACGCGCCTGACCTCCACCATGCGCAAGGGTATCGACCAGCTCGCCGTTGTGCTCGACAACTCCGTAAAGAGTGCCCCCTCTGTCAATGATACGCTGGGCAAGCAATTTGAAATCTCGGGTCTCACCGCCCCCGGTGAAGCCGAGGACATCTGCAAGGCTCTCGCCAACCCCCTCTCCAATGACCTCAAGGTCGAGGGGCGCAAGGACGTCAGCGCCCAGCTCGGAAAGAGCGCGCTGGATCAGGGACAGTTCGCCGGTATGATCGGCGTGATTGCTATCTTCTTCTTCTGCTTCTGGTTCTACCGCTTGGCGGGTATGGTCGCTATGGTCGGTCTGACGATCAATATGCTCATCCTGCTGGGTCTCATGAGCCTCTTTGGCTTCGTGCTCACCCTGCCTGGTATCGCGGGTATCGTGCTGACCATGGGTGTGGCTGTGGATGCCAACGTGCTGATCTATGAGCGTATGCGCGAAGAGCGCGCTCAGGGGCGTGGCTTCCTCGTCGCCCTGCGCAATGCCTATGAGAAGGCATTCTCCGCAATTTTCGACTCCAATGTGACGTCTCTTCTCACCGCGGTGATCCTCTTCGCTCTGGCGAGCGGCTCGATCAAGGGCTTTGCCGTCACCACGTCCGTGGGTATCGTCACGTCGCTGATCGGTGCGATCGTCGTGACGCGCGTGCTCTTCTTCTGGTCGGAGCATACGGGTATGCTGAAGGATACGAAGTTCTCCCGCGCACCCTTCGAAGGCAAGCGATTCGACTTCCTGAAATGGCGCAAGGTCGCCGCCATCGGCTCGACCATCTTCATCGTAGCGTCTCTCGTCTATGCCTTCACCGTCCGTCAGGACAAGGCGCTGGGCATCGACTTCACGGGTGGCAGCACCATCACCTACGCCATCCCTGCCGACAGCACGGTGGATTATGATGCGGTAGACAAGTACGTCAACACGCAGATCAAGCTCTCCAAGAAGCCCACGGTACAAGAATTCGGCACGGGGGAAGACCGCAGCATCAAGATACGCTGCGCCTCCCCACAGGAAGCCAC
Organism: uncultured Akkermansia sp.; assembly: GCA_964370135.1. GTDB lineage: Bacteria > Verrucomicrobiota > Verrucomicrobiia > Verrucomicrobiales > Akkermansiaceae > Akkermansia. The sequence continues at coordinate 14,980 of CAYJID010000010.1, read as the reverse complement.
CGTCATCGACGAGATGCTGCGCAAGAATGTCGCGGGTATGAAGGATATCTCCATCCCCTCGGTGGACAACGTGAGCTCATCTCTCGGTGCCACCTTCTTCCAGACAGCACTACTCGCCATCGGCGTGGGTCTCGTCGGCATCACCATCTATCTGGCGATACGCTTCGAATGGTCCTTCTCCATGGGGGCGCTCGTCGCCATCGGGCATGACTTGCTCTTCATCATCGGTCTCGTTGTCCTGCTGGGCACGGAGCTGAGCATCATTCATATCGGTGCCTTCCTCACCGTGGCGGGCTACTCCATCAATGATACCATCGTTATTTATGACCGTATCCGTGAGGCGATCCGCCTCGCCGAGCCTGATGAATCCATGGCTAGCATCATGAACCGCGCCATCAATGACACGCTGCCTCGTACGACGCTCACCAGTCTCTCGACCATCGCGGTGCTCGTGGCACTGATCGCCTTTGGTGGTCCTGCGATGTATGACTTCTCCGTCACGATGCTCTTTGGTGTGATCTTTGGTACCTATTCCTCGGTGTTCATCGCCGCGCCTGTCGTTCTGCTCTTCTCACGCAGACACAGCCTCAAGGACGAGGTGCTCAAGGCCGATCAGCTCATCGGTGAAGAGCATGTCTCGGGCAAGGATTCTGTCTAAGATATAACCTATTCAACACACATGATGCCTTTTCTTTCCTGAGAGAAGGCATCATTTTTTTCCCTGAGGACGTGACTTTTTCTCTTCATCAGTTCAAACGCGCACATATCGGCTTCCTGCTTTGTGGCGCGGCCTTTCTCGCGGCGGTCGCGGGCTCGTACTACTGTGGGCAGGAGCTGCTCCGCTCTGATCTCAGCGACGCGCGCGCGAAGGAGCTGTGGAATCTCATCTACTTCCACTTTGCCCTTTCGCAGCTCTCGCTCGTGGTGGCGGCTCTACTATTCTACTTTCAGCTCATCAAGAGCAACCGCTATTACCTCGTCGTTAGCTACGCGCCCTCTGCCGTCGGCATCGCGCCACCGGGTATCGAGCTGCCTGCGGGGCGCAGCTACTTTGCCTCTCTTGCGACGCTTAAGCAGAGCAAGCTGCCGCCGCTGGGGCGTGAGACGCTGGTCTTTCCCATGATGATGCAGAGCGGCTATAGCAGCAGTGAGCGACTCGTCGAGGAGATACAGCAGGCCTACGTCGCGCAGGGCGCGCGAGCACCGCGTTTGCGACTCATCATGCAGCCCGTGCTGGGGGCGTCGCCTTGGCTCGCGCAGATCATCGCCGAGCGACTGCGTGCGGAGATAGGGGAGGGGGATGGTGTCCTCGTCGTGGCGCACGACACCGCGCCGACGCAGAGCCCCGCACCTGAGCCTGAGCTGCTCTGCCAGCGGCTGCGTCGACATTTTCCTAACAATCCTATTGTGCTCACGCGCTTTGGTGAGCATGAGCAGCATGAGGCGCCCTTGCGCTCGATGACCGCGCGGCGTGTGCATATCCTGCCCTTTCTCATGTCGGAGGGCTACCACACGCGGCATGACCTGCCCACGCAGGATCAAGCACAGCAATGTGGCAAGGAGCTGGTCTATCATCCTGTTGTCGCTGAGCTGATGAAAGAAATGCAGCAGGAGATCTCAGCTTGATGTGAAAGAGAATGGATTTTCAAGGCATGTGGCATGTCATCATGAGACGAAGCTCCACTGCCGCAAGTGCACGCGCTCTCTTGGTGTCACTTTATCCTACTCAATCTCTCTATGATAAGGTGATGCTCCGGTGCCGTCGCCAGCTGCGACGCAATGAGTAGCGTCTTTCTCATCGAGTAAAAGTAAACTAAGGCGAGCAAGTGCGGCGTGAGATACCACAACTGCCACCACTCGCCTATCACCGAGATACCCCACGCCATCGACAAACAGGCTGCCAAGATGCCTAGCAGACAGATGAGCCACTGCAGCACCAGCGTGCAGCGCGTAAAGCGCACACGCCCCTCGTTCAATACAAGTATCATCGAAATAGCAATAGGTGCATAGATAGCCTGTAGAACAAGCGTGGCAAAGTGATAGGGAGGAGTGTTACCCGTCTCGCTCGTCTGCGCGCTTTCTGTGAGCAGCAAGCCCATACTCCCCCCAATAAGCAAGAAAAAGATCCAGCTCCGCGCCGTTGTCTCCAGGCGCGCGCGCGACTCATCAGGCAAATCGAGTGCAGCCTCATCGCTGCGCTCGGCGAGGATCACCACCGTGACCAGATGCAGCAGGCCGACGACGACGAGACTCGTCATGATACGCCCCTTTGCCTCCCCATACGAATAGGGATCGCTCATGAGAAGAAAGGTGTAGGGCAGAATCGCCACCTTCACCACCAGCAGGAGATAATACTGCACTGTCACCACCGCTGAGCGCAGGCTCGACTTGAGCAGGTTCAATTGCAAGACCAAAACCACCGTCACCACAAAGAGCAGCAGGTAGAACAAAAAGCTGAGTTCCGTGAGCCGGCACCACGCCGCAAGCTCGAGATGTGCTCGCGTAGCGATGAGTGCGACACTGCCGAGTAGCAATATCCACGATGCCCATGTAGAGCCAGTCGTGCTGGGAGCTGGGGAGAGATCTTCTTTCATTCTCTCACACTAGCATATCAGCGTCAGGACGTCAAGAGGAGAGAACAAAGCACTTCAGCTCCTCCATGGAGGCAAACAGAGGAATGTCCTGCTCCTCCGCATAGCCGCGCAGCGCATCCTGACGCGCGTAGCCCCAGCTCACCAGCGCAAGCTGGCAGCCAGCGTTGTGCGCGCAGTGCGCATCATGGATAGAATCCCCAATCAGCAGCAGCTCGCGCGTCGCGATACCCCAGCTCTGCGCGATATGATGGAGAGCCGCGGGGTGCGGCTTGCGGGGGAAGACTCCCTCTTGGTAGCCCAGCACAGGACTCAGCCTGTGCTCCGGCATGAGAGCGTCCACCATCAGAGTTGTCATCTCGTGAGGCTTGTTCGACAGCAGCGCCATGCGCGCGCTCGTCTCGCGCAGACTCGCCAGCATATCGAGCACACCCGCATAGCAGGCCGTGCCACCCTCATGCCAGCAGTCGCGGTAGGCGATCTTGAACTCCGTGAGCAGCGCGCGCAGCTCCTCGTCAGACGCCTCCTCCTCGTCGGCGTAGCCGAGAGCCTTGGCACAGAGATTGCGCGCTCCCTCGCCTATCATCAGGCGCACCGCCTCCTCGGGGTGCTCCGGCTTGCCCAGCGCACGCAGAGCGGCATTGATACCGATGGCGATACCAGGGAGGGAGTCGACGAGCGTGCCGTCGAGATCAAAGACGAGGTAGGGGTGCTTCACGAGTGAGAGAAAAATCAATGAATAAAGCCGCGCTCCGAGCTGTTCAAGAAATCAACGAGCAGCTGCACACAGGCATTGCTGCCGTAGCGCTCATCAGCGAGTAGCGTCTCGATGGCCGCGGCAATTTGATTGTCCTTGTGAAGGAAGAGCTTTTTGTAGGCGAACTTCAGCGCGCGTACATCGTCTTCACTATAGCCACGGCGTTGCAGCCCGATCGAGTTGATAGCGCGCACGACGGCGGGGACACCCTCGACGATGGTGTAGGGGGGGACATCCTGCGTGATGCGGGAGAATCCGCCCACCATGGCATGCTCCCCGATACGGACGAATTGATGCACCGCCGCATAGCCCGACACGATGGCGTGATCGCCTATCTGGCAGTGCCCTGCCACACCCGCGTAGCCGCTGAGGATGACGTGGTTGCCCACGATGCACTCATGACCGCAGTGCGAGTTGATGAGGAAGAGATTGTGATTGCCGATGATCGTCTTTGTCTCGGGGGTGGTGGAGCGGTTGATGTTGCTATTCTCGCGAAAGACGTTGTAGTCGCCCACCTCGAGGAATGTCGGCTCGCCTTTGTATTTGAGATCTTGCGACTTCAACCCGATCACCGAGAAGGGGAAGAACTCATTTCCTTTACCGAAGCGAGAGGGACCACCGAGCACCACATGATTGTGTAGGACACAGTCCTCACCCAGCTGCACTCCCGCTCCGACGACGCAATAGGGACCAATCTTAACATTGTCAGCAAGTTCTGCTTTAGGATCGATGATTGCAGTAGGGTGTATGTCAGCCATGGTCATATGATAGCTATCTGCTAGATGATTTTCAAGTTTTAAAAGATGGTTGACAGAAAATCAGCTCATGCTTTTTCGCTGATTGCGCCAGGTCAAATAGAGGAAAAACACCCCCAGCCCTATCACGCCAAAGGACAGATACTGCCCACGAGTGAAGCCCATCCAGAGATCATTCTCTGGCTCGCGGTAATACTCCGATACAATGCGCCCCACGGCGTACATGAAGAAGAAAATCGCGCAGAAAATCCCCGCAGGCGCCTTCTTCCAGACGAGGCGCAGCGTGATGAGGACGAGGAAAATGATCAGCCCCTCAGAAAAAGCCTCAAAGAGCTGCGAGGGATAGCGCGGCGTGAGGTAGTCGCTGAGGATGTCGCGCAGCGTCTCCGACTCACGGCTCTGCTCGATGAGCCATTCGTTCACGCGCGGGATGGTGATGGCATCGGCGGGGGGCGCGAGCGTGGGGACCTGGAGCACGCGCTGGTACATCTCGTGCCAGGCGGCGAGATTGGTCTGCGAGATCTCATGGAGCTCGCGGGGGAACTGCATTGCGAGGGGATTGTCCGCACTCGCCACGCGGCCGTAGAGCTCGCCGTTGATAAAGTTCGCCAGACGGCCAAAGCACAGCCCGATGGGCGCCACGATGGCGAGGCCATCTCCGAGAGGCAGCAGCGGCAGCTTGTAGCGGCGCGAGTAATAGAGGCAGACGAGGCAGACACCGATGATGCCGCCGTGCGACGCCATGCCGCCCTCCCAGACACGCAGCACCCAGAGCGGGTCATTAGCAAAGCCCGACCAGCCCTCGCGGGGCAGCCAGTAGAAGAAGAACTCGCCGAATCGCCCACCCGCGACGACGCCGAGCACGCCAATCCATGTGATAAAGTCACCGAGCTTCTCCTTGGGCATCACGTAGAGATCGCGTGACGAGAGGTAGCGCAGGATATAGTAGCCGAGGAGGAAGCCTGCTACGTAGGCGAGTCCATACCAGCGCAGAGCCAGAGGAGTGTCGGGTATGCTGAAAATTTCTGGATTGAGCTGATGAATGTAGGTCGCGAGCATTGACATAAGCATAGCCATGTTAGCAGATGTAGCAGTCATTGTGGAGCAAAAAACGCTCGGCGGGGTATTTTTTTGCTAGAAACTGATTGAGCAAGGCGCAAGATGAAAAAAAATAAAACTTCGCGCAAGTTTTTCTCGCCAAAGCGGGGTTGCATCGTGTATAAATGTAAAGAATTCGACACTGTCATTATGAAAAGCTTCATCACATCTCTCGCCGTCTTTGCATTCGCAGGTGCTATGGCCTCTGCACAAGATACAGCCTATGCCACTAGTGCTCAGGTAGAAATCGAAAAACTCTCCAAGCTCGAAGTCTACCAACTCACCCCTCCCAGCAGCAATGCCTTCTCCGGACTCGGCATCAAGCCCGCCAAGCGCAAGTATATCGACCGCTGGCAGTATTTTGCCTTCCCTATCAAGGTGCAAGGTAAGGCTAAGGGTGGCAAGATCCCCGCGTACCTCCCCGAGCTCACCGTCACGCTGCATGTGCGTTTTAAGAAGTCGACACGCGACGGCTCCCCCGTCCTGCTGAGTAAAACAATCAAATACGTCGACATCCCCCTCAACGCCCAACGCGACATGGGTGAGTCCAAAAACATCTACATCGGTGCCTTCATCTCCCCTGCCGACGCCTTCAAGATCACAGGTGGTGCCAAGACAGGCTCCGTCATCGGTGATCTCGAGGGTCAGATCGAAGCCATCGCCTTTGAGGCGACCTTCCAAGGAGACAACTGTGTAAACACCTCCTCCAAGCGCTCATTTGGCTTTGGCGGCTACAAGCCCGAGGGCAAGTGGTGGACCAACCCCCGCTACAAGAACAACGGGGCAAAGCTCAGTGCCATCAGCGAGACCCCCTTCGCCATGTCCTACGGCACCATCTTCCCCCCCACCTCTCCTCTCATCGTCGGAGGCAGCGCGGGTAGCTCGGACTCCAGCGATGCTGACTCCGATAGCGGTAGCGAAGATTAATCCTAGCTCCCTCACACAGAGTACACCCTCTTCATTACAATCACATTGAACTACTAAAACTATATGGCTGAATATAAGACTACCGTCGCCCTAGAGATAGGTGCTCAGAGCGTCACCATGGGCGTGTTCACCCCCAGTGGGAAGCGAGGATTCAACCTCTCTCGCTACACTCGCCGTGACATCGTGCTCGACCCTGTCGAAGAAGGCATGCGCATTGACTACGTAAGTGAAGCCGTCTCCTCCATGGTGGCTGAGCTGAAGGTAAAAGGCAGTGCCGTGCGCAGCGTCGTATCTGGCCAGCAGGTCATCATGCGCTTTATGAAGCTGCTCGTTCTCGACTCGGATAATCTCGACGAGATGGTAGGCTTTGAAGCCCAGCAGCACATCCCCTTCCCGCTCGACGAGATGGTCTACTCCTATCAGCTGCTCGGCGAGACGGAGGATGGTCAGCGCGAGGTGCTGCTCGTCGCCATGAAGAAGGAGGTACTCGACGAGCTCCACGAGCAGGTCGACAAAAGCGGGCTCAAGCCCGAGGGCGTCGACTGCTCGCTGACCTCGCTCTACAACGTCTACCGCGCCAGCTACCCTCTGGAGGCTGAGTGCACCATGATCGTCGACATCGGGGCGAAGACCACAGACATCATCTTTGCCGAATCGGGGAACTTCTTCACCCGCTCCATCACCACCGCCGGTGGCTTCGTCACCAGTGCGATTGCGCGTGAGATGCAGCTGGGCTACCGCGAGGCAGAAGAGCTCAAGATCAGCCAAGGCCTCATCGCCATGGGCAACGGTCACACCGACGGCATGAGCCCTGAGCAGGCGTCACTCGCCACCATCATCCGCAATGCCATGACGCGCATGAGCTCGGAGATCCAGCGCACCATCAATCACTACCGCGCCCAGCGCAAGGGCTGCGCACCTGCCAAGGTGCTCATCTGCGGCGGCGGCGCACGCCTCGCCTTCACGCTCGAGTTCCTTCAGGAGGCGCTGAGCATCCCCGTCGATTACCTCAACCCCATCGCCGCCTTTGGCGTTGGCAAGAATGTCGATGAGGAAGCCCTCGCTCAGGACGCCCTCTGCCTCGGTCCCATCGCTGGTGCTGCTGTGACAGGAGCGCGTGCGGGTGAGTTCCACATCGACCTCGTCCCCACCGTCATCCAAAAGCAGCGCGACGAGAGCGCCCTGCTGCCCAAGGTCGTCACCGCCGGCGTCATCGCCCTAGCAGGAGCAGGCTTCTTTGCGTGGTCAGCCATGGATGCCCAGAGTGATATTGACGCGAAGCTCAAGGTCGCGGAGTCCCGCTACGAGGCCACCTCGCGCACCGCGGACAAGATCGCCAACATTGAGGATGACTACAACCGCGTCCAGCGCGAGCTCAAGAAGTACTACGCGCTCGAGCAGGGACGCACCGTCTACGTCGATATCCTCAAGCAGCTCGTCGACAAGAGCCCCTCGATCAAGTTCTGGATCACGGAGTTCGCCCCTCTCATCAACTACGAGCTGGGTGAAAATCAAGTGGATCTCACCGGTCCTAATCTAGATGTTCCAGGCACGCGCCTCATCGACATGAAGCGCAGCCGCACCGCGCAGTCAGCCACCTCCATCAATGAGGCACCCGACATGCTCGACGCACGCCGCCGCAATGATGATCCCACCGTCACAGCCGTCTATGTCACAGGCTACGTCGTCAAGAAGCCAGGGGAAACCAGCGTCAGCCATCAGGATGTCGTGCGCTCACTGGTGAGCAACAACTTCGACGACCGCACCCCCAGCTCGCTCTTTGCCTTCGAGGCCAACAAGGTGAACGCGAACCTCAACAAGTACTTCCGCTTCATCAACTCCAAGGAGCTCAAGAAGGAGAAGGAGCTCGACTATGTGGAGAAATTCATGATGCTCATGCCTCTCAAAAAGCCCATCACCGTCCCCGAGCTCATCGGAGAAAAATAAACACTACTAACGAATCATTCAAACACTTTTTCATCCATGAACATCAGTGAAAACAAGCGTGTCGTCATGCTCGCCTCTCTCTTCGGGCTCGCCTTTGTCGGCATCATGTATCAGGGCTACTCCGCCTACGCCGACGCCGACGAGAAGAATACGCGTCTCAGCGAGATCCGCGCCGAGTTCGAGAACTACAACGCCTCCGAATTCCCCCCCACGAGCAACAGCTTTGAGAAGCTGCGCAAGGCTTACGGTGAAGCCAACAAGATCAAGAAGGACCTCCAATCCAAGCTAGATCGTTACGCTTCTGCCGCCAAGAGCGCCGCCCAGGGGATCAAGACACCTGTCGATTTCCAGAACGCCGTCAACAAGGCCATCACCGACGCGAAGGCGATGGCTGCTGAGAAGAACGTCGTCATCGGTCCAGGGGCTGTCGACCTCGGCTTTGGCAGCTTCAAGAACACGGCCGCCATCGCTACGGAGGTGCCCTACCGCGCCTTCATGCTCTCCGCCGTGCAAGATGTCACCCAGATCCTCGTCGACGCCGAGTGCGTCGCTATCGACAAGATCTTCTGTGCGAACCTCCCCAAGGCGGCTGATCCGAAGGCGCGCAATGCACCTGACTACTTCCCGCTGCGCTTTGAAGTCTCCTTCACGGCAAAGCGAGGTACGCTGCCCGCCGTGCTCAACTCCATCCTCGAGGATAAGAAATACTTCTACCTCATCAATGGCCTAGCAGCTGAGTCTGATCTCTCACTCCCCTCGATCGAAGACTACCAAGAACCCGTCACCACCGACATCGTCGCCAGCGATCCCGCAGCACCTGCTGATCAAGCACCCGCCGTGCCGCTCAACAGCGTCGCTCGCCCCATGACAGGTCTGGCTACAGAGACAGTGCGCGTGCATCTGAATCTGGAGGTCCTCTACTTCAACCAAAAATAAGTATCACCCCTAGCAATATTTGACCTATATGGCAGACCAATCAGACCCCAGTCGCAAAGTGCTCACCACAGGTGTGGTCCTCGGCCTCATCGGTGCCTCCGCAGGCGCCTACATCATGGCGACGCATGACGCCGCCCCCGTCGACGCCTCCGTAGGGCGCGGCAGCGTCTCCGTCGAGGAGCTCACGGCTCTCCCAGGCGAGATCCAAGCGCACATCGACGCGAACCGCGAGCTCCAGGACCTCCCCGCCCCTGACAAGGACTCCGAGGGCAAGCCCCGCCAGACGCACTTCCTCTTCTCCCCCGAGCTCTGGCAGGTGGGTATACAGAGCAAGAAGGTAAACACCGTCATCGACATCCTCGATCCCAATGCTCCCCCCGTGCATGGAGAAATCCCCAATATTTGGTTCATCAAATCGGGACTCTCCTCCGCCTTTGCCCGCGCTGATGCGCTGAGCCTCGACTCGGATGGAGACGGCTTTAGCAATGAGGAAGAGTACATGAATCAGACCAACCCCACGGACAAGGCCTCCTACCCCGCCCTCATCGGCGCGACGGATCAGCCCAAGCTCACCGCGGGCAAGGTCACCCAGACCAATGCCTACATCATCGTGCCTACCACGCTGAGCTATGCTACAGAAGCACCCGAGATGCTCAAGCTGCGCATCTACCGCAACCCCAACGACGCACGCGAGATCGCGACACATGATGTGAAGCCCGGTGACACCTTCGGCGTTGCCAAGTCTGACCCCAAGCGCTTCGTGCTCGTCGGCTTTGAGAAGAAGACCTTCAAATCGGCTACAGGTGACGCAGAGGAGCTCACGGCTCATATACGCGATACCAAGAAGCCCGAAGGGCAGGGCGAGTACTACGTCCGCGCGGGCAAGCCACGCAACGACAAAGACACCCCCATCGCTGAGCGCAAGGGACGCCATATCCAAGACAAGCGCGTCGTGCTCATGGTGACCGCAGGCTCCGCGCTTGGCACGCCTCAGGCACGCTTTGACGTCGATACGGCACTCTCCTTCACCATCCCTGGTCATGACAAAACGAAGTTCACTGTCCAAAGCATTGACTCGGATGGCTCGGTGAATATCCAAGCCGAAGGCTCACCCGCCCCTATCAACATCCCCAAGGCCGCCGAAAGCAGCAACCCCTAAGATAAAAATTTCACATTTTCGAATTGTAGACTTTACAAAACACGATATTCATGTCATAAATATAACATTACCATGAACCGCGTACCTCTCATCAAATCTAATAAATTCGCAGCCCTGCTCGCCATCGCGGCAGCAGCGCCCCTCGTACAAGCAGGCGAAACAGGCTATAGCAGCTCTGGCTCATACTACTACGACTCCAGCTCTATGTCTGGCGAGTCCGCACGCCGTGAAGAACAAGCCCGTGAAGCATGGCGCATCCTCGAAGAAGGTCGCCAGTCCTACAGAAAGGGCAAGCACGCCAAGGCACTCGAGCAGTACCGCGAAGCTTGGGATCTCCTCCCCAAGGCTCCCGCCACTGTCAAGCAGCAGCAGTTCATCATCCAGAGCATTGGGGACGCCTCCATCGCCACTGCCATGGAATACGCCAAGGTAGGTCGCTATGACGACGCCGAGCAGCTCCTCCTCGATGTGCTCAGCCGCGACCCTAACAACAAGCGCGCCAAGCTCGAGCTCCAACGTCTCAATGATCCCATCCGCAACAGTCCTGCGCTCACACCTGAGCACGTCAAGGATGTGGAGGAAGTAAACCGCCTCCTTTCACTCGGTGAATCTCACTACCAGTTAGCGAAATACGACGAAGCTGTCAAGACCTTCCAGCGCGTCATCGCGATTGACCCCTACAACGCAGCCGCACGCCGCGGTCAGACGAAGGCTCATGAAGCTCGCTCCCGCTACTACCGCGTCGCTCACGACGAATACCGCGCCAAGGCACTCGCCGAGGTGGACAAGGCATGGGAAGTACACATGCCCGAGGTAGCGCCTGATGTCAGCTTTGGCGTTGGACAGCAGGGTAATGTACGTACAGAACTACAGATCCGCAATGGTGAAGCCCTCGATGCTCTGCGTATCACTCAGGTTATCTTTGATGACACCCCCCTCGACGAAGCTCTCGAAACACTGCGCGCCGAATCTCGCAAGCAGGGTCTCAACCTCAACTTCGTCTACGAGCCCCCCGTCGCTGCTCCCATGGCTGCGGCTCCCGTCAGCGAAGAGAGCGATGAGGAAGAAAACTTTGATGAAGAAGGTGGCGAAGACTCTGCTCCCGCAGCAGCTCCCGTCGTCCAGACCGTCGCTGAGCCCCGCATCCGCATGATCAACGTCACGGGTGTGAACGGTCGCTACCTGCTCGACCTCATCTGTGACCAGTCGAACTGCTCGTACCGCATCGACGACAATGCAATCATCATCAACCAGAAGGGCGCGACCCAGACCATGGACACGCACCGCTTCCACGTCAACACGGGCTTCTTTGAAGCCTCCGAAGGTGATGACGAATCCAGCGACGAAGACTTCGGCGGCGAAGGTAGCGGCAGCAAGTCCAAGCGCATCAATGCTGTCAAGGGTCTCGAATCCCACGGTATCACTTTCCCCGCAGGTGCCAAGGCCAGCTACTCGAAGTCCACAGGCATCCTGACTGTCACGAATACCCCCGACAACCTCGCCGCCGTGGCAGAAGCCGTCCAAGACTACTTCTCCACCAACCCCAACAAGATGTACAAGGTACAGGCGAAGTTCGTAGAAATCACTCAGACCAACGAAGAAGAACTCGGCTTTGACTGGGTCATCAACCCCTTCTCTGTCTCCAACTCGGGTGAAGCCTACCTCGGCGGCGTGAACGGCACAGGCTCCTCGCCCAACCGTACGTACGAAAACTTCGTCACCAGCGGCGGCAACGCCTTTGCGAACAATTACAACGGCAGCGGCTCATGGCCCGTCACCTCCACGGGTACGACCTCCACGAGCACCGTCACACAGGGTCTCGTCACAGGTGGTCTGCGCTCCGGCACAGGTGCTACCTCGGGCAACGTGCTCAACAACCTCCTCGAGGTTGGCTCCACCCACGGTGCGAGCGCAGGCACCCCAGCTCCTGGTATCATGTCGCTGACAGGTATCTTTGACTCGGGCTCCTTCCAGATGATCATGCGTGGTCTCTCGCAGAAGAAGGGCGTCGACGTCATGTCCGCACCTACTCTCGTAGCACGCAGCGAAGAGCTCTCCTTCACCCCCGATCCTCATGAGCTCGCTTCCGATCAGACCGCGGACGACGGTGCGGCAAAGATCGAAGTCGTACGCCGCTTCTTCTACCCCATCGAGTACACTGAGCCTGAGCTTCAGGAAAGTAGCAACTCGACCTACGGCAGCAGCAGCAGCAGCCTTCCTATCGCCACTCCCAGTACCCCATCCGCATGGGCGACAGAAGATGTCGGTATCACCTTCCGATTCAAGATCGCAGCTGACGAGCAAGATCCTAGCGTCATCAAGTTCGAGCGCTTCGAGCTTCGCGTCGTCGACTTCGACGGATTCATCAACTACGGCTCGCCCATCACATCGGCCATCGCCAACGAAAATGAGATCCAGAACGTCCAGATCACGGAGAACCGTATCGACATGCCCATCTTCAGCCGTCGCTACATCAACTCCAACCCCACGGTTGCTGACGGTCACACGATCGCCATCGGTGGTCTGATCGAAGACAATGTCCAGAAGGTCGAAGACCGCGTCCCCATCCTCGGTGACCTCCCCCTCATCGGCACTCTCTTCACCAGCAATGTCGAGTCCCACGTTCGTAAGAACCTCGTGATCTTCGTCACCGCTGAGACCATCACACCTGCGGGTGCTCCCATCCGTCAGAGCGGTAACAATGCAGGTGCTATGCCAGCCGCTGGCGGCTCTACCCCTGAGCTCTTCCCCAGCGAAGGACTCAACCTCTAAGAGCTAGCCTCTAGGTACAAAGTTCAATACACAGAAAACCAAGTCTTCACAGAGGGCTTGGTTTTTTGTGTTTTCTGTAGACACGATTTCACAGATGGGCAATGTATGCTTGCGACTCGCGCCAGTTTTTGCTATTCTCGAGAAGATGATGATTTTCCCCTTGTTTATCCTATCGAGTCTGTTTGGTGCGGGAGCATCAAGTGCCGAGTCTGTAGCGTCGCCAGCAGCAGCTGAGCCGCAGTCGAGTCATGCTCAGCGTATGTATGAGCAGTACCTCACGCTGCCTGAGCCAGTGCGGGAATTCTTGCTTGATTATGCGCAGCAGGTCGCGGAGATACTGCGTACGCATGAGGTGCAGTCGCGCTATGATGACGCGCTGCTCACGCAGTCTGTTTATGATCGTATGCCTATCGCCTCTCTGCCTGAGCCCTACCGCGCCTATTACCTGCGCCACCGCGAGATCAGTAGGGAAAAGACGGAGAGCCTACGCGGTAAAGATTACGCGGCGGGTGAGGCGATTTACCAACGCCTTGGCGAGCGTGAGAAGGCGCTGCAGCAGCAGTATCCTAGCCTAGCGGCACCCTTGCAGGCTTACAATTATCTCTTTCGCCTCTGCCGCTACTGGACGGCTCAGCAGATGCTCGCGGAGCTGGAGCGATCGGAGGGCGCGCGCTTGGATGAAACGCAGGTGATGCTGTGGGAGGTGGAGCTGTATGAGCAGAATTTCAATCGCTTGTTTCGCTCGGCGCAGAGCGGGCTGCCAGCGGAGCTCGGCTCAATGCAGCTCAATCTTGATGAGCTCGTCGCGGAGACGAAGCTCGCGTATAGCAAGATGGGGACGCACTTTGAGCGTATGATCAGCACGCAGGAGCAGCGCGACCGCGCGACCTTTGATGCGCTCACGCCAGCGCAGCGAGAGTTCTTGCAAGGACGCTATCAGCTCAAGCGGCAGCTCGCGGGTGAGGTCAAGGACCTAGCTCAGCTCACCTGGGCGCAGCAGCTGGAGATGCTGGAGCGCGTGGAGAAGACGCTGCCGGCGGGAGTCTTCCCCGAGGAGTTCGAGCGATTCTGGGCGCAGTATCTCGTGCTCATCGAGCAGCATCGCGTGCAGAGCGCGGGTGTGAAGGAGCAGAGGGCGGTGAAGCTGGCGCAGGCGCGTTTTGCCCGCGAGCTTTATGAGCTGGCGCGTGATGTGCCCTTGGCTGGCTTTGTCATCAGCCGTGCGGATCATCATGTCCGCAGCTTGTCTCGCTGAGAGATCACTCGTAGCTCATCCCATCTCGTATTGGCGCGCGCGCTCGGTGAAGCCTAGCGCGCGGAGGAGGTCGAGCAGCTCGCTGGCTGACTCGCCGAGGGGCTGCGAGATGGGCTGATGCAGGGTGGGGGCTCGCTGTAGCCTAGCTGCATGAGTGTGGCTTGGCTATCCTAGACGTACCGAGCTCTGATCTTGCCCTTGGCATCACTACTTTCGAAGGTGGGGAGGATGCCTGCGGGTGCTTGTTGCTCGCGGCACCGCTGCTGCCATGTCTCCCAGCCGCAGCGCTCGTGTATGGTGCTGCTGGCTTGGAGGATGACGAGTCCGCGTAGGATCTGCAAGCCATGGCGCTCGTAGAGCTTGCGCCTCGGGCGTTTTGTTGGAACACGTCGAGATAGTAGGAGGCGACACCCTGTGCTCGCAGGAGAGGTCGAGCGTGTTCGAAAAGTAGGGAAAAGATGCCTTGACTGCGGTGGGTGGGGATATGACTCCTGCGAGGAAGGTGAAGGCGGCGTGCGCTCCGCGGTAGTCGTCTACAGCATGAACGAGCAACCCCACGAGCTGCTCTCCATCAATGGCCGCGTAGGAAGGTCTCCAGCTGCTCGGGGCTGAGTGAGACGGCAATGGCGTAGTCGGAGAAGGCGAGATTGAGGCAGGTGGCGATTGCTCAGAGCTGCATGTGCTCAGGGGGATGCAGTGGGGCATGGGGGTGAGTTTTATTACTTTGGCTATAGGGGGCTTCTATTTTCTCGCGAGGTAAGATTTTGAGATGATTTTAGAGCT
>CAYJID010000009.1:0-24106 GCA_964370135.1 uncultured Akkermansia sp. | reverse complement strand
GTGAAGCGATTTTCTGAATTTTCTTATTTAGAATGACGAGAATTTAGAAGCCCCCAATAGTAGAATTGCTGGGAATTAAGCGCCCTTGACGAGGAGCTCGGCGATCTGAACCGCATTGAGAGCCGCCCCCTTGCGCACCTGATCACCGACGACCCAGAGGTTGAGCGCGTTGTCAATGGCCTGATCCTTGCGGATGCGGCCGACGTAGCAGGTGTCACCATTGGTCGAGTCGAGAGGTGTCGGCCAGACACCCTGCTCGGGATCATCCATGACGGCGATACCTTCATAGCCATCGAAGCTGGCGCGCGCGCCGTCGACGTCGACAGGCTGCTCAAACTGAGCGATACAGGAGATGGAGTGGCTGCGGTAGACGGGTACACGTACACAGGTGCAGCTGACATTGAGATCAGGGATACCCATGATCTTGCGACCTTCGACGAGCATTTTTTGCTCTTCCTTCGTGTAGCCGCTGTCGGTGAACTTGTCAATCTGTGGGATGAGGTTGAACGCGATCTGGCGTGTGTAGGTCGAGCAGGTGACGGGATGTCCATCGACGATGGAGCGCACCTGATTTTCCAGCTCAGTAATGCCCTGCTGCCCGCTACCCGAGACCGCCTGATAGCTGCTCGCGATGATGGTCTTGAGACCGTACTTCACGTGCAGGGGGTAGAGCGCCATCAGGGTGATGATGGTGGTGCAGTTGGGGTTCGCAATGATGTTGCGAGGATGGTTGAAGGCGGCGGCACCGTTGATTTCGGGAACGACGAGAGGGACATCCTCATCCTGACGGAAGGCGGAGGAATTGTCCACCACAACGCAGCCAGCAGCGGCAGCCGCAGGTGCGTACTCCAGAGAGATGCCACCACCAGCGGAGAAAAGCGCGATGTCCACATCGCCAAAGGAGTCCTTTGTCAGCTCCTCGACGGTGATCATCTCGCCGCGGAAGGAGACCTGTTTACCAGCTGAACGTTTGGACGCAAGAAGTTTCAATGAAGCCAGAGGAAATTGGCGGCTTTCAAGGCAGGAAAGAATCTCGACGCCTACTGCTCCAGTGGCGCCCACGATAGCTATTCTTGGGTTGTTCATATCTGATAAGGGATCTTTAATAGTAGATAGGATGATGCACGCATAGATGCATGCGCGCATGAGTATAGAGAAGTCTCCCAAAATTGCAAGGTTATTATCTCGCAAATCCTCTCAGCACTCAATTTCCGCTTGTCAAGGAGTCATTTTGGAGTATACTAGAGTCACTATGCTAGATATTCGCGTCATTCGAGAACATACTGAAGAAGTAAAACAGGCACTGCGTCTGCGTGGCGGTGAGCATTGGACCTTGATTGATCAAGTGTTGGAATGCGATGAAGCCCGCCGCCGCTACGAAACAGAAAAGCAAGCTCTCTCGCAGGAACGCAATAGCTCCTCCAAGCTCATCGGCCAGATGATGAAGGAAGGCCGTCATGACGAGGCCTCGACACTCAAGGCTCGCATGGGAGAAGTAGGCGATCGCATCAAGGAGCTCGACGCGCTGACAGACTCAGCCGCCAGCAAGCAACAAGAGCTCCTCCTCAATATCCCCAACATGCCTCACGCCGCCGCTCCCGTGGGTGCTGACGAGACGGCCAATCCCGAGATCCGCGTCTGGGGTACACGCCCCGAGATCACCGAGCCGAAGAATCACGTCGACATTGCCACCGGTCTTGGCATCATCAATTTCGAAGACGCCACCCGCATCTCGGGCTCGGGCTTCATCGTCTACCGCGGCGCAGGCGCACGTCTCGAGCGCGCGCTGATCAACTTCCTACTCGACGTGCAGTCGCAGGAGCATGGCTATGAAGAAGTGGGTGTCCCCTTCCTCGTGAAGCGCGAGTGCATGTACGGCACGGGACAGCTGCCCAAGTTCGAAGATGACATGTACGGTCTTGAAGACAATAGCGTCTTCCTCATCCCCACGGCTGAGGTGCCCGTCACCAATCTCTGCCGCGATCAGATCCTGCGTGAAGACCAGCTCCCCATCAAGCTCACCGCCCACACGCCCTGCTTCCGCCGCGAGGCTGGCTCGGCAGGCCGCGAGAACAAGGGAATGATACGCGTCCACCAGTTCGACAAAGTCGAGCTCGTGCAGGTCTGCAAGCCCGAAGAAGGCTTCGACCGCCTCGAAGAGCTCACGAGCCACGCGGAGGCCATCCTCCAAAAGCTCGGCCTCCACTACCGCGTCATTGAGCTGTGCACAGGCGACATTGGCTTCTCCAGCGCGAAGACCTACGACATCGAGGTCTGGGCTCCCGGTCAGGGAAGCTACCTCGAGGTATCGAGCTGCTCCTGCTTCACCGATTACCAAGCCCGCCGCATGAAGCTGCGCTACAAGGACGCGGAAGGCAAGACCCGCATCCCCTACACGCTCAACGGATCGGGCACTGCCCTCCCCCGCCTCTATGTGGCACTACTGGAGCAGTACCAGCAGCCCGATGGCTCGGTGCGCATCCCTGCGGCTCTCGTCCCCTACTTTGGCTCAGACTCCATCAAGCTCAGCTAAGCTCCTCCACTCCTCCTCCTCTACACTCCCAAGTAATAGATAGAACTAGTTCTTATGTACGCGCTCATCCACTCCATGGGACCGCTCTTTTGGCTGATGTTCCTCTTCACCTTTGTCGGACTCGGCGTCGTGGGTGAGCGTCTCTTCTATTTCCACCGTGTGAATATCAACTCCAATGAGTTCCTCAATGGGCTCACGGAGCTGCTCCGTCAGGGGCAGTACGAGGAGGCACTCCATGAGGCACGCCAGCTGCCCGGTCCCATGGCGCGCGTCGTCGAGTCCGTGCTCACGCGCCCGAAGCTCGCGCGCAGTGAGATGCGCGACATCGCCATCGAGGCCGCGCATCTGGAGGTATTCCGCGTGGAGCGCAATATACGCGTGCTACTCTGCGCGGCGACCGTCATGCCTCTGCTGGGACTACTCGGCACGGTGCTCGCGCTGATGAGCTTCTACGAGCAGCCTGGCGTCACACGCGGTGCGGCAGTCGCCCCAGAGATCACCGAGACGATACAACAGGCGCTCATGAGCACGTCGCTGGGGATCGCGATCGCCATCCCTCTCTACCTCTTCTACATGTACCTCTCCTCACGCGCACGTCTCGTGATCAACCAGATCGAGCGCGCGGGTCTCGAGAGTGTGCACATCATCTGCGATGTACGCGTCCGCAAGCCCAACGCGGAATAACGCCTCTGCTGCCTCAGCCGCCTCTGATCCCCTCCCCTAGCCTAACCCCAACCAATCCCATCCCTATGCACCGCGTCAAGAGCACCTTACCCGACTCGGGCTTTCCCATCATCATCATCGCATGGGCCAATATCCTGCTGCTGCTATGCGTGTGCATCCTGCTGAACAATCACTTGATCCCGCAGTTCGGCTTTGACATCTCTCAATCCGAGTCGCATTTCAACATCAGTCGCATCGACCGCACGCAGACGCACGTCGTCTCCATCGCCGCAGGAGACCAGCCCCGTCTCTTCCTCGATATGAAGGAGCTACCTCACTCTTGGGATGAGATCAAAGAAGAGCTCAAAAAACTCTCCGATGACAAGCCCTCCCTGACGCACATCGTCATCATACAGGACGAGGCTGTCTCTATAGGCACAACGCAGCGTCTCGTCGACCAGATCCTCAGCCTCGGCTACCGCTGCTCCCTGTCGGCGCGCCCTGCCGTAGATTAGGATTATGTTCTAGCACCTCCTACTCACAAGACCATGGCAAAGAAGGAAGAAAAGGATATCATCTATCAGTCGCCTCATGAGCGTGACCTGCAGGGCTGCTTGCCTTTCTTCATCCTGCTCGCGCTCGCGCTGGTCGCTCTTCTTTTCTTTTTCATCCGCGTGGAGGAGCCCAAGGAGGTACACTCGTCTGGGCGAGGTCAGGTATTTGTCAGAAAGGATTCGATGCTGCATTCCTACCTCTCAGAGTCCTCACCACTCGGGCTGAGCTTGCCGCGCTTTGCCGATCCAGCCTACCAGCAGATACCCCACACGCAGCTCCCCATCACGCGCCGCGTCGAGCTAGAGTCGCTGCCTGCTGCTCGCTATGACAAGCAGAGCACACCCACCCCTCTCCTCTCAGCACCCTACCTCCTCAGTCTGCCAGCGCAGCTCGAAGAGACGAGCCCATGGGCAGAAAAAAAGCAGCCCCCCTCCCCTGCTAAACCTGCGAACCAAGAAAGCCAGACCCCATGATACCTCTCGTACTGAGTATTGAGGAATTCTTCAAATTCATCACCTGCCTCGGGCTGGGCTCGCTGATACTCATCTATCTGACCCATACGCTCTTGCAGCTACGGCGCAGCTACCGTCGCCGCCAATCACATCTGCGCTGCCGCATCTGTGGATTCCAATTTATCTGCAAGCAGAAGGTGGCTATCTGCCCGCATTGCCAAGCGCGCAATCGCTGAGCGGGTCACCGAACTCATCTCCCAGTCATCGTCAGACGACTATGCGCAGGGGCTCCGACGCAGCGCCATCAGCTCCGCCCGTATAAGAAGCAGCCAAACACTCAAGCGGTCACTCCCTCATTGCTCTCCCCCTCGACCCAGTGACGCAGCGCCTCATGCTCAGGGAGCACAAGCTGCGCATCCAGATCCAAGATACGCACTGACTCCTGCATCGCGCGCTGAATGAGTCGGCTATGGCCTAGCCATTCAGGGAACTGGATAGCCCCCAGCCCGCTCTGCGCAGTGCCGAGCACCTCTCCTGGACCGCGCAGGCGAAAATCCTGCTCCGCAATGTCAAAGCCATTGCTACAGCGCACGAGGATATCGAGCTTCTCTCGCCCTAGGGTCTGCGGCTCTGCCTCCGAGAGCAGGATGCAGTAGCTCTTGTGCGCGCCGCGTCCGATGCGACCGCGCAGCTGATGGAGCTGCGAGAGTCCGAAGGAATCAGCATCATTGATCATCATCACCGTAGCATTCCCCACATCGACTCCGACCTCGATGACGGTGGTGGCGACGAGTACCTGAGTCTCATTGTCACGAAAGGAGCTCATCACCGCGTCCTTCTCCTCCGAGCTGAGCTTGCCATGGAGGAGCCCTACTTGATAATCGGAGAACTCCTCCTGCCAGCGCTGCACCTCGTCGAGCACCGAGCTCTGCGCGCGCGCATCCGAGCTCTCCACCAGGGGAGAGACAATGTAGATCTGGCGACCCTCCGCGAGCTGATCGTGGAGGAATTTGATAATGCGCTTCATGCGCTTCGGATGGCGCAGCGCGGTGTGGATCTCACCGCGGTTCGCAGGCAGCTCGTCGATGAGTGACACGTCGAGGTCTCCATAGAGGGTGAGCGTGAGCGTGCGCGGGATGGGGGTGGCGGTCATCACGAGCAGGTCGGGGATCTCGTCTGTGGCGAGGAAGCGCTGGCGCTGCTCGACGCCAAATTTATGCTGCTCATCAATGACCGCAAGCCCGAGCTGGCTCACTTTGTTCTTTGCATAGAGCAGAGCATGGGTGCCGATGATGATACGCGGGCTATCGCCATAGCCTGCCGCGTCGAGCTCGATGAGGTCACTATCTTCACGCCTATCGCTGGTACGTAGCGACAATGCTATGTCCATCCCCTTGAGGAGTCGGCAGAAATTCGCATAATGCTGCTCTGCGAGTATCTGCGTCGGGGCGAGCATGGCGGCATTCTTCCCGCTCTCAACGCAGAGTAGCATGGCGCAGAGCGCGACGAGGGTCTTGCCACTGCCGACATCGCCCTGCACGAGGCGATTCATGGGGATGGGCTGGCGCATGTCCTGCACGATCTCATCGAGGCAGCGTTGCTGCGCGCCAGTCATGCGAAAGGGCAGCGAGGCGATGAGCTCGTCGAGGTAGTGCTGCGTGGTGCAGGTGATCTGCCCGAGCTGCTGCTGGGCGCGGCGACGCTTCCACTGCACCTTGAATTGCTGTAAAAAACACTCGCCCAGCGCGAGGCGCATCTTTGCCTTGCGAATGAGTGACTCCTCCTCAGGGAAATGCAAGTCACGCAGCGCCTCACACCAGGGATACTGCGGGGCGACGTCGTAATAAGGAGGTTGTGTACCGCCATCCAGCTGCTGTAGGAGACGCCAGACGAGCTCGCGGTAGCAGCGTGGCTGCATCCCCGAGAGCGTACGGTAGACGGGGACGAGGCGATCGGTGTGGATGCTCACCGACTGGCTAGGCGTAGCCTCAGGGACATCAATCGCCCCCTCAAAGCTACCACCGAGTGCCTGCTGCGCGAGGCGCAGTCCCGCGTCATCCTCCTTGACCTCGAACTCGGGGTTCATCATGCAGAGCTGCTTCGCATACTGCTTGAGCTGCCCGTAGACATAGATAGACTGCCCACGCGCGAGCAATTTCGCAATATAGGGCATGTGAAACCAGCGCAGATGCAGTCGCAGGGCTGAGCTGTCGCTCTCGCTCGCCTGAGCGTCGACGACGACGGCTTCGAAGTAGCGCTTGAAGGAAAACTTCCACCCACAGGAGACGACTCGCACAAAGTAACAGGCACTCTGATTGAGCGCCCATTCGCTGATCTTCTCTCGCATGCGCCTGTCCTCGTGGCGCTTGGGGATACGCAAAAGGATATCACCAACTGAATGTAATCCAGCTGATGATAAAGCCTGATGCTCCTTGTCGGACAAGGAATCGAGTTGAGCTATCTGGTCAGACCACTTCAAACTCATCTAGGTTGTGCCTGCGAGGGCGACGCAGAGATCGCCCTCGCAGAGGTAAGAATTAGCGATTAGACACGCCGTTATTCAAACAGCGATAGTAGTAGTCGACGCGCGAGACGAACCACGCCCACTTGCGTCCGGGACGCCCCTTGTCAAGTAGCGGTCCTGGGCAGGCCTTGCCATACCAATGGTAGTGAGGCACGACATTGCGCAGGCGGATCTTGTATCGCATCATGAGCAGAGCGGTGAGCTTGGCCGAGCGATCCCACGTGCGGTAGTGGTTATTGCCACGGCTCTCCGATTCGCACATTTCGATACCCATCGAGTTCCTGTTGCCCGCATTCGTCCCAGCATGCCAAGCCGTCTCATTGAGAGGGATGTGCTGGACTGCCATGTGACGGTCTACGGTGAAATGCCAGTTGCGGTTCTTGAACGACCCATTGTTGAGTGCGCGCGCATGCTGCATCGCCGTCGCGGTGGGACGGTGATTCGCAGTACTATGGATGGTGATATAGCGAGGATTGAGCCTCTTGGACTCACGACGTGCACGGGAGTTCTTCGGCATCATACGTACCTTGATATTGACCTCACGTGCCATGGCGCGCAGTGAGCGCAAGCGAACGCTTGACTTCACAGGCGAAAACTTGACAGCCTTTGGCTGCCGCACATAGCTGCTCTGAGATTGCTGTTGGCAACCAAATTGCAGCACTACGATAATACTTAAGAAAAGTATTAAAATACGACTTCCGAACATGTGCTCATTGTGCCACGGTGACGTGGGTGAATCAAGAAAAAATCGCGCAATCATCTGACATTACACATATCAAACAATCCCTACCATTCTTATCTGATTTACCCTCTATCACCTATTATCAATGGTCAAAAATCTTAATTAATTAAAATAATCATACTTCGCTTACACTTACATCATCCATACATTATTCTGTCATAGACATCTATTGTAAGCGAAGCATGTTAGGTATCACATTGAGCTGGAGTATCAAGGCATGGGGAAAGAGGCATTGAAACGCGACACCTCAGACTTAAGCTCTTCATATTGAGATTCATGCATATCTTCCTGACCATTCGCAAGGATGCTGATGCAGCGATCAATGAAGACGGCGACCTGGCGGACATCCTCTTCGCGCATCCCGCGCGTCGTCACAGCGGGTGTGCCGATGCGGATGCCCGAGGGCTTGAAGGTCGTCCCCTTGTCAAAGGGAATCGCGTTCTTATTCACCGTAATACCTACGAGATCAAGCGCATGCTGTGCTTGTACACCATTGACCCCCTTCTCACTCACGTCTACCATAAAGCAGTGGTTGTCTGTGCCTCCCGACACGATGCGGTAGCCGAGCTTTGTCAGCTCATCGGCCATAGCAGCCGCATTGCTGACGACCTGCTGGGCGTACTGCTTGAACTCGGGCTTGAGTGCCTCGGCGAGGCAGACGGCCTTGCCCGCAATCGCGTGCATCAGCGGGCCGCCCTGCATACCGGGGAAGGTGGCGGAGTCGAGCTTCTTTGCCCACTGCTCCTTGCACATGACGATACCACCGCGAGGCCCGCGCAGGCTCTTGTGCGTCGTCGTGGAGACGAAGTCGGCGTAGGGGACAGGAGAGGGATGCACTCCACCAGCGACGAGGCCTGCGATGTGGGCCATATCGACGAACATGATCGCCTCGACCTCATCACAGATCTCACGCACACGGGCAAAGTCAATGGTGCGGGAGTAGGCGGAGGCTCCGACGAGGATCATCTTGGGCTTGAGCTCGCGTGCACGTGTCGCCATGGCGTCGTAGTCGATGGTCTCGCAGCCCTGCATCACGCCGTAGTGCTCGATGGTGTAGAGCGAGCCGGAGAAATTCGCAAAGAAGCCGTGTGTCAGGTGACCGCCATGGGAGAGGTCCATGGAGAGGATGGTGTCGCCGAGATTCAAGCAGGCGAGGTAGACGGACATATTCGCCTGTGAGCCCGAGTGAGCTTGGACGTTGGCATGATCGCAGCCAAAGAGAGCCTTCGCACGATCAATGGCGAGCTGCTCGACCTTGTCCACCACCTCACAGCCGCCATACCAGCGGCGGTTGGGGTAGCCCTCGGCGTACTTGTTGGTGAGGATGGAGCCCTGAGCCTCCATGACTGCAGGGGAGGTGAAGTTCTCCGAGGCGATGAGCTCAATATTGTTGTTCTGACGCTGACGCTCCTCGGCGATGAGCTCGGCGATGCAGGGGTCGACGACGCTGAGCGGTGAGCCCGAGGCCTTTGTCAGGCGGGCGATGTGGCGGCCAGCTTCGAATTCTGTCGTGAGCCATGGAGTCAGCATCGCGTCAATCGCGTCTTCGCTGACGATGGAGGCGGCGAGGCAGAGGACATTGGAGTCATTGTGCTGGCGCGAGAGGGTGGCTACCTCGGGGGTGGCGCAGAGTGCAGCGCGTACGCCCTGCCAGCGATTTGCGGCGATGGTCATACCCTGACCCGACCAGCAGATCAACACACCGCGATCAGCGCGGCCATCAACGATGGCCTTGCACACTGCATTCGCATAGTCGGAGTAATCACAGCTCTCCTCTGTCATGGGCCCCATATCGACCACCTCGCAGCCTTGGGCTTGCAGCGCCGCAACAGCGGCAGCCTTTAAATTAACCCCCTTGTGATCGGAACCTATAGCAACTCGTGTTTGGATTTTCATAAAATTTTCGTGCTTTGAACGCGCCTTGATGATGCCATAGATGGCGCGCAAACGCAAGTCTAATGATGCTCTCTCGGCGTCTTTTGGCTCTTTCTCCTTGACTTGTGAGCCCATCTAGCTTACATCATCTAAAGAGTGCTCCGAGAGGCGCACTAGACATCATCACATCCGACTCTCCAGTCTCACTCTCTCTAGCGATGAAGCGCTTCACCCTCCATTTCATTCTTTTCTTCCTCATCATCTGGCTGATAGAGGCAGTGGTCGCAGGCAGCCCTCGCCAATCTATCCCCGATCTCTGGGAGCGTCTCAGCTCCTACCAGCTGCGCCACCATCTGCTGGAGTTCCCCTCCTATGCTCTCTTCTTTGCCCTCCTACTCGCGCTGCCGAGTCTGCTGCGCAAGGGCTGGATGAGCTGGAATATCCTTGCCTCGGCCTCACTCGCCGCATGCGCCTACCTCCTCTCTGCTATCACAGGGATGCTGCCTTTCTTTATTGCGCCACCCATGAGCTACTTCTATCATGCGGAGGTCCTCGGGGAGGCGATTTGGAGCTATGAGTCAGCTCTACTCGTCTATCCTCTGCTCTGCGCGATTGCCCTCTGGAGGAGCAAGATGCCGCACTGGGTGTTTCTCATCGGGCTGGCTAACTACATAGGATGGTATCTCGCAGGCGTCGGTCTCTCGCTTGTGTTTGATGGCCTCGCCCCTACACGCAATGAGATGGAGATCTACACCATGGGGCTGCTCGCCTTTTTCCTGAGCAATGCCGCGCTGCTCTCCATCGCGCTGCCTCAGCTCCAGCATCGTAGTATCAGCAAGGAGGAGCAGGAGTGGAGGCAGCATGTGCAGGACTACCAGAGGCAGAAAATCTCCTTCCGCCCCATGAGTATCCCTACGCCTCCGCCTATCCCCAAGCCTCGGATATTCTCATCGCGCCAGTCCTCATAGCGCGCATGGTCGGCTAAGCCATGCTGACAGAGGAATTATGGTATCGTTCTAATTTTTGTCTTGCACTTGACGACAAAGAGGTCTAGAGTATAGACAGTCAAGATGAGCTCTACACCCACAATCCTACATCATATATTCGAATCCTTTCTCTGGATTCGCTGTAATAGTCGCGGCAGCTTCATGAATAGCCCTAGTGTCAAGTCCATTGCGGATGCCTACATCGCGGATGGGGGCAATCATGTCATCATCGACTTGGAACTCTGCGCTGGCGTCGACTCCACCTTCATGGGCACACTCGCAGGCATCGCGCGTCAGTGCATGGCGACGGGCGGTAGCGTCGAAATCGCCTCCCCGACCGAGAGGACTCTCAATGCGATGATGAATCTCGGCCTCGACGCCCTGCTCAGTATCAACCCAGAGGATGCCTCATGGCAGCAGGATCTCGCCAGCATCCGCGAACAGGTGGAGCTGGAGAGCGATGAGGCTCAAGAGCAGCCCGACGCAAAGTCTCTCTCAGAGACAGATCGCACCAAGCACGTGCTGGAGGCCCACACGACGCTACGCGACCTCAATGAGAAGAATGAAGAGAGCTTTGGCTACGTCTGCACCAGTCTCGAAGAAGATCTCGCCCGTCGCGGTGAGACACCGCAATGAGCTCTGCGACCCTGCACAGCGCGAACTGCTACCAGCGTCTCCTCCGCGAGCTACAGCGCGAGGCTCTCTGTGAGGAGGAGCTTGATTACGACCGCATACTCGATGACCAGCGATTGCAGGAGCTCCAGGGAGCTTGGTCCTGTGGCTTGCTCGGTCACGAGGGCGTGAGCGCGCATCATGGAGCTGTGCGTATCATCGACTTTGGACACTGGTCACGCGATGGTGTCTATGATCTTGTACGCGCGCAAATTGAAATTGAAGGGCAATGGTGCAGCGGCTCTATCATCTTCACCGCTCGAGCTCAGGACTGGGAGCGTCTCGGCTATGGGGAGGATCCTCGCTACGATGATGTCATCCTCCATGTCTCCCCCCAGCCAGCACCGCCCCATTGGTTCACTCGCACGAGCAAGCAGCGCCATGTGCCCTACCTCAGCCTCGATGAGGCGCGGTGGCGCGAGATTCTCCAAATCCCGCCAAAGCTCCATCGTGAGCAGCTCCAGCTCTGCCAGCATCCCCTGAGCCAGCTCGATACAGCCCAGCTGCGCTCCGTGCTACTGAGTGCTGCCGCGCATCGCGTCTTGCAAAAGCGCGCGCGCTTCCAGCAGCGAGCCGCCGTCCTCGGTCAGAGTCAATGCTGGTATGAGGCCTGGGCGGAGGCTCTGGGCTATTATCAGAATCGCTTTGCCATGCGTGTGCTCGCCCAGCGAGCGCCTCTCGCGCTACTGCGCACGGAGCCGACAGAGGCTCTGCTCTTTGGCATCGCGGGCTTGCTCACCCCCATCCTGCCAGAATCTTGTGATGAGGAGGTACGCAGCTACCATAGGCAGATATGGGACGCGTGGTGGGCTCTGCGCGATGAGCATGAGCTGCAAGGACGCCATGCACTCAGCTGGCATCTCGGACACACGCGCCCGGCCAATCACCCGCACCGACGCATCGCGGCACTCGCCGCGACGGTCACACGCTGGGATGAGTGGGAGGGGCTCTTGCGGGCAGACTGCCTCAAGGAGCTATTCACCTTTGCCGCCTCGCTGGAGCACCCCTACTGGAAGCACCACACATCCCTGCCCTCGTCGCGGCTCAGTCGCGCGCTCTCCCTGATTGGCAAGCAGCGTATGAGTGCCTTCCTTGTCAATAGCATCCTCGTCTTTGATGAATCAGACCTCGCATGGCAGCTCTACCAGCAGCAGCGCGAGAGAGCTCTGCCGTCCAAGGTGGTGAAGATCGCCCACGCGCTGGCTGGCGAGCGCGCAGATCTCGAAAAGCTCTTGCACAGCTGCGCCATCCAGCAGGGGGTCTTGCAGATTGCCAGCGACTTTGCCTCGGAGCAGAAGTCCACTCCCCTCCTCTTCCCCGAATCCCTCGGGGAGCTTGATCGCCCCTGAGCTCAGGCCCGCGGATGCGCCGCATCATAGACTGTTTTCAAACGCAGCTTCGTGAGATGCGTGTAGAGCTGCGTGGTTGAGAGTGAGGCATGACCGAGTAGCTCCTGCACGGAGCGCAGATCCGCCCCCGCATCGAGGAGATGTGTGGCAAAGCTATGCCGCAGCTTGTGCGGAGAGATTTTGATAGGGATATCGGAGGCGAGCAGGTATTTGTCGAGCATCTGCTGGACAGCACGCCCCGACATACGACGGCGAAAGCGGCTGAGAAAGAGAGCATCCCCCTCCTCCAGCTCCGCGGCGGCGATGTAGATGAGCAGGGCGTCGTGGGCATAGTCGCCGAGGGGGATGAGGCGCTGCTTCTTCCCCTTGCCCATGATGCGGAGGCTGCCGTGTGCTCCTTGGATGTCAGCGACATCGAGCGCGACGAGCTCGCTGAGTCGCAGGCCGCAGGAGTAGAAAAGCTCCAAGATCGCCACGTCACGCAGCGCGAGCCATGGGGGGAATTTCTTGTCCTGCTCGATGCTGAGGGGCAGAGCCAGCAGATGCTCCATCTGCGCGACACTGAGATAGAGGGGCAATTGTTTGGATTTTTTGGGGAGCGAGAGCTCAGCTAAAGGATGGGCAGAAAGTCCGCGCCTCTCGATGAGATATTGATAAAAGGAGCGCAGAGCGGCAAAGCGCAAACGTATGCTCGCGGGCTTGAGCTGGGTAGACATCAGCGCATAGAGCCAATCACGAAAGTCCTCCTCTCGGCAGGCTTCCCATGAATGGAAACGACAGCCCAGCCACTGCTTACATTGATTAAAAGCTGTGCTATAAGAGCTTATGGTATGCGCTGAGGCATTTCTTTCTGCCGAGAGGTGGAGTAAGAAGGCGGAAACGAGCTCATCGTCATTCTCAATATCCTCATGTTGAATCATTTCCTCCGTTTTCATTGCTCATTATCATAGCAAAAAAAAACGCCTCTATCAAGGACAAGTGGACTGGACTCTCTGCTTTCATCTCCTGAGTTCTCTTGCAGAAAAAGTGTAGTTATACATAATTATATCAAGCATAACCAATTCTACATTACCCATATTATGCCAACACAACTACACAAAACGATACAAGGTCGCGGCTACGCACTGCGCAGCACGGGGAACGCCACCGTCACGGCGACCCGCGACGATACCACCTACACACTGGCGTCACATACTGGTCAGGAGGGTGAGGTCTACTTCACCGCCATCGGAACTGAGGTCAGCATTACGGCATCAGATGCCTACGTGCTCCAAGAGCTTTTTAATGCAGCCCCTCTCGCATCCGCTGGCGCTGGGGGCGGCATATCAACCGAGAGCTCTGGCGTCATGCCCATTGAGTACCTCTATTGGTCAAATGCCAAACTCAAAGGTGGTGTGATGTACAAGATCGATGCCTTGACCGATCTTGATATGTCACCGCACTCCCTACCTGCCGAGAATAATGAGTGCGTCACCTGCGAACTCATCGTGGACACCACCTACACCAATACCGAGTCTCTCAACCCCGCTATGATCTCCTGGCCTGAGTCATGGGAATGGGTCAGCGGTATCGAGACCACAGGCAGCGCCCCACCACTCGAAGGTGGCAAGCACTACTACTTTGCCATCCGCACTGTGATGGGCAAGACCGTTATCAACCACTACCTCACCACTGACAAAGCATGACTCAATACGCCAAACTCATAGATGGGCAGCTCCAGATCTGCGCCCCGCGCCACATCAGCAACCCTCGCCCTGACGTACTCGAAAGCTACGCGCTCGCGCATGGATTTAAACCCATCATTGAAGAAACGCAACCCCACCGACTCAGTACCCCATACTACAGAGAAACAGAAAAACAAATCAGACGAGGCTGGCTTGAGCTAGAACTCAAAACCGCACGTGAGCAGCTAATCGCAGAAATATACGCAGAGAAGAATCGCTTACTCGCATCCACCTTGATCATTGAGGTAGATGGTAAGCAATATGATTTTAATACGGAAGCTATCCTCAACTTGCAAGGTGTCCTACAGGCAGGGCTTGCGGAGATTGAATGGACGCTCAGCGATTATACCATCGTGACGCTTGGTCAAGCAGATTTAGTCACCCTGATGCAAGCCTTCTTGCTCAAGAAGCAAGAGATCTACGCGTGGCAAGCCACTCTCGTGGCGCAAAGCAAAGCCGCTGACACAGTCGCCGAATTAGCATCTATCGCTATCACTTTCAATACGTCAGGGAGAGCGTTATGATTCCCACTAGCATTAATCCGCTGGGTACAGCTACGCTTCTCCCCTCACATCTAACGCGATTGAGGGGGGTAGGTATCGGCTATGAAAGGGCGCAGTTACTGATCCTCGACTGCGGGGTATTGAGCTCGCTCGAGCTCACGATGGCGTATCTAGGGATGGCACCAGGGACATGGGGGAACTTTCCCTTATTGGTAGGATCCTCTGATGTTAGAGGGCTCTGGTGGGTAAACTCTAGTGAATTATTGATTAGCGTTACAACTTCTTCTGCTACTACTCAAGTACCATGGACCTACTTACGGAAAGGGACATCGTATAAACTAAAGCTAGAATCATCACAATCTGGTGTCTACACGAGGACAATAGACGACTCAGCGGATCTTATCACGGATCTTGGTGCTTTTTACCCTAACGAGCGTGTATCTCTAGGCGGCTCATTATTATCTGCAAACGATAAATCAAAGCTTGACGTCGAGGCGATCAGAGCAAATGGATATGACTACATACCAGCATTCAATACGACAACTAATCGTGCCTGTGTGTATGATACTCGTTTGCGCTTAGAAATCTACCCCAATACGGGCGACTTGGTAGCATTAACATGAAAAAAACAAACACATGGTTCACTATAACCAATGACTCCCAATACCGCTACGAGCTCACGCACGCGGTAAGCATGCGCGTTGATCAGTTACATATTGCCAATTTGCGCTTTTATAGTCAAAAAGAAAAACTTATAGCACAATGCTATCGAGGAAAGCTCACACTCATGCGGGGCTACCGCTGGGACGGATGCTCAGGTATTGGAAACATCATTGAGACACGTCAAACCCTCATCGCCAGCCTCTTGCACGACTTCCTCTATCAACTATCTGAACAATCAGCATGGCGCGCGCCCTTCACGCGCAGACAGGCGGACATTGCATTCCGCCGACTACTGCCCTGCTGGGCAAAGCCCCTCTACTACCTCGGCGTACGCGCCGCAGGCTGGGCATACTGGGGGGATAAACAAGACACACTCATCATCAAAAAATATGATTAAGAAAATACAACAGACAATCGGCGCGAGTTTCCTACTCGCCAGCCTCAGCTCCTGCACCGTCACTCCCGAACAGGCAGCGAACCTCGAGCTACTCTACAAGATCTACGGCACCACCGTACAAATAGGAGGCGACAAATGATCAGCTGGTACGCAGGCTCAACGCTGCTAGGCTCCGCCGCCATCGCGACCGACCCGACCTACACCACGGGTGGACTCGTGATAGCGGGGCTCACCTTCATTGGCATCTTCATCAAGCACCAGCAAATGGAGATCAAGCGGCTCACCGAGCGCCTCGATGAGGCCAAAGCTCGCGGTGAAAAGCGAGAGATCCAAATCGCCGAGCTCCGACAAGAACTCCGCGCCTTCAAAGCAAGCAACGATCATGACCAGTAACACCATCATCCAGCGCATCCAGCGCATCGTAGGCGCAGACTGTGACGGCATCGTAGGGCCACTCACCCGACGTGCCATCGCCGACTACACGGGAGAAGGCAGCATCGTCTCATACCCGAGCAAGACCCAGATCCGCAGCGGCAAATCCCCCTATGGCAAGGCGGGACACGTCGCCATGCTCAGCATCAGCCCCCCCTACCCCCTCTACTACGCGGGCAAGCGAGTAGAAAAAATCAGCGTCCACGAGCGCATCGCCCCTGCCGTGGAGCGTGCGCTCGGACGCATCCTCCAGCACTATGGACGCGACCGCCTCCACGCGCTCGGGTTGGACATCTATGATGGCTGCTACAACAATCGGCGCGTGCGTGGCGGCTACAGCACCTCCATGCACGCTTGGGCCATCGCCTTTGACTTCGACGCGGCGCACAACGGCAACAGCACCCGAGGGGACAAGGCACGCTTCACCACCCCCGAATACGACTTCTGGTGGCTGGCATGGATGAGCGTCGGGGCGCGCCCCTTTGGGCTGTTCAACGACCGCGACTACATGCACATCGAGTTCACCCTCTATTAAACCCCCGACCACAAAGCCCTCCCGCTTTACCTACAAGCAGGGAGGGCTTTGTAGGTGAGATCACGCTGACTAAAGGGGACCTTGCAAAATTAGTTTTCAGAAATTGCAGATTTCGAAAATGAGCGCCACAGCACGTCTTTTGCAGCATTTTGGCGAGAATTTGCGGCTTTTTGGGCTTACATAGCTCGCTATGTGCACCCAAACGCCACAAATTCTCACCCAAACTGCTAGCAAAATCCGAAGCTGCTAATTTTGCAAGATCCCCTAAAGTATAGAGAGTTAGTTTGATAATTCACACAAAGGCACTACAATGGCATGAGTTACCATCCTGATTCTGCATCATGAAGATCCCCCACCACACCCTGCTACTCTGCCTGCTCTCTCTATATATCAGCCACTACGCACTTGCCACTGTAACAGTACTCACTGACAGCGATTTTGCCAATTACACCGCCCCGACTCTGCTCAGCCTCAGCGGGGGTAGCATCCTCAACACACAAGCAGAAAATGCTGAAAGCCTAAGCAATATCACCAACAGCAGCGCGCTAGACAATCAATTCATCATCGCCCTCCAGACAGCCGCCGACATCACCATCGGGAGTGCTACGGACAACATCGCCCAATCAAGCGAGGGATACATCACCAACACCAACACCAGCACCAGCAATAGCGGTGCTATCGCCCTCTGGAACAATGGCTCCACCCTCGGTGCGCTCGAGGGCAGCCTCTCCGCCACCTCCTCCTCCGATAGTCGCGCGCTCTATATGAACAAAGGCAGCATCAGCAGCATCACAGGCACCATCGAGGCGAGCTCCAACGGCAGCAGTGAAGGAGCCTTGATCACAGGAGGCGACATCGGCACTATCCAAGGTGCCAGCATCACCGCGAGCACGACGGGCAACTTCTCGAGTGCGGTCGGTCTTGAGTTCACCGCAGCAGAGGGCAATACGGTCACGGTAGGCAATATAGACGCCACAATCTCTGTCACCACAAGTGGCGGGCAAGCCTCGGTCATCACCTCCTCCGTCCCTAGCAATCTGGGGACGATATCGGGCAGCTACAGTATCGACGCCACAGCCTCAGTCTCCTTTGCCGTCTACAGCGTCGGATACCTGCTGGGCAACAAGGCACGCTCAACCACGACCTCCATCGCCTTCAAGAACACGGGGCAAGACACCTCAAGCACAGCGTACAACGACTCCTCGTCCTTTGATATCAACTGGGAAGACATCCAGCTCAGCGTCTCACGTATCGACCAATTCGCCGCTGGGGTCGCCCTCTTCAAGCAGAGCAGCAGCGACTCGAGCGATGCCGATTTCTACCTCGGCACAGGGAGTAGCATCGCCGCCAGCGTGAAGGGCACTGGCACCAGCGTCGCCATCTGGCTCAATGACTCAGAAGCAGGAGATATCTCTGGCAGCGTGAGTGCAAGCACGGTAGATGGAGTGAGCTACGGCATCGCCACCGTCGGCAGAGAGGGACTCAGTACCCTCATCGTACAGTCCACAGGCAACTCCGAGCTCGGCGACATAGCAGGGACGATCACCAGCAAAGCCACAGGAACCGGCACGGCCTACGGACTACTCATCGGCGATAGTGTCACCCTCAATAGCGTCACCACCAACTACACCACCACGCTCGGCACGATCTCTGGCAGCATCACTGCCAGCTCACAGAGCACGAATGCCACCGCCGCCATCGGCATCCAAGACATCAGCAGCAACACGCTCGTATTTGCAGGAGGCGCTCAGCTCACCGCCTCTGTCAGCGGTGGGCATGGCATCGCCATACTCAACACCACCGAGGGCATCCGCGTCACCGCTCAAGACAGCAGTGAAAGCAACAGCGTCAGCATCAGCGGCAACCTCGATGCGGGTAGCGAAGCCCTCGCCTTCCTCTCTGGTCACTTTGACGTCGCCTCCTCTCAGTGGGAAGCCACCGCCGGCGTGACTCTGGGCAGCGACAGCTCAACGGACGTCACCACACTCTACAACACCGCCGTCGTCACCAGCACCGACCTGCTGACCGTGAGCAGCTCAACCATGACTTTCTACGTAAACTCATCCAGCGATGTCTCCCAACTCATTGTCGGTGGCAACCAAACACTAGCGCTCAATGATCTCACGACGGTGGACATCTATCTCCAAGGCGAGCTCTCTGACTACGAGAGCAATGTCCCTATCTACCTCGTCGACGCGCGCGAGGCAGACAGCTTCACCAGCACGAGCGAAGCCAACATCACCTACACGCTCTATCTCAATGGCACGCAAGTCGAGCAATCACCCACACTCTTTGTCCGGCGCGATAGCACAGGGATCTATCTTCTTCCCGAGCCCTCTGTGGCGACGATGAGCCTGCTGGCGGTCGCGGGGCTCCTCCTGCGCCGACGTCGCCCGCATCGCCAACATCGCTAAGGAAGACGAGGAGGAGGGCGGCGGGAGAAAAACTCACTTGATTTTGTGTGGCTTCTCCCTATAATCATCCTATGAGAGCCGCCTACCTCCTCACCATCCCCCTGCTCGCCCCCTGCGTGCAGGCAGAGAACGCCTATGATCGCTTCAGCGACACCTTCACCCAAGCCCTCGACGAGATAGGCAACTACGCCGAGGTCGTCAACCAGCTCAGCAACGACAAACTCAGCCCCGCCACAGCCGCACTAAGCATCAATCGCATGGCAAAAAACCTACGCGATCGCAAAGCCGAGCTCACCCAGATCGCCGCCGAGCTCACGGAGAAACAGCGCGCGCAGCTCCACGAAGAGATGCAGGATGCCGAGCTCGTTGAGAGCTTCGTCGAGATCGACAAGATCGTCGCCGCCTGCAATCAGATACTTGAGGAGAATGACTACTACGACAGCAAGCTACTGCGCGCCGCAGTCGAGAAATTTGAAGCCGCCTATCAATAAGACATACTTGATCATAATGAAAACAAACTCCCACCTGTTCGCCCCTCTCCTCGCCGCCCTACTCTGCCTGCTCTCCCTCGTCGAGGCCGCGCGCTACCCCATCGAGGTCACCTTCAAAGAGGCACTTGACATCCCCAAGCAGGAGGACAAGAGCATGACCTCGCTGCTCCGTGTCGCCCTATCCAAAAGATCCTTTGACTGGGTCAGCGAAGAGATCGAGCATGGCGATATCTTTGAGCTCACCTTGGATGAGGCAGGCACCATTGACATCATCGTGGAGAGTGTGGAGACAGGAGAAGAATATGTCACCATCACGGCCGTCCTCGAGGAGGGCGTCGGCTGGGTGCAGATCCTCTATAGCAATGGGAAGCTATGCGTGATGCTCTGCGACTACGAGGACAATGAGAACTACCACATCGTCTACAATGAGATCACGGACTGCTACACGCTGCGCGTCGTCACCCCCTCTTCACCTCGCAATTGATTTTTTACGATGAAAACCTACCTCACCCTCCTGCTGCTGCTACTCGGCGCACTCTCCCTCATCCCCCTCCGCGCAGAGGAGACGGGGAAGCTGGATATGGAGTTCAACATAGGCTTCTACTATGACAAGACCGCCACAGAGAATGTGAAGCGCCTCGGCGGTATGGAGATGCACGCGCGCATCTGCGCGGCTCAATTCAACCAAGCCCTCATGTCCGCCGGCATTGACAACATGTGGGTGAATCCCACCATGATAGCCGAGCTGGATTACAACGCGCACGGCGACACCGCCAAGGCACTGCTGCATCATATCGTCAGTGACGCCCCCGAGACGGTGAAGGATCTCGAGGAAGACCAGCTAGACTTCATCATCGTCTTTGTCTGTCTGAAGGAGACTGACTCGGAGTTCTCCACCCTAGGCTCCGCGATCAGCTTCTACTACCGACCCGGCATCTTTGACGCCGATGACGACCACGAGGCAGAGTGGCGAGACGAGCTCGAGGGCTCCGATATCGAGGGCGCGCACTTTGACATCATCAAGACCCCCGTCCCTGGACTCCCTGGCAAGGTACGCCTCTGCTACGCCTACCGCATCATCGCCCTGGATCTCTACGAGGCGCTCAATAGCTTCACCCTCATCCACGAGCTCGGTCACCTCTTTGGCGCGGGACACAGCCGCGATCAGAATCAGCAGCGCGGTCCTGCGAACGAAGACGTGACCCCCTACGCGAGCGGCAGCTACATCACGGTAAAGGAGGACGGAGAGGCGCATCGCTACTGCACCGTCATGGCCTACAATGACGCCGCGCTCAACGACACAGGCAAGGAGCACACCCAGCTGCCCATGTTCTCCAGCACACAGCCTCAGGTACTCGGCTTCCACGGCAAGCATGTGCTAGGCTCTGAGTCGGACAACAACGCACGCGCCATCCTCAAGACTGCCGCCCTCCTCAGCAAGCATAGACCCTACAACGAGGATGAGAACGAAGGCGAGGAGGAAGAGAGCGGCGACGATCTCTCATCGCTGCCCACCTTCAGCCGCTGGGCTCCCGACTACTTGCTACGAGCAGACGCGGATTGACAAGAGTACCTACTCTATGATAGAGTAGGCAGCTACACATGATTACGATTCAAGCCAAGTACAATGAGGCCATCTGCTACTGCGATGAATTAGAAAATAGTGCTGCTAGCCAGATCAAGACACTCTGCCAGCAAGCCGCCTTCTCCGATTGCAAGATACGCATCATGCCCGACGTCCACGCTGGCATGGGCTGCACGATTGGCACCACCATGACCATCACCGACAAGATCGTCCCTGGCATGGTAGGCGTGGACATAGGCTGCGGGATGGAGACCGTCGCGCTGCAGGACAGAGACATCGACCTGACACGCCTCGATCAGGTCATCCGACGCCACATCCCCTCAGGACGCAGCATACGCGAATCCCACCATGCGCTCAACGAGCAGATCCAGCTCGACGAGCTGCGCTGTGCCAAGCAGGTGAACCTCGGCCGCGCGCGACGCAGCATAGGCAGCCTCGGCGGGGGCAACCACTTCATCGAAGCCAACCGCGGCTCCGATGGCACGCTCTACCTCGTCATCCACTCAGGCAGCCGCCACCTCGGCAAGGAGGTCGCCGAGCACTACCAGAAGCTCGCCTACCAGCAGCTCTACACGACACTCGAGACCCAGTCCGCCGAGCTCATCGAGCAGCTCAAAGCCGCAGGACGCCACCAAGAGATAGGCCCCGCACTGGAGCAACTACGCAGCCAGCGCAACGCGCTACCGCCCAAGGAGCTCACCTACCTCAGCGGCGATCTCTTCGACGACTACCTGCATGATATGAAGATCGTGCAGCGCTTCGCCACGCTCAATCGCCTCGCCATGGCCTCCGTCATCCTCGAGGAGATGGGACTGCGCGAGCAGAGCCGCTTCACCACCATCCACAACTACATCGACACCGACACCATGATGCTGCGCAAGGGAGCCGTCGCCGCCCACGCGGGGCAAAAGCTGCTCGTGCCCATCAACATGCGCGACGGCAGCCTCATCTGCATCGGCAAGGGCAACGATGATTGGAACCAATCAGCCCCCCACGGCGCGGGACGCCTCTACAGCCGCACCACCGCATTCAAGCAGCTCTCCATGGAGCAGTACATCAAGGAGATGGAGGGCATCTACACCACGAGCGTGACCAAGGACACCCTCGACGAGTCCCCCATGGCCTACAAGAGCATGGAGAGCATCGTCAAGCACATCACCCCCACCGCTGACATCATCGAGCGCATCATCCCCATCTACAACTTCAAAGCCAGCGAATAAACCATGTCGATCACCATCAGAACAGAAGAAGCCCGCGACCACCGTCGCATCGAGGAAATCGCCCGCGACGCCTTTTGGAATCTCTACATCCCCGGCGCCCACGAGCACTACCTCGTCCACCAGATACGCCAGCACGCGGACAATATCGCCGAGCTCCAGCTCGTCATCGAGGAGGACGGCGAGCTCGTCGGCGCGATCTACTACACCCCCTCCTCCATCACACAGGAGGACGGCAGCAAGATCGACTGCATCACCTTTGGCCCTGTCTTCATCGCCCCTGACAGTCACAGACGCGGACTCGGGCGCGCACTCATCTCACAGTCTCTCCAGCGCGCGCGCGCGCTGGGCTACACACGCGTCATCGTGCTGGGCTACCCCCACCACTACGCGCCACACGGCTTTGTGGGGGGCAAGCAGTATGGCATCTCCATGCCCGATGGTCAGTACTACACGGGGCTCCAGGCCCTCGCGCTGAGTGAAGGAGCCTTTGACGGCTGCGCGGGTGTGGCGGGCTTTAGCCCCGTCTTCGAATACACTCCCGAGCAAGCCGAGCTCTTTGACCAGGAGTTCCCCGTCAAAGAAAAGCTCACGCTGCCCAGCCAAGAAGAATACGCGCGCGCCTGCTGCGAGCTCGACGTCTAAAAGCTTGGATCTCCTTCTCTAGATGAAAAAATTTGGAAAGACTGTCACCACCTACCTCATCGAGGGCACACCGAGTGGACCGCGCTACCTCACTATCAGCAA
This sequence comes from uncultured Akkermansia sp., assembly GCA_964370135.1. Taxonomy (GTDB): domain Bacteria; phylum Verrucomicrobiota; class Verrucomicrobiia; order Verrucomicrobiales; family Akkermansiaceae; genus Akkermansia. The sequence continues at coordinate 1,047 of CAYJID010000009.1, read as the reverse complement.
CCGCACGTGCAAGATGTACATCATCCCGCGCGCCTCTATCGGCATTATCACCCAGCGTGCGGAGCTGAGCACCCCTGCATTCTACATCCTGCTGGGGGAGGACGATAGCCTCTCACCGCAGGCCTATCTCGGCGAGACGGAGAACTTTCAGATCCGCGGGCGCAATCACGAGTACAACAAAGACTTCTGGCAGCGCGCGCTCATCTTTATCGCCAAAGACGAGGCGATGACGAAAGCAGATGTGCAGTACATTGAGCATCTTGCCTACCTCGAGGCTCACGCGACTCGCCAATTCCACCTAGGGGAGAACAAGCAAGCACCCAAGCAGCCACGTCTACCTGAATATCAGCGCGATAGTATCAGAGAATTCTTCGAAGACATCAAGTTTCTCACGAGCTTCTCCGGCTGCCGCATCTTTGATGCCGTGGAGGCTCGTGAGCAGCATCTGTTTTACATGAAAGGCTTGCGCCACGATGTACGAGGCTTTTATGGCGATACGGGCTTCACCGTACTCAAAGGAGGACTGGTCTCGAGCGTCACAGCCCCCTTCCTCTCATGGGCAGCAAAGCGCGCAGCACTGCTCACCGAGAACACGAGTCCCGCGTCAGGCGAGAGCCTGACCCTGCGTGAGAATCTCCATTTTAGCAGCCCCAGCGCTGCGGCTAGCTTTTGCACGGGCTCAAGTGCCAATGGCTGGGCAGCTTGGAAGGACAAAGAAGGCAAGAGCCTGTCTGATATCTACCGCGAGTCAGAGGAGCCAGAGGAGCCTTGAGCGTCGCATTCTCGAGTTAGCAAGAGTTATTGAAACAAAGCGCGCGAGATAACACCCAACCTCAGGGAGACTTCTCGTCATTCTTTCTCCCGAATTACTACTTTGGCAGTACTTAATGAAGGGGGCTTCTCGCGAGGTAAGATTTTGAGATGATTTGCAAGTTGGATTTCTTTCGAATTGATGGCTCAGAGTGACCTCTGAGACAAAAATTCGGAAAAAATGGCACTCCGTCAGAATCGTATCGTGAATGCCTCACTCGATAAGAAAGTTAGCAT
>CAYJID010000008.1:0-25329 GCA_964370135.1 uncultured Akkermansia sp. | reverse complement strand
ACCTCACCATGTCCACCAGCACGCAGAGCCCCATCTGCTGGATCTACTCACGCGGACATGATATCCTACTCGGCACCGAGGACGGCGAATGGCTCATCACCGCGTCCAACTCCGCCACCCTCACCCCCAGCACCGCCCGCATCGACAACCAAGGCCGCACAGGCTCCGCCCACCAGCCCGCCGTCCTCGCCTCCGACCGCGTCATCTACATCGAGCGAGGCGAGGGGCGCGTCTACCAATACGGCTACAACTACGACAGCAACTCCTATCAATCCACCGACCTCACCATCTACGCCGACCACATCACCAGCACAGGCGGCGGCATCCTCAGCGGCACCATCATCAGAAAACCCTACACCAAGCTCATCTATCTACTGCGCGACGGCACACTTGCACTCATGACCTACAACGCCATGCACAATATCAACGGCTGGCACCGCTACCAGACCGCAGGACACATCGAGAGCATCTGCGCGCTACCCGCAGGCAATGCTGATGATCAGCTCTACCTCATCACCCAGCGAGACGGCACACGCTGGATAGAGCTCATCGACAGCGAGAGCCCCTACAGCGACTCAGACAGCCTCGACTACACCTCCACCATGGAGACCACCGCCTTCTCCGCTATGGATCGCAATGACGGCAAAGCCCCCAGTGCAGGCATGCAATTCTACTTTGCCACCCCCACGCCCGCCGACAGCATCACCGTCACCATCGACGCCGACCGCTACGCCTCCATAGATAGGGCAGGCACACTACCCACAGGCTGGAATGATCTCATCGCCTTCTCCACATGGCGACACATGCCCATGGTAGGCATCCGCGTCACAGGTGACACCCCCTGCACCATCCTCGCCCTGCAGGTTTAATTTTTTTTTAGGGCTAAAAGTACACCAATATACTGGCGTTTGAGCTTATATGTCGCTTAACCATAAAAAATAAAGCATTGACGATATGATGAAAAATATATAACATAAATTCATGAGTTTTTTACTTAAAGTAATACAAATTCCCAACTTTAAACAAAATATGAGTTTTTTACTTAAGAATAATACAAAGTTAAAGAACGAGTCAAGAGTAGAAGGTAAGCTATTGACTCGTAAAGAGGCAGAGTCTGCGCTAGATGAAAATAGAAAATTGCACTGCTTTATTATAGGAAAAATAGCCGATTTCGGTGCTGATAACAGCAAGACAGATGAATACGCGTGCTTGTTCGTATCACCTAGGATATCGCATACACTAAATCCTAATAGACGCATATTCGCAAATAGTAATGAGCGTCTGAATTCTTGTGTTGTTCGAATGAGCAAAGGGAATTTAGCGGAGCTTAATAAAAAAGATCAGATTACACTATCTATCGCTACACTCCCTCACAACAAAAACGATATCTCAAATTTAGTCGGATACATCGAAGAACAGCAAGGGATACATGTTGTGAGCACATCAAAACCTGAAGATGTTTTTTTAAGAACTGACCCCAACCACATTCGAGAAGACAATTTGGGGCAATTAGCAACTTATTACTACTTCACTGTGTTTTATCAAGAAAAATTAGTGTTTATACTTAAGAAATAATTAAAATTCAGCCCCGCCTCCCAAAAGGAGACGGGGCTTTTCCATGAAGACAAACATCACTCCCAGCCGCTAGCCGAGATTCTCAATGCAAGGAAGCACAAAGGTCGTATCCTCATCGCGTCGAGCCGCACCCATCGCGCCCGTGACGACAATACGGTGAGTCACATCCACCTTCTTATCCACCGTGCGCATCTCCCATGTCGGACTCTCGGCAATACCGACACCGACACGATTCTTGAGCCAAGCGCAGCACATACGAGCACCAGTGATCACCTTGCCTGTCTTGTCCTCCGTGTCCATCTTGGGGAGCATATTGGATACGATGAAGGTCACGCCCATCTTCGAGCAGACAGCCACCTGTCCCGCCTCACCGAGCGCGGAGAAGCCATAATCCCTATTCTGCGTGAGCTCATAGGTGAGCAGCTCGCGCTTGACAGCAGGCGAGATTGCGACACAGATAGAATAGGGCATCGCTGCATCAAACACCTCCTTCGTCTCCAGCATCGCCTTCAAGTAGATGAGTCGATCAATGAAGGTACCCGCCAGATTCTTGCTCACACCAGTACCCGTACTTGCCCAGTCAACGGGAATGAGATTCGCCCCTCCATAGGAGAGATCCAGATTCACCTTATCAATGCCGCCATCACCCTTGTAGTTCGTGCCGAGGATGCCGCCGAGGTAGCCTCCATCGGCATCCGTCTTGAGACGGTAGAGCCCTGTGGTCTTGTCCTTGACGACACCGAGAAAGATCTCATCCCACTTGCGCTTGGCAGCTTTCGCCTGCTCTGTCTTGATCCTCGCAAAGCTCATATCCAGAGGCTTCATGTCACGCTGAACATCCTTGGAAAGGAATTGAGAATTGTAGAACTTGCGATAGCGCAGCGATCGCTTGTCATAGCCCAGAGAGCTATCGACGAGATCGACGTTGTAGCCGTCATACTCCGTCATCTCCGTCCCGCCGTGGATAGGCCATTCATAACGCTCGCCCTCGACATCAGGCACGATTTCCGCGTGACCTTCAAAGTTGGAACGAACCTGCTGAAACTCCACATCCCACATGTTGCCGTACTTCGTACGCAGCATCTCGAAATCTTGTAATGTTGGTTTTGCCATATTGTGTTTTCTTATTTAGTTGATATTAGGTTTGATATGTTTGATTAATAAGTTGAAGCTCTGTTGTATCGAGCGTTGACCTCTGCCCATCGAGGATCAGAGGGATTGTGCAGAGCCTTGTGGTCAGGATGAGACGGATTGTTGAATGCATCGCGCGCCCAGCTCGCCTCTGTCGCACTCGACGTGCCCACACCTGCGGTAGGCTTCGCCTGCGTCACCCCCATGAGGGCGTGGAGCAGTCGATAGCCCTTGGGGCTATTGAATACCGCCATGTCCTCCTTCGTCAGCCCCGCTTGCTCGCGCAGCTGCACCTTGTAGGACTCCACGGCTTGCTTGTTGGACTGGTACTCTGCGCCCCAGTCCTTCTTGAGAGCCGCGTCACTCTCGACCATGTTGGCGTACTCCGCCTGCTGGATCGAGGCAATCGTGCGCTCCACGAGCCCGCCTGCCTGTGCAGGGTCAATCCCGAGCTCCTTGGCATGAGGAGTCACCAGATTCAAAAAGGCAGGATCAGGGGAGAACTCCTCGGAGAAGCTCAGCGCGTACTCCTCCGCAGCCTCGCCCCCCTCCTGCTGACTCATGGGCTCGCCATCCTCATCCGAGGATTCACCACCCTCGCCCGAGTAGGCATCCATCAGCTCCTGAGCCGTGGGCTCAGCCTGAGAGGGAGCATCCCCTGCGGGCGCATCCGTCAGTGCATCGGGAGACTCACCCACAGGCTCGCCCCCAGTCACAGGCTCAGCAGCAGGAGCAGCAGCAGCACCGCCGCCGCCCTCCATTCCAGCATCAGGCGCGCGCAGCACGTGGCGCATCAATGTCATCGTTGTAATCATGTTGTTTTCTCTATAATAATAGCTTATTGGTTGTGCTGAGTATAAATACCCCTCAGCCATAGGCATACTTCACGATACGCATCACGGCGCATCGCGTCGAGTGGGTCAAACGCCCCCGCCACGCCCTGAAAGCAGGGCAGACTCGTCTGAAAACGTTCTTCAATGATGGAGAGCGCGCGCTCATCGAGGCGATCCGCCAGATAAGCCCTGTCATCCTTCTCCCTCATCATCTTCTCCTCCAGCTGACGCTCACGCTCACCGCGTGCATCGCCCTGGACAATCTGTAGTGTATTTTCTAAGTTCATTTTTATGTAGGAATCTTGTTTGTTTGTGCCTGCGCGGCTTGGTTCGCCGCCTGTGCCTGCTGGAGAGCCATCTGAGACTGCATCATCGCCTCCTGCTGCTGAGCCTGAGCCGCGCGAGCCTGCGCCACCTGATCATCCGTCAGCAGGATATCTTCTGGCGCGCCAGTCGAGAGATAGATATGCTTGATCGCCTTCCCACGGTCGAAATAATCCAGAGCCTGCTGATCCCCCGTCGCCTGTAGATAGGTCTGGAGCACCATGAGGAAGGAATGCAGCCCCGAGGTCTGGCTCTGCTCCAGAGCCTGCGAGATCTTGCCGTGCATGCTCACCTGAGGCATCGCGATTGAGTAATTATCCGTCCCATCATTTGCCATCACCTTCAAGCCCTCAGGCTGCGTGTGCTTTTCCGAATTGTAACGCCCTGCGCGGTACATGATGGAGAACACACGATAGAGCAGCGGGTTGAGATCTGTTACGAACTGCGCAAAGGCAGGCGAGAAGCTCAAGGCCTGCTCCTCTTGGAGCGCGCGTACCTCCGTCGCTGTCATCTGCTGCTCTTTATTCGAAATAGGCTGGAGGAAGGGCACATAGAACGCTGAGCGAATCTTGTCTTCCTTCTCACGTATCCTATCCTGCCCCACATCATAGCGACCCTGCGTCCCCCATTCTTTCGGGAGACCAGCCGCAGCCGCCTCACGAGAGATCACCGTCTGCCCGCCCGCGCGAAAGTCAATCTCGCCCACCTGCTCCGCCAGCTTGAGAATGCGGGGGAATGCGGCCAAGTCCGAGAGCAGATCCATATTATTATCAATCTTGCCCACAGACGCGAGAGCCGTCAGACATTTGCACGCGGGAGGATAGCCCCACACCGAGCCCGGCCAGCGCAGGAAGCGCGAGCACATGTAGGGGAACTCTGGGTAGCCACTCTCCTCCACCACGTGATATTCCTCCCCCTCCAGCATGTACACCGAGGCAAAGGGGAGCTCCATGGGCGACGACGGCAAGCCATTGCCCGCCGTGTAGCCATCGCGTGGAGTCACCAGATGGATGAAGGCGAACTTCTCCGTGAATCGGCTCTCCTCCCGAGCATGCGCCTGCTGCACACGAGGCGGCAGAGCCTCCAGCCCGAATCGTCCCGCCGCCTGATCCGCCGTGTACTCGAATCGCCGCGCCACCGTCTGGATATCCCCCTTGTGATTCTCCGTCCAGCCATACGTCCCGATGGGGATAGAGCGATAGAAGCATCTACCGCCCCCCTCATCCTCGATGAGCATCAGAGCCGAGCCAAAGATCACACTAGAGATATAGCACTCATGAGCCTGAGCATAGAAATTACTCCTACTCATCTCCGCCAGCGTCGTCTCCGAGGCCTTACCGAACCACCGCTCATACCTATCATCATTCTTGTCCCCTGAGAAGGACACCCACTGCTGACCCGCAGGCGTGATGTAGGAGTAGTAGGCAGCCGCCAGCATCAGAGCCGACTCCGCCGCCACGTCGATGAGATCACGCTTGCGACTCATCGACGGATCTACTTGACGGATCGCATCCGTCACACGCGGCATGATACGACGGCTCAGCCACTCCCAGAGCGGCTTGACTTGATCCATCTCCGCGAGCACGACCTTAGCTAGACGACTATAATTCATGATGTTTTTTAATAGAGGGTGAACTCAATGTGCATGTAGTCGCGATCGTTGAACAGCCCAAAGGGACGCGCCCCCACGCTCATCCATGCAATCCACCAGAAGTCGTAGTCGGGGGAGGCAAAGCGCGCCTTGTTCCCACGCGTGCTATTCCCATTGTGTGCCGCGTCAAAGTCCAGCGCGATCGCCCAAGCATGCATGCTGGTGATCTTACCACCGCGCACACGGCGATTGTTATAGCAGCCATCATAGCGATCAAGCCCGAGCGCGTGGATGCGCTCGCGTCCATAATAATCCAGTACGCGCTTGAGCGCGGTGGCAACATAGGGCGCAATCTCGGCATGTACGCCGATGGCCTTGATCTCATCGCCTTGATAGAACAATGGATAAGGCGGCTCGATGAGAGTCATATCCACGCCTCCAGCACGTCCAAAGAGCGTATAGCCTGCTCGGATTGACCCCTTCCCTGGCCACGTAGGCATATTGCTCTCTCCTGCATACTCGGCGATAGCGCGGCGGGTGAGAGGTCCGATGATGCCGTCTTGGTCTGCACCGACGATCTTCTGAATACGCTTGATGATGGTTTTATTTGTCATGGCACGTGCACTTCTTGATTTCTCGCAATTCGCGACGCAGCTCTTCAATCTGCGCCTCACGCTTGTCACTGCGCTCCTTCGCCTCATCGAGGCGTTCGGTCAACCGCTTGATCTCAGCCAAGAGGTGGCGAATGAAGATCCCCACAAAGCCAAGCCCCGTAGCGACGACACCACCAGTGACAATCGTCGCATCAGACGCGATCGCACTTGTGCCAAGGAGGAACGCCCCGAGAATACCTGACGTGAGCTCCATTACTTGCCCTCCTTGTCTACAAAGATCTTCATGATCTCCGAGCCTGCACGCCATGCGCTAGACGCCTGCTCGGGCGTGATTCGGGGCATCGAGGAGCAGCTCGACTGACTCATCACACCGAGAGCCGCCAGCGCGCCAATGACGGCACCCGTGATCACCTTCGCCCATGTCTGAGGCAACCCCCATCCAGTGAGCAATCCCATCAAGAAGCCAGCGGCCTCTTCCTTCTTCGTTTCTTCTTCTTTCATATTGTATTATTGTGTTTGTAGTTTCGCCATCTCCGTTTCTACGACGACGGCAAATTCTTCTCGACTCCACGAGACCGCAATGATCTCCTCTATCGTCTCAGCAGCCTTGATCGCATCCTCTAGCTTGAGCGAGTAGCCAGCCAGAGACGCATTGAGCACCTTGCCCATGAGTAGAGCCTGCGCTAGCTCGCCTGATTGCTGCTCGATGCTCACACCGCGCGCATTCGCCATCATCGCCGTCAGCTGGTCATCATCCTGCTGAGCCACCGTGATCTCCGCCTGCGTGTAGATAGCCATCGCCTCCGAGTGAGCCATATTGCAGCTCATTCGTACACTGGCAAGCTGCTGCTCGCGCACCTCCTCCAGCGGTCTCTCTGTCCAGACATCCGTGATCTGCTTTGCCGTCTCCTTGTAAGAGCGCGTGCAGTACTGATGAGGAGGAGTCTTGTCAATGTAGTGCTTGTACCCATTAGCTTCCGCGTACGCCTCCACATAGTCAGACGTAGGGTTGCTCACATTCGGCGGCACACAGAGCACCAGCCTGTCATCTATTAGCTTTGCATAGGTCTTCATAGATCACTCGTCAGGTAATGATTGATCACCGTCTCGCCCATCACCGTACGGATGGCAAAGAAATACCGCTTGCCCGCCTGCAAAGCAGGAGCATCACCAGAAACCTCGACTCCGTTGACCCACGCCCACGACTCAGGCCAGAGAACCATGGACTCGGAAGTGTAATCCAGAACCAGTTCACAGGTTGAGCACTCATCCGCCTCGGCGGGTAGCGTCAGCCCCGAGAGATCGAGAGCCTCATCAGCCGTGACCGTGTACATGATCCCGCCCTGCAACGTCATCCCCTCCACGAGAGGCGCGACACGCAAGACCCCCGACTCGAACAGAGGCACACCGCCCCCACCGCCCGCAAACGCGAAGGGGGCGACGTTAAAACTTACCTCGACCACCACAGCCGCATCATCACTGATGACAACTGCCGAATCAATGCCTACAAAAGAACTCTGCCCCTTGGGTGCCGTCAGCATCAACAACCCCTCAGGAGTCGACACCGTGCAGCCCTCAGCCGTCGTGATCACGTAGGCCTTGCCTACAAATGTATTGATAGTCATAAAAATTGATTTAACCTAAAGTTGTGCGCAGCCCCGTAGTAGAGGACGCGCGATTCGTTGTCGTGTTTACCGACATACGACGCTTGCTCGCCGTACTCGTCGAGCTCTGCGCCTTGGACTGCGTATTCGTCTGCTGCGCCGCCTGCTGCGCCGTTGATACCGTCGTCGATCGCTCAGCAGCCTCGGCAGCCTGAGCCGCCGCTGTCTCCTGAGCCTTTGCCTGCTTGTTCTGCGTGTAGATCGAGCTCCCGACCGACACCGCAGCACCTACAGCACTAGCTATTAATGCACCTGTCATAAAAACTATTTCTTCTTAGATCCTTGTCCTATATTGTACTGCATCGCAGTACTGCCAGCAAAGCTCAGCGTATCGCCCGCCAAGCTCCACCACTTCGATTTCCCCACCGCCTCCGCCGACGCATCGTAGAAATCCCCCATGATATTACCCATGTTGAGAGCCGTATCACCCTCACGACGATTCATATTCGCTTGCTCGCGCGCATTGCTATCAGAGATAGAATAGCTCTTGCCCATGTCCGCAATCTGCTGCTCAAAGATCTGCGCCACCGATTGCTCCGCCGTCAGCTTAGAGCCTGACGACGCAGAGAAGCCGCTGGCACCAGCACTCGCCCGCACCTGAGCGGTCGCCGAGGTCTGATTCTGACGCGTGCGCATCATATTATCCCCCACGATGTAGGCATTACGCGCACTATCACGCTCCATGCTATACGCCTCTTGGTACTTCTGCGCCTTCTGAGCAATCCCCTGCGCACGGCTATTGCCCGCCTGCGTGCGAAGATTACCCTCTTGAGCACCCTTGTTAATAAACTCTCCCATAACATCAATCACAATGAAAAGGATGCACACCACGCGGCACCGAAGACGCATCAGGCCTCTGATCATTACTATCCACCTGCACCGCATCCTTGTGACGCGCCGCATCCAGAGCCGCATACGCACGCTGCTCCAGAGCTGAGGCGAGATTAAAATTCGTCGTCACGCGCGGCGCAATCTTCGAGGCGAGCAGCAGCACCACCCCCTCACAAAAAGCAGGCTCCGTATCAGGCAGAGCCACCGCCTGAGCCATCATATTAGACTCATACACCAGCACCACATCCGCGCGCGCCTCATCCGTCACAATCAAATCATTGAAACGCTCATAGCGACCGAGCCCCAGACTCAGCACACGCAAGCAATCGGCAGGAAGCAAAGCCTCCCCCGACGAGAAATCAAGAAGGGTGCGCCGCTGCGCAAAGCTCCAGCGGTGAAAATCCAGCGCCAGCCCTATCACATGCTGCGCCATCGCCTCACACGCCTCCGCCGACGGCGTATCCGTCACATAATCGCGCTCACCAAGATAGCTCAGCGCGAGAGTAAAAAGCGTTCCCTTGTCCATTCCTCCATCATAGAGAGACAAGAGAACGCGTTCAACTAAAGTTTACTCAAACGAATCAGCCCGCAGCCCCAGCCGACGAACCATCCCCCGACACCTCCCGCAGCACCTCAGAGAAGGTAGCCACATTCACCTGCACATTGGTCTGGCTCTCCACCTGCTCATATCCCCCCATCATCTTTGTGAGCTCCGACATGCTACGCTGCCGATCAATAGCAGGCAGCTCCTTGTCACGCATGATAGCCGTATGCGTCTCCATGATCTCCACACGCGACGCAATCGCCGCCCCAGCCGCTGCTGTTTCCAGACTGCGACGGTATTGCAAAATCTTAACATTTTTTGCAAGTCGACTTGCCGCCGAGTTGATAGAGCTTACACTTTTTCCATTCTCACCAAACGCTTTACGATACGCATCCCCCTGCGCAACACCTTGCACAAGCAGTTCCGTGTACTTGCGCTGCTGAGCTGTGAGCTCCTCCTTATTTTTCGCCACGATACACCTCCCTCGACACATCTACCACCAGCTGCTCGCCCTCAGCCGTCAGCCCCCAGCGATACGCCGCCCCACCACGAGCCAGTGACACCTCACGCCCATCCACACGGATGAGACCTGCACGATGCGCCACCGCCGCCGCAAAACGCATCGCGCTATCAGATGCCAGCAGGAGAGCCGACACCTGAGGCAGCGTCAGCGGCTGCTCAATCAGCGCAAAGCACAGCGCATACACCGTCACGGGGTGCACACGCCGCTCACGTCTCATCGCCGTCAGCACACGCAAGATTAGCTCCGCACGCTTCACGCCCTTCTTCTTCTGCCCCGCCTTAGAGAAAAAATCCTCCAGCCCAGGTAAATAATGACTCTGATCCATCGCTCTAATTATTAGGTGGTAAATCTCCAAGACGCTGAATGCCTGACTCCCTTGTGAGTTGCTCCCACTGCGCCATCATCTCCGCCTGCTGCTCTGGTGTCTGCTCCTCCGCTTCGATTGGCGTGAGAGCAGCAGCCTCGCTCTTGCTAGCACTTGATCCCTTTGGCTTCCATCCCTTCCATTTCGCCCACGCCTCAGCATGAGCAATCACATCACCCAGATTCTTGTAAAATCCCCCGAGCCCCATAGGACGGTAGAACGTGGTACCCTTAGGCAGCTTGGAAAAATCCGCCTTGTAGAACGCAGTCAGCAGCAAGACCACCCCCTCATCCACGCTCCACGTCACAAAAGCCTCACGCGCCGCCTCCGCTGCCTCTTTCGGCATCAGTCGCACCTTCGCCGAGGCAGGATGAGCCCCACCGACGCGAGTGCAGAACTCCTCATAACTCCAACCTCCCACCTTGCAAACAGGTGGGGGAGTCGATGCCGTCGATCTCTCCAAATCGTCGCACTCGCCCACTACCACGGTGTCACTACCCACTACAGATTTCTTATATATATCTTTATCTTTGTCGTTGCATGCAGCGTTTTTCGTTGCGTTATCGTTGCAGGATGCAGCGTTTTTCGTTGCGTTGAGCGTTGCATCTTGCGTTGCATGATTCAATTCTGCCTTCTTGCGCGCGCGCGATTCGCGTGAGCGTTCCGTGCCGGTCTTAGGACGCTTGAGCTCATACTCAGCCTCCCTATTCTTGACGCTCTTCGCAATAGCCCTGAGGCTCTCGCCAGTTGCAATCAGCAAACCGTTCTCACCCTCAGCGAGCCATCCTACAGCAACCATGGCCTGCGCGAATCCGCGCAAGCCTAGTAGATTATTACAGGTCTTTACAGTCAGACCAGTCTCGGGTGTAGTAAGGTGTTTATGGCACCAGAACCAGAACTTCATGACATAAGCCATGGCAAATAGCGGATGCTTCTTCGTAGCCTCCGCTATCGTCAGCACCTCCACCGTCTCATCCAGCTCCGTGTCAGCAGGAATCCAGCTCATTTCTTCTTCTTCTTTGCCAGAGCTCCGATGCATTTGTAATAAGGCTGCTCCTCACGCCACTCCATCCACGCATGCACATCCGCATGGGCGAAGAAAGTACGCTTCTGCGGCCCTTGCTCTGTCGGCATGCGGTATTTGAGCATCTTGAGCTGCCCCGCATTCACCGCCCGCAGGATAGTCGAGCGCACAGCACCAGACATCTCACTGACCTCCTCCATAGTCAGCAGATCCTCCACCATCTCAGGCGTAGCAAATGGAGGGAGCTTCTCCGCGAGAGCTACAACGCGCTTTTTCTTCCAATAGTGACGCGGTGCCGTGTGATCTAGACTCACCATCACAAAAGGGATCTTCAGACGCTTGAGCTTGACGCGCGTCGCCGAGTCCCCCGCCCCTAGCAGCACCGCCGCCTCCTGAGTTGTGATATGGTTCTTGGGTACTTCTGTGTAGGCCTCACCACTCACAGGATTATACCCTGGGCGGATGTACACATCAGCTTTGCCGTAGATTACACCGGGCACAGAAGCCCACCTTTTCATCTTCTTGAGATAATTTGTCATAGTTAGGTTGTGTTTGTATTGATTAAGAAAAGAAATCCCCTTCGCGGACTCGAACCGCGCCGCGCACCAGCTGCGAGGGGAGGGGGGGAGTTATATGGTTTGGATGATGCTTTTGAGGATGGCCTGCACCACAGGCACGGTGACTGAATTGCCCATCTGTCGCGCAGTCTGCGCGTACGAACAGGGAAATTTAAAAGTGTCTGGGAAACCTTGAAGTCGCGCCATTTCTCGCTCCGATAAATGGCGCTTCAAATCCCATAGCTTGGGCGGGTGTTTGGCTATAATAGTGGGCGCTATTGCGTGGGCGCTAGTCGCGCTATAATAATCAGCGTGGCGATCAAAGCTCTTGCCTTTGTATACTGCGAAATTGCCGTTTTTTCTCATCACGGTTTGGAGGCCGTAAGTTCCCGCTGTTGATCCCTCAGCAAATAGCCCTGACTCATGATGCACACGCTGGCCAAGAAGCGCGCCAGCATCCGCATGAAGTGCAAGTAGATGAGATAAATTCGGAGGGAGAGGTTTCGCGTGACCTGGCTGCTCTTCAAGTATATCTCCTACCCTCACAGGCGTATTGACGCCCTTGGGAAAATCAAATAGCGCGAAGCTAAGGAGACCAACACAGAACCAGCGCGCGCGATTTTGAGGCACGCCGAAATTCCGAGAATTGAGAATATCCCAACTGACAGAATAGCCCAGTGAGCGCAGTTGATGCAAGATTTCCTCCATGTAACGCCCTCCATCGAGACAAGTGAGACCTACGACATTTTCCAGCAAAAAGGCCTTGGGTCTCTTGTCGTGGATAAAGCGTACCACCTCAAAAAAAAGGATCCCTTTTCCTTCATCGGCAAAGCCCTGCCGAGCACCAGCCAGCGAGAATGGTTGACAAGGGAAACCAGCCGTTAGAATATCAAAGTCGGGGACATCTTCAGTGGAGATCTCGGTAATATCGCCCGCTGGCTCCTCTCCGAAGTTCTCAGAATAGGTGCGACGTGCGTTCTCATCAATATCGCAGGAGAAAACGGTCTCAACATGGAGATTCTCCAAAGCCAGACGGAAACCACCACAGCCACAAAAGAGATCAGCAGCTTTCACGCATACTTCCCTTCTAAGTACTGAAGAATGAGCACAGCGTCGCAAACTTCATTTGTGAGACTCTTCTTGAGGGCTCCTACTTCATCGTAGCAGGTGATGGTCTTCGAATATCTATCCTTTGCAAGAGTCGCAAGAAAACTCTTCCATTTGGCATAGGAGCCAAGCGTCTCTTTTTTCTGTCGCGTGATCGCCTTTTGCCATTTGTCGGCCTTGGTGAAATCGACAAATACCCCTTGCGTCTCAGTTGCGAAAAGCTCCACCATGGCCACCACGGAGCCATAGTTGAACCCCTGCTTGAAGAACGTGCCCTTGCTACCCATACCGTGTCCCCCAGTGAGAGACTCGACGCACACGCGCGTCAAGAGCTGATCTCCAGCCGTGACGCTTGCGAGGACGTGAAGGCGACGCAGTAGATTATAGACACCGACAGGGTGAACAGGGAGACCGTACACCTCCCTCTCACCGTTGGGCAAGAGAGCGGCAACCGCCCCCTTGGCACCAGTATCAATAGCGATAAGGAGGCAGCTCATGAGTTCCCCTCCTTGAAGCAGTCCTCGCACAAGCGGAAGTGGGCTGGACTGCCCTCGATGGAGCATCCGCACTCCTCGCACTCACGAACTGTCATGCGCGTGATGCCCAGATTGAGCAGCATCTGCTTCGGATTTGGCAGAGATGCCTTCCCATCTGAGACCAGCTTGATCGCCCCCGTCACCTTAGCCTCGACAACTTCCTCGTGGATATTGACCTTCACGTTGATACTGAGGCTGAACACCCCCTTGTTATCTTTCGCAACGCGCTCTAAATGATCCTCATAGAGAGCTCGCTCAACAGCCGTGGCGATAGCCTGCTTCATTGATATTAGATTATTCATATTGAGTAGTCTTCCTCTATTCCGTTCTGAGTAAATGTGATATTATGACTGTAGTACCCGTTGTGATTGTTTGTCACCTCGATGATGCCTACCATCCCGCCATCAATGTCAAGGATGTCCACTTCTACCCCATCTAGCTGGCTCGCCTCTGTTCGGAGGTGATAGCCCTCCAAAATTGTTCCGTGCTGATAGTCAACACTCTTTTTATTCAAAGTGACTACCACAGAGAACTCCTCGCAACACTGCTGATAAGTACTGATACCTAGCAAAGTATTGCGCGAGTCGACAATATTGAGATTGTCGTTGTCATAGCTGAATCGTATTTTGTCGTTCATATGTATGAGAAATTGAGATTTCCTGTACACGTCGTCGGTGACATGTACAGGTTTTGGGGTTTTTATATATACTTTGGGAGGGAATTGAACCACAGCAGCCGCCCATCATCCGACAGGCTGACATACTCGCCTGCTGCCGACATCAGCTCATAGAGTCTGACACCAGGCTTCACGCGGATGAGATGCCCCCACACCTCGACAGCCTCGCCCGTGGTCGTCCAGCCGCGAACTCTGACGTAGGTCTTCATAGCTCGAATCCTTTCTGTGCCAGATCCGCATCCTCCCAACGGGGAGCCTCGTAATCTGATGATGGGAGCGCATGGTGCCCCCACTCCCCCGACAAGTAGCACTTGGCTACATCACTCAGCAGCGACAAGTAGAGAGTACGGTACCTCTCGATATCATGCGCGATCATCTGCACAAGGCGCGTATGGCAAGGCTTCGATGAGCCGACAAAGAGGAAGGAGAAAATCTCTGCGACCTCAACGCCGCACTCGCGAAGCATATCAATATACATCGCCGCCTGCACTCCATAATGAAGCTCACTCATATGCTTGTAGAGCATCGGCAGATTATTCAGATCCTTGCTCGTGGTCTTCAGATCCCAGACACCGTACAGATGCGGCTCATGAGGCAGGATATCAATCATACCCGAGATCACCATCTCTACGCCATACTCACCATCAGCAGGAGTCTTCACCCACATCGCCACTTGAGCGGTGTAGGCATCGTCCAGTTCAGAGGCGAGCAGCTCGCCCGCATTCTTTGCCGCCATCAGCTCCACCTCCGAATCCGACTCCCAGAATATCTTTTTACCCTGAGCCTCAGCTTCAGCCTTGAGAGCCTTCCCTGGCTTCGTCGCGAGCGAGATTTTTTCAGGCACACGCATATACTGCCCATCGAACAGCTCTGGAGTCAGCAGGAGACAATCCACCGTTTGACCGAATTTGATAGCCTTGGACTCCTCCAGTGGATCATCCTTCGTGAGATGGTACTTGAGAGTTGAGTCAATAGCCTTGCACAGGTTCGACTTGCTCAGCGAAATAGGGAATCGCTTCTTGGCCTCGTGATATTCATCGGGGTTCATCACCCCGATAGCGTAGCCCTGCTCATCGAGCAGGCGTGCCACATCATCGCTCGAGAGGCGAGGGAGATTCTTCACGTCGATCATGCTGCACCTCCTGCCTTCGAGAGAGTTGTTCCGAACACTGCGTCAAACTGGTGAGCGTGATTCGCAAGAATCAGATCAATAGCCGTCTGCCACTGCATGCCGCGCACGGGCATGTCAAGATCAAGGCCCAGGTATTGCTTGACCCATTTTGAGACTTCAAGAGGAGTAGCCTTTACGTTGCCCGCCTTTCGCGAGAACTCCAGCTCCTTGATGAGTAAATGCATGTCTGGTGTTACAGAAATGTCCTCTTCTGCTTGCGCTAGATCGAGCGCAGGAGCCGCCGCCTTCGCTGGTGCTGGTGCTGGTGCTGCTTGAGCCACAGGAACTGGGGCAACCTCGGCAGGCTGCGCAGGAGCACCACCGCGCAACCCACCACGCACAGGCGTAGAGCGAGCAGCACCAGCACGAGCAGCGGCAGAGCGAGCGGGAGTCACATTACGAGTTTCAGTTTGATAGGGTGCATCCTCCTGCACATCTGCATCAGAGATCCCCATGCTGGTTAAGTGGTTGAATAGCCAGCACTTCGCCTTTCGATCAGCCTTGCCTAGAATCGCATCATCCCCCATACCCTTGTTGACACGCACAGGAATAGTCAGAGTATGCTCACCATCCTCCCCACGATACGTCCATTTAACGAGCGTCGAAACAATAGAGTTTTCCCTGTGCTGCTCAGGCACAGAGGGAGATATACTGTAGCGCAGATCCTGCATCTGCGCGAGCAGATAGGTGAACCCCTCCTTGGTCACATACATGCGCCCGCCGATAATATTGAACTGGTTACCCACAGGCATCAGACCTGTCATCGTCGCACTGATCAGAGCATCACGCACCACGTCAATATTATACCCGCCATTGTTATCTTTATCAGTGCGGAATCCAAGAGGAGAGCCTTGCAGGTACATGATGCTCTCCATCACCTTCTCTGTGAGAGCCTGTGATAAGTCATAGATGACCTGCCCCACGCTAAAGACTTTGGCAAAGCTTGCCGACATGTCGCGGCACGCCACCCCATTGATCATGATGCTATCTAGCACCTCGGCAGCCTGCGCATTCACAGGCGATAGTGTAATTTGATTAGACATATTTTATTTTCTTTCTTAATTGGTTTGTTAGCTAGTAGGTTAGATATTAGATTTTTTAGGAGCCCTCCGCGCCGCATACCGCCGACGCTCACGACGCAGCTCCCACGCCGCCCCGATGGAGAAGGCCAGCACCGCCATGACACACCCCAGCAGCACCAGAGCCAGCACGACCAGCACAGGCGAGAGCACCAGCCACCACGACCAATCCGCGATTGCCGTCAGCTCCGCCACCTTGCAGAAGAGGAACGCCGCCTGCACCAGCCCGACGAATCCCAGCCCCGCCCCTGGTCCAGCGCCATCACCAGCGCGACTAGCCACAGCTCACCTCCTCACCCGTATGCAGATTGACAAAGCTCTCAAGCAAGCGCATCGCCTCCGTCAGCAGACGCCCCCGCATATCCAGAGCCAGATCACAATCTTTCAGCATCTCAGGCACGGGGGATAGCTCCACCAGAGCCCTCTGCCCATAGCTCACCAGACGCGCCAGATCTCGACTAGTAGCAGCATCCAGCTGCCCACGCGCATGCGCTATCTGCGCACGCACCAGAGCCGCCTCCGCGCGCTGGTGCTCAGCCTGCGCATCATCCATCGCCGCCTTCGCCGCGATCACCCTCTTCTTCGCCTCATCCACAGGCATAGCCTTGAGTCTATCGTGAGTCATTAGAGAGCTCCTTTCTCCTCTGAGTTCCCTGCGTCCATCGCGTCAACGAGCTCGCCCAAGCCTGCCATGACGCACATCTTGTGATGCATCTTCATGACATTCGAGCCCTTATCAATCGTGATATTAATCAGCTGACAGGCGAGATTGACACCGAGCGAGATAGCAAGCCCCAGATCAGGCGGCAGCTTGCTCGTATCACCTGTTGAGACCACTCGAGTTTCATAGCCCTCTCCGTCATCCTTGACGGCGATCGCGATCAAGGCGGCTCTCCCCTCACTCTCAAAGTAACCACGCTTCTCCTCGCTCATCGCACTTGCGATCTCAGGGATATTGATCTTGCTTACAGTCTCATTGCAGACCTCTTCATTTGTATTATCAGTGTTCATGATGTATATCTTCCTTGGTATTTAAAGGATGCCGTCAAGGGGACTTGAACCCCAATACCCCCACAGGAAGCGACCAACGACGGCTATTTTTAGAAAGAGCCTTTTTGCGCCATGCTCAGGGCGGTTCACATACCAATTCTTTCTTGTTATATTTGTTATTATAGGTTTACTCTCAGCTATCAGGTGAGCGAGGGCATATCTGAGTTGAGTTGATAATCAGGCTTCATATTTCTATTTCTGTATAGTGTTGTTTGGTAGCTCCCCCCAAAGAGTATGGGACTAGAGCAAGCCGCCCTGAGGAGTCGAACCCCAGCCCCCTCGATCCCTGACCCTCCTACTAGAGAGCACACACACACACGAGAGAGGCACCGCGCCACGGCAGATTTTTTTAGAGAGAGCCTTTTTTCACACGCCATACTCAGGGCGGCTATTACTTAACTAACTACTTATCTAGGGTTGGATCCCATGCGAGACCATATAGGATAGTTGGAAAATTTTCTTCATTACAGCGAGACCAGATCAGCCGCGATCACCACCGCCACCGACAGCGCGATACAAAGCCCCAGCGTGAATCCCGCCCACCACGCCCGCACCTCGCGCCGCTCAGCCGCCTCATACTCCCAGCGCATCCTCTCGACCGCCTCCGATGGCACGGACGACTGAGGAGCCGCCTTAGCTTGCTGTTTTGGCTCTCCACTCATAGCGACTCGACCAGATACATGATATAGAGTAGTGGCGAGAGCACCCCCACCATTCCAGCCAGCCCCCACGACAGCGAGCGCGTCAGCTCACACACCTTCGAGCAGGCCGCCTCACTCACGTAGAAAGTAGCAGCATACGCACCAGCCAGCATCAGCACAACGGTCAAATACAAGGCAACCATAGCACTACAGACAGATAGGCTCATACCCACGGGGCAGACGGTTGAAATAATAGGCGGTCTCCTGCTGCATGAGCAGACGTTGCTCACACAGCCCAAGCTCAGAGCTCGCCCACCGAATGCAGCTAAGCAGCTCTTGGGCATTACTAACCGAGCACCCCTTGATCCTCCACATGCGATCCATCGTTTGTTCGCGGACGAAATCCCAGCACCCCGCACGATCATTCGCCCGCGACACCATCAGCCCCCCACACTCGATGACAGAGCGCACATGCATAGCCAGCGAGCCCTCTATCAGAGACCTAGCCTCCGATTGGAGCTGCTGGAGAAACAAGCGACTAAGATCTTGCTTCATCCCCAGCAGAGGCTCTATGTGATCATAGAGAACGAACGCTTCAATCGCATCCAGCCGCGCAAATAGGTGGAGATCTAGATCCTGCTCGCGCGCGCCCTCAAGCAGATGCGCGCGATGACGATTGACAAAGCTCGCTACGAGCTCTCGCAAATCTGCAATCGTGATCTCCGTTCGTACAGGAGAGACAAACAGAGCCTCACGCGCCAGCGCGTCAAACAGCCCCGACTTCTGCTCAATCAGCATCATCACTTACTCCCCCATTTACGCTTCCCCTTCATCTCCTTGAGCACACGGATGATATCCGCATACTTATAGAGCGTATTGCCCTTAGCCCCCTCCTTCTTCGAGGGAGGTACCAGCGTCTCAATCTTGCCATGAGCCATAGCCGCATTGAGCAGATCCGATGCCGTCGAGGGCGACTTGATACCCAGCAGACGCGCCAGATCCGACGGGCGTACCCACTCGGGAGCTGTCACAGGCGGCACCTTGCGCAGTTCTTCGAACACCAGCAGCAGCATCTGCGCCACCTGATACACCGTCGCCGGCTCATCCTTCCTGCACGAGTTCGCATTCACAGATTCAAGCAGTTCTTTTAGATTAAGAGACATGATTTTTGTATTATTTAGAGAATGGTTAGAAAATAGGAGCCACCTGCATTACGCTTTGAGAGATGATGCTTACCATGACAGACATCCCACTGGCGGCATTTATAGTTTGAAAAGAAAATTGTTAGCTGGTAGAATCAGTACACCATGACAGATAACGAATACAAGCAAAACGTCAAAAACGAACTGTTAAATATTAACAATAAGCTCAATGAGATAAAAAATATCATCGACACAAGACGCCAAGTCACGACCTCAAATGCAGATCTGCTAGAAACTCTTAAAGAGATTCTTTCAGAGCTTCAAAAACGTCCTTTGTAACAAGAAGAGCGCGGCTCATCCCCGCCTCTGAGCTCTCACGGCCAAAGAAAGCCCACTTCGTCCCCTTGATCATAGTCGCTGGCTCACGATACGCCTTAGCGAGCGAACCCTTGTGTACATAGATAAGCCCTAGCTTAGCCGAGTCGATCTCACGCGCCTCCTCTAGTGAGATCAGACGGCAGTTCTTCGGCAGCTCGGAGGCGTTTTTATCATCTTGCCCCGCCTCATAGCCATACATCTCCACCAGCTTTTCCACCACCATCGCGTGGAAGAAGGCCTGCCAATGCTCGCCATCCATATCCACCACTACCTCCCAGCTCAGACTCGTAGACTCCACATCAGGATTCTGAGTCGGCTCAGTCACGGAGAATGAGGCCGTCCCCTCCTCCAGCTCGGTGAATATAGAGGCGAATAGATAGGTACCCTCTTGCTCGCCGTGGCTATAGACCCATTCCGCGAGCAGTTGCACGTCGGCGAGATTTTTTTGATTGTTTGTATTCATGGTTATATTTTGATTGGTTGTTAAGAGATTGCATTATTTTGTTTCGTCTCTGCACATCAGAGGCGAGCTTGATATATTTGACGGCTCGCCTGATCTCATCTAGGTAGAGCGTGGCGAACTGTGGGTTCATGGTTGTGTGGGTGGGAAAGGTGTGTTCACACCTTTGGTTAAAAAAATCACGAGACAGTGTACTTATTAGGTGTGTTCACACCTTCGGTCACAAAAAAAGACGCAAGGCTCGTCATAGATACGCGCACGCCGTTTTTTGATTTTTTCTTAGCTAGATTTTTCAACCGTTCTTTTGTCGATATAGGAAGATAGACAGAGATCTGCACCATCTTTTCATTGCATTGCTTTTGCGATTGCTTCATACTGTTCTTTGGTTAATGTTATATTTTTTGTTTCCAGTAAAATCCAGTCGGTTATTATTTCTGACATTGAGACTCCACGATCTTTAGCAAGAGTAGCGAGTTTTTCGTAAGTTTCACGAGTTACCCAAAGTGATAATTTACGCTTGTCTCTTGCTCGCTGATCTGGCATGAGGGAACTATAACAGGTGTGAACCCACCTAGTCAACATTAAATTACTTTTTTTTGCATTTTTTTACATTATTAGGCGTAATGCGGTTGCTTTTTGGTAGTAGATGGGGTAGATTTACGTGATGAATAGGATCTTTTTGGCGCGATAGTTTATGAGTAAGCCCATCAAAACAACGGACATCCGCAATGCCTCATCCTCTTTTGCAGGCTACGAAGCCCCCGACATCTTTGAACAAATGCAACGCCAAGAGCATGAGGCAGCACGCCAAGCGCGGCTAGAGCGGCTCTCGTCCATGTATCTCTACGACAAGGAAGGATTTGATAGAACCGAAATCGACGCTGACCCTATGGATAGAATGACGATGGGTGTTCGTCATAACACCGATGAATTCCATATGCTCATGGGCGATGAGATCGCGCACATAATGGGAAAGAAGGCGCAAGATGCGGCAGAGTACCTCATCACCACACTCCCCGATGAAGAACAAGGGCAGTTCAAGCAAGATCTTGAGTATTGCATTAGTCGAAGCGATGTAAATCGCGTCGTATCGCGCATCATGGAACATAAGGCTCTCCAAAGATACAAAGAAAAGCAAAAGAAACTCGACGCGCTCAAGCTACGTGAGCAATACAAGGCGAATCTCCAATTTCAGCCCACAGTAGAGAGTACTCCCTTTTACTACAGCTGGGTGAATTGGGCTAAGGACTACAACCGCATAGCCGACTGGCATCTTGTCGCCACCTATCTGATAGGGGCAGTAGTATTCATTCGAGTCATGCGTGAGATCTTTGCTAAAACAAAGACATCCTACCTGCCCCACATCATCGCCATCCTTCTACTTCTTGCCATAGACATGCCCTACGGCTACTACCAGTTTCTGCGGCTCTCTGTCACCGCCTACGCGGGCTATAGCTTTTATAGCCACTTGCAGCGCGAGAGCCGCCACCGCGAGCTACACCTCATCCTCAGTGCCGCGCTTGTTCTGCTCTACCAGCCCTTTTTCCCGCTTGCCCTCGGACGCGAGATCTGGCAGTGGGTGAACCTCGCTAGCGTGGTGGCCGTGTACGGGGTGAGGCTCAAGGTTTCTTCTCGGGGTTGACCCCGCGCGCCTGAGGCTTGCCCTTGTTAATCGTTATGAGGTTGACTCCACGCGCCTGATGTGGTGTCTTGAGTTTTTCGCGCTGCGCACTAATATCGTCAGACACATCAATATACAGTTTCTTTTGCTTGCTATGCTGCTTCTTTTGCTCGCAATGCTTGTTCACACGTTCTGCAGCTCGCGCATCAGCAATGAGTCTCTTGAAGTGAAAGTAACAAGAGAATAAATCCCACACATGCTTAGCTAAAAGATAAGCAAACGGCAGCAAAAGAAGCCCACTATAAAAGCCCACAAATTTTGACAAGCCGAGATAAAGTATCAGCATTGATAGCGGAAAGAATACAAACAAGCCTGCCGTCAGCACTCTCCTTGATAGCCTCGCTGCGCGAGTGCGATGCAGGCGCAGGATGGCATTGGTCTTGCACTTGATGTATTCGAGGTGATCAGGCGTCATCTGATCATTCTTCTTAGCTGCGAGGTAAGATTTCCTCTTGCTAGAGAGCCTGTAAATGCGTTTTTCTAGGGATTCTTCGAGTTGTTTGTGTAGATACGTTCTTGGTACATGCCAGATACCCGTCAGCAGATAGATCCCTATCATCACAGAGATGAAGTCTGATGGATCATTTGGCTCAGCCAGCATAGCTGCCCAGACAATACAGGCACCCTTTGCAATCCATGCAAAGATCCCTGCCTTATTCGCTACGATCGCGAGGTAAGGCAGAAAACAAACTAGAGGGACAAGAAAAACACCTAGCGACTTCACAGGAGGAGCAAAACTGATGATGATATCAACTTATTGCACTGCATGCGCATTGACAAAGATCTCCGCTAGCATCCCCCCAGTATCTAGATCATAGGCACAAGCAGCAGCCTCTCTCCTGTGAGCATTGAGTTCATAGCGAAAGCGAGCCCCATCAACGACGCAATAATCATTAGCAAGAGAGCTCACATGCTCAGAGACAGAAATCTCACTATTGAGATCACGCACTAGAGAATCAGTAGCAGTCTCATCACGGATCGCGATAAAGACACGGCAGCCTCGCTCTTGAGCCATATTGAGAGCCTTCACGATTCGCTCATTGTACACGTCGGGAGCAAAATGAGAGCACTGAATGAAAACAGTTTCATTAGCATTATTAATCAACTCATTGAGGATAACACGGGCATGAGAGGCCGAGTTATTATTGATATAAGCAGGGTTGTTTTCGCGAATCATATCCGCGAAAATATCCCTATAGATAGCTAAAGCAACGTCATTCATAATGCTGAGAGTTCTTCAGTCAAGCTTACAGAATACAGCCCAAGAAATCAAGCCAAATGCGCTACTGTGTACTAATTCTTGACAAAACAATACAAAACGCTATACTTGAGTGCGTCAGATTCATCTGTTTATATGAAACAAGCGCCAGCCATGAGACTTTATCACTCGCATAACTGGCATTCGTGTTCTCCATGAACACAGCGTAGATGAATGACCGCCTCTCATGACTCTACGTATAGAGAAAGTTATTTTAGCCTTATCAAAAGCTTCAAATCTCTTCTCAGCCTCCTGACGCCCCGCCTACCTCGTAGGCGGGGTGCCTCTCTTTTAACCCTCTTCAATCGCGCTTTGCAAGAGCTCCAGTCCAGCAAGCTTTGCCTGCGAGCTTGCGGTGAAATAGGCGCGCTCGATCTCCTCGGAGTCATGCCCGACAATCGCGCGCGACACATCCTGCGAGATAGACGCACTCTCACGGAGAAAAGACACCACCGAATGGCGTATTGAGTGAAACGACTTTGCCGACACCGATCGACGCGCATCACGACCAGCGCGAGCAGACACGCCAGCAGTCAGAATCCCCATCGCACGCAGCAGAGCTGTGAACTCCACCGAGAGCACCCCCTTGCTACGCCTATAGCGCACCTCCATCTCGGGGAAGACAAAGACCTCACCCGCCTCCACACACGCACGCAGGCGCAGCAGGCACTCACGTAGAGCCCCAATCATAGGCGACTCAATATCCGTTGCCGTCTTCTGCGTCTTGAGCACCACCATGCCGCGATCAAAGTCCACCGACTCCCAGCGCAGGCACGCAATATCCCCCAGCCTCTGCCCTCCTGTGAGGAAAGAAACCAGCACCATATCACACCACGGCGCGGGCATCTCACGCACCATACGAGAGATCTCCTCACGCGTGAACGGCTCACGCTTCTGGGGCGCATCTCCCCTCACCGCGTACTCAGACACACGCAGAGCTGAGAAAGGATTCTTCGCAATCAGATCATCTCGATACGCACGCGCGAACGCAGCGGACAAATGTGCGCGGTAGCTCTTCACCGTACCCCCCGACACACGCGCTGACTCGGCACGCAACCAATCACGACAATGAGACACCGTCACCACATCGAGACGACGCGCGAGCAAGTCTGTGTGAAAGTCCAGAAAGCGCGCAATGGCACGCTTCGCATTAGCCACATTCTGCATACCGCCGTGCGGCTCATAGGAGTCAAAAAAAGCGCCCACTGTAGGACAGCGTCGCCCCTCCAATCCGAGAGCTTCAGCCATCGCCGACACCGCCGCGAGAGCCCCCGCTACGGATGAATCCCCCACGGCTGCCGCCTCCATTGCGTCAGCCGTCACCTGAGCCAGTTTCTTGAGACGAGATGCGGGAGCATCTCCCTCGACCTTCACGCCCGTAGTCTTTTCAACGCGCTTGCCGTCTACAGTCCAGCGAGCGTACCACGTGTTTTTATGTTTGATGATATTAGCCATGATTGGTTCACCCGAGTTCACCTCATCGGTTCACCCTTTTTCTAGCACTATATGGACAATCATGCAAGCGCAATCCGCGTAACTAAAAGAGCGGCGCAGTTATGAAAATTCATAACTGCGCCGCGGATCTACCAGTTGTGGGACTCGAACCCACACTCCGAAGAACTCGATTTTGAGTCGAGCGCGTCTACCAATTCCGCCAAACTGGCTTGTAGCTGAGAAAGCTTATACACGCGTGCCTGTGGTTTGTCAAGTATATTGTGTCAAGCATGCGGACTTTTTGCACCTTTGTCTGCTCTTCTTTTTTCGGATGCGTAGGCGTCGGTACCTCCTCTCTGGATTCGAAGCGATAGGGGGCGCAACGTGGCCTGAGTAGGGGCTAGGGAAGAGTTTTTTATTTTTTTTATAATTTCTTATTGACTGCATGTGAAACTTTTGATAAAATGCCCCCGCACTAAACGCAAAAGGAGCGATGGCTGAGTGGCTGAAAGCACCCGTTTGCTAAATGGACGTAGGGAGAAAATCCTTACCGAGGGTTCGAATCCCTCTCGCTCCGTGCTAAGGGCTGTGATTTTTAACGAATCACAGCCCTTAGTTTTTTTGTGCAAGCAGCACACGAAAAAAGCCCCTTGCGGGGCTGCGGCGTCCGTGAGCCACATCATTCACGTGGCTCGGAAAAAACTCTAGCTCACACGACTCCCTCGTTGAGCATGTACTGGAGATACTCCAACGTCTGACGCATCTCAGCGCGTATCTCGGTCATAACCTCCTCGCTACAATCGGTGATGGAGTGCCAATCATCGAGCGCGAGTAGCTCCTGATCACTGAGTTCGAAAGCTTCTAGAGAGTTATAACGCGCACGTCGGTAGCCCTCACAGATGCGCACCGCGCGCGCATCGTCAAAATACCAGACCCCCTTCTCCTCAGGAATCTCGCAGCAGGCGATTGCCCATGCGGGAGCCCCTGTCATCTCCAGATAGACAGTCTCACCATGTCCGCGATCGAGGATGGCGGCGTATTTGTTATATTCGCGTTGACTGCTATAGGTGCAGCTATAAGGTAAAAAGCATTTGTTCATCTCTGTTATTTTATCGCAATACATCCATGAGTCAATCTTTAT